>DATJWN010000313.1:0-6641 GCA_035501235.1 Reyranella sp.
GTCTCGAACTGCCCGCAGATCAACAATCCCTGCAACGGCTTCGACCCGACGCCGATCCGCCTCCTGATCTGGGATCCATCTTAGTCAGATCCGCATCGGCGCGCGGCCATGCTCGTTGCCCGCGCTCACCAGATGCGCGAGCGCGGCGAGAAAGCTCGTGCGTTCGCGCGGCTTCAACGCCTCGACGGTGCGTTCGTGTGCGCGCCGCGCCGGCCCTTCCATGCGGGTGAGAAGCTGGCGACAGGACGCGGTCGGCATCACATGCTTGAGGCGCCGGTCTTCCTTGCCTTGCTTGCGCCGCACCAAACCGCGCCCGGCGAGACGCGCCACGACGTTGGCGAGCGTCGCACGATCGATCCCGACTTCCTGGGCGAGGGCGGCCTGCTCGAGGCCGGGCTGGGCGGCGACCGCGGTCAGAATCGAGTATTGCACCGGCGTGACGTTGAAGGCGGCGCACTCCTCCGCAAAGAGCGAAAGATGGATCTGGTGCAGCCGCCGGATCAAAAAGCCCGGACGCGAGGCGAGGGCGAAAGACGTCTTCTTGCTCATGACACCCTGATAGCAGGTTCATGCCGACGAAGTCCTGCACCTCAATTCGTCAGCATACTAACGAATTGCGAATGCGTGGCATGAGCCTTGCTTTCATAGCGTGTGTGGCGCAGGGTTGCCCAAGGGGTTCGGGCTCGTGATCTGGGATTGGTCTGCGTTCTTTCACTACATACACAGCCCTTATCTGCTGACGGGGGCGGCGGTGTCGCTCGGCCTGTCGATCGGCGCCATGGCGATCGGTCTCGTGCTGGGCTGCGGCGCGGCCATGATGCGCATGTCGGAGCGGCCTTGGGTGCGCGGGCCCGCGTCGGTCTATGTCTGGCTGTGGCGCGGCACGCCCGTGCTGGTGCAGCTCATCATCATCTACACCGGCCTGCCGCAGCTCGGCATCAAGCTCGGCGTGCTGGCCTCGGCGCTGATCGGATTGGGCGTCAACGAGGGCGCCTATCTCGCCGAGATCATCCGCTCGGGCATCCTCGCCGTGCCGAAGGGCCAGTTCGAGGCGGCGCGCGCGATCGGCATGACCTGGGGCAAGACCATGCGCATCATCGTGATGCCGCAGGCCTTCCGGATCATCATCCCGCCCATGGGCAACGCCTTCAACGGACTGATGAAGACCTCCTCGCTCGCCTCGGTGATCTCGATGGAGGAGCTGCTGCGCCGCACCGAGCTCCTGGTGCAGGTCCAGTTCAAGGTGCTCGAGATCTTCATGGTCGCGGCGATCTACTATCTGGTCCTGACGACCATCTGGGGCTTCATCCAGGCGCGCCTCGAAGCCTATGCCTCGCGCTCGGTGGCGCAGGACCGCACGACGCGCGCGGCGGTTCCAGTCGCAGCCATTGCGGTTCCGACCGATGCCACCTGAAATCGTCGTCGAGGCGCGCGGCGTCCACAAGCATTTCGGCCAGACCCATGTGCTGAAGGGCGTCGATCTCACCGTCGAGAAGGGCGAGGTCGTGGTGATCATCGGCCCCAGCGGCGGCGGCAAGAGCACCTTCCTGCGCACGCTGAACTTCCTCGACCGGCCCGAATCGGGCGAGGTGCGCATCGCCGGCATGACCATGGGCCAGGCGCCGGCGGGCAGCGGCCGCATCACGCTCTCCGATGCGGGGCTGTCGCGCCAGCGCCAGCAGATCGGCATGGTGTTCCAGCAGTTCAATCTCTTCAGCCACATGACGGCGCTGCAGAACGTGATGTGCGGTCCCGTCCATGTGCTCCGGACGCCGCAGGCCGAGGCGATGGCCGACGCCAAGCGCCTGCTGGCGCTGGTCGGCCTGGCGGACAAGGAGAACTCCTATCCAGGCCAGCTCTCCGGCGGCCAGCAGCAAAGGGTCGCGATCGCCCGCGCGCTTGCCATGCATCCCACTCTGATGCTGTTCGACGAGCCGACTTCCTCGCTCGATCCGGAGATGGTCGCCGAGGTGCTGCAGGTCATGCTCGATCTCTCCGAGCGCGGCATGACCATGGTCATCGTGACGCACGAGGTGCAGTTCGCGCGCAGGGCGGCCGATCGCATCCTGTTCATGGAGGACGGCCGCATCATCGAGGAGGGCCGGCCCGCCGACATCATGGACAGCCCGCGCAACGAACGCACCAAGCAGTTCCTGAACATGGTGATGGGAGAGCTCTAGCGTGCACCTGCTGGCGTCTCTTGCGGCCCATGGCTGGCATCCGGCCGCCTGGCGCGTCTCGGCCGCGACGGGGTTCGAGGGCGTGTCGTCGTTCCGCGACGCGGCGCGCACGGCCGAAAGAGGCGGTCTCGATGCCGTGCTGCTGGGCTTGCCGACGGCGCCCATGGCGGCGCGCCAGAAGGGCACGCTCGACAGCCTGCATCTCGATCCGTTGCCGCTGCTGGGCGCGCTGATCGGCGTGACAAAGCGCATCGGCCTCTGCGGCTATTGGCCGGCCGACGTCGCCGAGCCGTATCACGTGGCCCGCGTGTTCGCGACGCTCGATCATCTCGCGGGCGGCCGCACCGGCTGGATCGCGGGCCTCGACGGGCCAACGGAGCTCGCGCAGAGGTTCCAGAAGCCCGACCTGCCGATCTCGGGTCCCGACGCCGACGCGCGTTTCGTCGAGCTGATCGATGTCGCGCGCCAGCTCTGGGACAGCTGGGAGGACGAGAGCTTCACCGTCGACCAGAAGACCGGAACCTTCGCCGTATCGGAGCGCGTGCATCCCATCGAGCATGAGGGCCGCTTCTTCACCGTGCGCGGGCCGCTCAACGTGCCGCGTCCCGTGCAGGGTCAGCCGGTGATCCTCTATCGTGACCGGCCGTTCGATCCGGCGCGCGCGGCGCTCGCGCTCAGCGCCGAGATCGTGCTCGCCGAGTGCGCCACGGTCGCGGAGGCCCAGGCCCGACGTGCCGAATGGCGCGGCCTGGCCGGCAAGCAGGAACGGGACGACGGCGATGTTCGCCTCGTCGCCCGCGTCATGCCGATCCTGGCCGGCACGGAAGAAGAGGCGACGAGACGCGCGGCCGAACTGGACGGTCTCGTGCCGCCGCTCGCCGGCGGCGCGCCGCGCTTCGTCGGCACGCCGGAACGGTTCGCGGCCTGGATGATCGAGTGGAACGCATCGGGCGCCTGCGATGGCTTCGACATCCTGCCCGCCGTGATGTCGATCGACCTCGCCGTCGTCGTCGAGCACGTCGTGCCGGTGCTGCGCCGCCGTGGCGTACGGTCGGCCGGCTACAGCGGCTCGACCTTGCGTCAGCAATTCGGGCTGGAGCGCGCGGCCAGCCGTTACGCTGCCTGAAGGGGGAATTCCGTCGATGTCCCAGCGGCAGCTTCATCTCGGCGTCTTCACCTATCCCGGCGGCCATCACGTCGCGGGCTGGCGCCATCCCTCGGTCGATCCGCACGGCATCCTGGGCTACGACTACTATCGCCAAATGGCGGTCACGGCCGAGCGCGGCAAGTTCGACCTCCTGTTCGTGGGCGACATGCTGGCGGCGCGCGAGAAGGACGGGCGGGTGATCGCCCAGGGCGCGCTGAACAACATCGATTCGATCTCGATCACGGCGGCCGTCTCCGGCGCCACCGAGAAGCTCGGTTTCGTGGCGACGCTCTCGACCACCTACAACGAGCCCTATGCCATCGCCGAGCGTTTCGCGACCCTCGATCACGTCACGAACGGCCGCGCGGGCTGGAACATCATCACCACGGCGAACGACGATGCGGCGCTGAACTTCAGCCGCAAGTCGCACATGGAAAAGACCCTGCGCTACCAGCGCGCCAAGGAGTTCGTCGATATCTGCAAGGATCTCTGGGACGGCTGGGCCGACGATGCGCTGGTCGCCGACGGCAAGGGCGGTCGCTTCGTCGATGCCTCGAAGATCAGGCAGCTCGACCACAAGGGCCAGTTCTTCGCGGTGAAAGGCGCGCTCGACCTGCCGCGCTCGCCGCAGGGCTGGCCGGTCATGGTGCAGGCCGGCGGCTCGCCCGCCGGCACGGAGTTCGCCGCGCAAGTGGCCGAAACGATCTTCGCCGCGCAAGGGCGGCGCGAGGAGGCGATCAAGTTCCGCTCGACCGTGCGCGAGCGCATGCCGGCGTACGGCCGCGACCCCGAGATCCTGAAGGTGCTGCCCGGCCTGATGCCGATCCTGGGCTCGACCGAGAAGGAGGCGCTCGACAAGGAGAAGGAGCTGAACGAGCTGCTGCATCCGGCGGTCGGCATCTGGATGCTGAGCGAGCAGATGAAGTTCCGGCTCTACGACTATCCGCAGGACGCGCCGTTGCCGACGGCCGAGATCCGCGCCAACGGCAGCAACTTCACGCCCAGGGTCGTGAGCCTGATGGATCGCGCCGACAAGGAGGGCCTGTCGATCCGCCAGTGCGGCATCCAGGTCGCCGCCAGCCGCTCGCACGGTTCCGTGGTCGGCACGCCCGAGCAGGTCGTCGATCACATGAAGCTCTGGCTCGACGAGGGTGCCTGCGACGGCTTCAACATCATGCCGGCCTATTTCCACGACGAGTTCGAGCTGTTCGTCGACCAGGTCATCCCGCTGCTGCAGCGCCGCGGCCTCTATCGCACGGAGTACGAGGGCACGACCCTGCGCGACCATCTCGGCCTGCCCAAGCCGGAGCGCTTTTCGAAGGCTTAGAGCATCGCCTTCCTCCCCATTCATATGGGGAGGTGGCGCGGTAATCCGCGACGGAGGGGTCATGAGTAACGCGACTGGTGCTCATGACCCCTCCGTCAGCGTATGACGCTGACACCTCCCCATTTGAATGGGGAGAAAAGCTTTGCGGGTCAGTCCTTGCGCGGCGGGCAGGTGAACTTCGGCTCGGGGCCGGTCGTCACCTTGTAGGGGCCCGGCAGCAGGCAGTGGCCGTAGGGCTCGAAGATCTTGTCGAGGCTGCCGTCGGCCTTCATCTCGTTCATGACGTTGGCCACCGCGTCGGCCAGCTCGCGATTGGAGAAGGCGAGCGCCTCGGCATGGGGTTCCATGCCGCTGATGGCGATGCGGAAGGCCGCGCCCTTCTTGCGGAAGTACACGGACTGCTCGATGCCGAGCATGCCGCCATCGGCCTGGCCCGCCACCACCGCCTGCAGGACATCGGCATAGGTGCCGAAGGTGTGGATGTCGATCGCGGGCTTGCCTTCCTTCACGAGCTGGTCGCTGACGGCCTTGGCGTCGCGATAGTCGATCGTGCCGAGTTCGGTCGCCAGGAACTTGCCGGAGAAATATTCCAGCCCGTCGATCTTGTCCTTGTTGTTCTTGCCCACGATCACCGAGCCCGAGGTCGCGCCGTAGGGGATCATCAGCACCTGCTCGGCGCGCTCGGGCGTGTAGACCATGAAGGAGTTGATCAGGTCGATGCGATGCTCCTTCAGGATCGGGATCATCGTGGCGAACTGCGTGCTGTGCCATTCCATCTTGAGGCACAGGCGCTTGGCGATGGCGTTGCCGAAATCGGGGTCCAGCCCGACGATCTCGCCATCCTCGTTCATGTACTGGATCGGCGCCACCGTCGGATTGATGGCGGCGATCATGTAGCCTTTGCGCACCAAGGGCGGATGGCCGAGCTTGGGCTCGCAGCTCTGCGCGGCGGCGGCGCCGGAGAAAGCGCAGAGGAGTGCCGAGAGAACGGCCAAACGCTTCATGACGTCAGTCCTTGCGCTGCGGGCAGGTGAAGGGCGTCATCGGGCCGGACATCACCTTGTACGGACCGGGCAGCACGCAGTGGCCGTAGGGCTCGAAGATCTTGTCGAAGCTGCCGTCGGCCTTCATCTCGTTCATCACCTTGACGACGGCCTCGGCCAGCGCCGGCTCCTTGAAGGCGAAGGCCTCGGCATGCGGCTCCAGGCCGCCCACGGCGACGCGGAAGAAGTCGGCGCCCTTCTTCTTGTAGTACACGGCCTGCTCGACGCCGATGATCGCGCCCGCCGCCTGGCCCGCGGCCATCGACTGCAGCACGTCGGCGTAGGTGCCGAAGGTGCGGATGTCGATCGCCGGCTTGCCCGCCTTGACCAATGCCTCGCTCGCGGCCTTGGCGTCGGCATAGTCGACGGTGCCGAGCTCGACCGAGAAGGGCTTGCCGGAGAAATACTCCAGTCCCTTGACCTCGTCCTTGTTCGCCTTGGGAACGATGATCGCGTAGGACGACGCGCCGTACGGCACCATCAGCACCTGCGCCGCACGTTCGGGCGTGTAGAACATGAAGGAGTTGATCATGTCGATGCGCCCTTCCTTCAGGATGGGGATCATCGTCGCGAACTGCGTGCTCTGGAACTGCATGGTGAGACAGAGCCGCTTGGCGATCGCGTTGCCGAGATCGACGTCGAGGCCGACGATCTCGCCGTCCTCGTTGATGTACTGGATCGGCGCCACCGTCGGATTGATGGACGCGATCAGATGGCCTTTGCGCACCAGCGGCGGATGGCCGATCTTGGGTTCGCAGCCCTGCGCGTCAGCCGTCGCCGATACGCTGCACAGTCCGGCGAGGATTGCCATCGCCATCGTCAGTCTTTTCATCATCCCCATTCTCCCTGTTGACCCCTGTTCCTCAAGCCTGCAACGCGAGCTCGACCTTCTGCATGCCGCCATAGCCGTTCTGCGCCGGGAAGTTCCTTGCGAGCGGCCGGCG
>DATJWN010000314.1:0-9150 GCA_035501235.1 Reyranella sp.
TGGGGCAGCAAGAAGGGCACGCGCCGCGCCTTCCTCGCCAAGGACTATCGCATCCTGCTCGAGTTCGGCGACAATTTCGGCGACTTCGACGACCGCTACGCCTCGAGCGAGGCCGACCGCCAGAAGTTCTTCGACGAGAACAAGGATCGCTGGGGCCGCGAATGGCTGGTCATCGCCAATCCGACCTATGGCTCGTTCGACGGCGCCGCCTTCGGCTTCGCCTACAAGAAGCCGCCCGAGGAGCAGCGCAAGATGAAGTGGGACGTGCTGGACGCCTGGGTCGGGCCGAAGTGACCCGCCTGCTGCATCTGGGGTCGATTACCGAAAGTTACCGTCAGACGTATCGAATCTGACGGTGAGGTCAGTCATACCGACCCTTCCACCGCGCTTGATCTGCCCCACTGTGCAGCGTCCCCCGCGGCCCCCGCGCTTTAGGCCAAACGGCCCTGGATCCGGGTCTCCAGGGTGCGGAGCCTAACCCACGCACGCCTGCAGCCCGCATTCCGATCAATGGATCGATTTAGATCGCGGCTTCGCTCTCGGCGTCGAAGAGGTGCAGCCGGCCGGGCTTCAGTGCCAGGCGGAGCTTGTCGTGGGCGCGCACGCGCACCGTGGGATCGATGCTGGCCACGAACAGGGCCGAGCCGACGCGCGTGTCGAGCAGGATCTCCGAACCCAGCTGCTCCACCACCTCGACACTGCTGTCGAAGCAATGCTCGGCCGCGTCGGACGGGCCTGCGACATGGATGTCCTCGGGGCGGATGCCGAGCGTCGCCTTGCAGCCGGCCCGGCTCTTGGCCCGCGCGGCCAGCTCGCCCGGCAGCTCGATCCTGAGGCCGGGCGCCTCGGCGACAGCGCGGCCGTTCGACTCGGCCAGCGTGACGTCGGCGAAGTTCATCGCCGGTGAGCCGATGAAGCCCGCGACGAAGCGGTTGGCGGGCCTGTTGTAGAGCTCGAGCGGCTCGCCGACCTGCTGCACCACGCCGTCCTTCATCACCACGACGCGGTCGCCGAGCGTCATCGCCTCGACCTGGTCGTGCGTCACGTAGATCGAGGTCACGGCCAGCCGCTCATGCAGCTTCTTCAGCTCGACCCTCATCTGCACGCGCAGCTTGGCGTCGAGGTTGGAGAGCGGCTCGTCGAACAGGAACACCTTGGGGTCACGCACGATGGCGCGTCCGAGCGCGACGCGCTGGCGCTGGCCGCCCGAGAGCTGGCGCGGCTTGCGCTGCAGCAGCGCCTCGATGCCGAGGATCGCCGCGGCGCGCTTGATGCGCTCGGCGATCTCCGTCTTCTCGAACTTGCGCATCTTCAAGCCGAACGCCATGTTCGAAGCGACGCTCATATGCGGATAGAGGGCGTAGTTCTGGAACACCATGGCGATGTCGCGGTCCATCGGCGGGACCTCGTTCACGACCGTGTCCTCGATCCGGATCTCGCCGCTGCTCACGGCCTCCAACCCCGCGATCATGCGGAGCGTCGTGGTCTTGCCGCAGCCCGAGGGACCGACGAAGACCATGAACTCCTTGTCGCGGATGGTGAGGTCGACGTCCTTCACCACGTGCGTGGTGTCGAAATACTTGTTCAGCTTGCGCAGCGTGACCTCGGCCATGCCTCTATCCCTTCACCGAGCCGGTCAGGCCCGAGACGTAGTGTTCGACGAAGAACGAGTACACGACGGCGACGGGCACCGAGCCCAGCAGCGCGCCGGCCATCAGCGAACCCCAGAAGAAGACGTCGCCCCGGATCAGCTCCGAGGTGACGCCGACGGCGACCGTCTTCTCCTCGGGCGAGGAGAGGAAGACCAGGGCGTAGATGAACTCGTTCCAGGAGAGCGTGAAGGCGATGATGCCGGCCGACAGGATGCCCGGCAGCGCCACCGGCACGATGATGAACAGCATCGCCTTCCAGCGCGAGGCGCCGTCGATGCGCGCGCATTCCTCGAGCTCCTTCGGGATGGCCTTGAAGTAGCCCATCATCAGCCAGGTACAGAAGGGGATGAGGAAGGTCGGATAGGTGAGGATCAGCGACCACGGCGAATCGCCGAGTCTGAAGTCGCGTATGATCTCGGCCAGGGGAATGAACAGCAGTGTCTGCGGCACCAGATAGGTGATGAAGATCAACGTGCCGAGGCTGCCGGCCCACGGGAAGGTGAGGCGTGCCAGCGCATAGCCCGCCAGCACGCCGCAGAACAGCGAGATGGCCGTCGACATCAACGCGATGAACATCGTGTTGATCATCCACTGGCCGAAGTCCGTTTCCTCGAACAGGTAGACGAAGTGCTCGAGCGTCGGCTTGTTGGTCCAGAAGGGCTGGTAGAGCGGCGAATTCCACGGCTTGTAGAGCTCGCCGTCGGGCCGGAAGCTGGTGATGATCATCCAGTAGAACGGGAACAGCAGGACGATCACGAACAGGATCAGCGGGATGTTGTAGAACACCCATCGCCGCCAGAGCGCGCCTTCGATCATCAGCGGACCTCCACGCGGCGGATGTAGAGGAGCTGCACCACGACGATGATGAACAGGAACGGGAACATGGCGAGCGACACGGCGGCGCCCTGGCTCAGCAGCCCCGAGACGATGCCGATCTGGTAGGCGTAGGTCGCGAAGAGGTGCGTGGCGTTGGCCGGGCCGCCGCCGGTCATGACGTAGACCAGCTGGAAGTCGGCGAAGGTCTGGATCACCGAGAACAGCATCACCACCATGGTGACGGGCAGCAACAGCGGCCAGGTCACGTACCAGAAGCGCGCCCACGGCCGGGCGCCGTCGATGGCGGCGGCCTCGTTCAGCTCGGGGCTGATGGTCTGCAGGCCGGCGAGCAGGCTGATGGCGAAGAACGGCACGCCGCGCCAGATGTTGACCGCCATGATCGAGCCCATGGCGAGGTCGGGATTGCCGAGCCAGTTGATCGGCAGGTGGATGAGGCCGAGGTGGAGCAGCGCCCAGTTGATGACGCTGAAGGTCGGGTCGAACATCCACTTCCAGGCGAAGGTGGAGAGCACCGTGGGAATGATGAAGGGCAGGAGGATGAAGGCGCGGATGATCGCCTTGCCGCGGAAGTGCCGGTTGAGCAGCATGGCGAGCCAGAGGCCGAGCCCCAGCTTGAAGACGGTCGTGACGCCCGTATACCAGAAGGTGTTCCAGACCGACGTCCAGAAGATGCCGTCGTTCCAGAGCTTGAAGAAGTTGGCGAGGCCGACGAAGTGGCCATTGTCGCCGACCTTGGCGTCGCTCAGCGACAGCAGCACGCCCTCGATGAACGGATAGGCGATGAACAGCCCGAGCAGCAGCGCCGTCGGCATCAGGAGGACGAAGGCGAGCCAGCGCTCGTCCTCCAGCTTGCGGAACCGCACGAGAGACCGTTTGGCCTCCGTGCCGCCCAGGGCGGTGACTGCCATGGCCTACCTGCTGGTCAGGTGTTGTAGACCTTCTTGAGCTCGCCCTCGGCCCATTTCACCGCCTCTTCCGGCGCGGTGCCCTGGACCGCCTTGGCGTACATGTCGGTGACGATGTACTTGGCGAGCGCCTCGGCCGCCTTCTGGTTCGGCAAGCCGGCGAAACCCGGCGCCTGGCCGAGACGCGCGGCGACCTTGAAGGGCGCCATCACCGGGTCGGCATTCCACAGCGGGTTGCTCTCCCACTTGGCCGTGCACGGCGTCGAGTAGCCCTTCTGCGAATTGAACCACTCGCCGTAGTTCTTCTCGTCGTGGATCCACTTCAGGAACGCCTTCGCGGCATCCTGGTTCTTGGAATATTTCATCAGCATGTCCGACTGCATCAGGTGCATGCCGAACTGTCCGGCCGGACCCGCCGGCAGTGGCGCATGCTGGATGTCCTTGAAGAGCGGCGTTCCCTTCTCGGTCTGGTAGGTGTCGGGCTTGCGCGAGGCCTCGATGTAGATCGAGGCGCCGTTCAAGGTCGACGAGATCGTGCCCGAGAGGAATGCGCGGTTGTTGTTGGTGTCGTCCCAGGACAGCGCACCCTCGTCGCAGGCTTCCTTCCAGAAGGCCTGCATGAACTTCACCGATTCGAGCGTCTCCTTGGAATTGATGGCGACGGTCTTGCCGTCGGCCTCCAGCTCCTTGCCGCCCCACGACCAGAGGTACGGGTAGGTGAAGGTCGGCGCGTCGCCGAACGTGTGGCCGAGCGTCTGGCCGATCGGCCGCCCCTTGGCCTTCAGCTTCTTGCCGACCGCGCGATACTCCTCCCACGTCTTGGGGAAGGAGGTGACGCCTTCCTCGGCGAACCACGAGGTGCGCCAGGAGTTCATTGCGCCCGGCACGGCCCACGGCATGCTCATGAACATCTTGCCGTCGCTGCACAGCGAGCGGCAGTACTTGTAGATGCCGCCCTCGCGCTTATCGAGGTCGAGCGCGAGGTCGCTGAGATCCACGACGCTGTTGGCATAGATATAGGCGTCGGTATTGAAGGCCTGGATGATGTCCGGCCCGGTGCCCGACTGGATCGCGGCGGTGGCGCGTGGCTTGAGATCGTTGCCGTTCACCGTCTCGAGCGTGATCTTCATGCCGAGTTCCTTCTCGGCGCGCGGCAGCATCGTCTTGCGCAGCAGCGCGTCGGAGGCCGGCACGAAGTCGACCCAGCGCAGCCAGTGCACCATCTTCTGCTGGGCAAAGGCCGGTGTGCGGCCGGTGGCGAGGATGCCCGCCATGCCCGTCGACGCGACGGCAGCAGCGCTGCCGGCAAGCTTGATCACGCTACGACGCTTCGTATTCACCATTGTTCCCTCCCGAACAATCAAGCCGTCCTGTGGAGCGGCATATTTATTGACGGGCATCGTAGGCGGCGACCGCAACCAGGCGCAAGCCGAACCGCGGAATATTTCACTTTTAGAGCGCGTTGGGGTCGAGCGTGAAAAGGTCCTGCGCTCGCCCCACGCCGCGCAACGCGAAGCGGCCGACCGACACCAGCCGTCCGCGATCCTGTGCGGGCAGTGCGTTGGCGAAGGCCGAGGAGATCAGGACCGGCCGGTCGACCGAGCGGCACATCGAGGCGATGCGGCTCGTTTCGTTGACGGCGGGACCCACGACGGTGAAATCGAGGCGGTCGACGCTGCCGATATTGCCGTAGAACACCGCGCCGACATGCAGCCCGACATAGACCGACGTGGTCGGCCGCTCCTCCGCCTTGCGGCGCTCGTTGAGCTCGGCCACGCGGCGGCGCATCTCCGCCTCGGCCCTGAGCGCATTGATGCAGGCGGCGCTGCGATCGTCGGCGCGGAAGATCGCGAGCGTGCCGTCGCCGATCAGCTTCAGCACGTCGCCGCCCGACTGCTGGATCGAGGTGATCACCGCGTCGGCATAGTCGTTCAGCAGCGGAATGATCTCGACCGGCCGCGCCGTGTCGGTGATCGCCGTGAAGCTGCGCAGGTCGGAGAACCACAGAACCGCCTCGATGCGATCGGCGATGCCGCGCCGGATACGGCCTTCGAGCACGCGGCGTCCAGCGTCGCGGCCGAGATAGACCTCGACCAGGGTGGCCGAGATCCGGGCCAGCGCCGCGTTCTTGACGGCGAGGCCGAGAGCCGGGACCAGGCGGCGCAGGGCTCGGACGTTGTCTTCGCTGAAGCCCTTGGGATCGCGTGTCGCCCACGACGAATAGAAGCAATCCATCTCGCCGATCGTGCCGTCGGCGGAAAAGCGATGGACGTACAACACCGCATCGGTGTGGCCGGCGTCCTTCAGTTCCTGGATGATCGTGAAGTCGGGCGACTCGCCGAAGCCGATGCGGCGGCGCAGCTCCTCGCCGCCGGTCTGCAGCAGATAATAGAAGGGGCTGCGCTGCCACGAGGCGGCCAGCTCGCCTTCATTGCTGGGGCCATAGTCGCGCACCGGCTCCTCCGGCTCGCCATCGTTGCGCCAGCGGAAGATCCGGCCTTCATAGACGGGGTGCAGCGTATCGATGAACATCAATCCACGATTGACCGGCAGGCCGGCCGTTCCGCACTTCTCGCAGAACAATCGCAGCAGCTCGGGCTCCGCCGTGCCCTCCAGGCCGCGGCGGATGATCCAGTCGGCGATGCGGTCGACATCGGTTTGGTCCATGGGATATTTTTAGCCCATTCTTGAACGCTTCGAAGGTGTTCCTACGTACTGCCAGCCTTCGAAAGGCAGGGGTGGCATGTACGGCCCGTCGGGGATCAGGCTGCAGCTTCTGGGCAAGTTCCGCGTGCAGGCGGACGGGCCCGGCAACCCAACCATTCGCATCTCGGCGCGCAAGAGCTGCGCGCTGCTCGCCTATCTGGCGATGCATCCCGAGCGCAGCGTCGGCCGCTCGCAACTGGCGACGCTCCTGTGGGCGGATAGTCCCGACCGGCAGGCGCGCCAGAGCTTGCGTCAGTGCCTCGCATCGCTGCGTGCCGACCTGGCCGAGACCGCGCCGGACCTGTTGCATCTCGACGGCGATGTCGTCGAGTTGCGACTGCCTGTCACGGCGATCGACGCCACCGCCCTTGGCGAGCTCGCGGTGTCGGCCCGGTTCGACGACCTCGTTCGCGCCGGTGGGCTCTATCGCGGTCCTTTCCTGGCCGACCTCGATCTTGGCGTCGAGCCGTTCGACGAGTGGGCGCGGGGTGAACGCGCGCGGCTCGAGACGCTGGCGACGGACGTGCTCGAGACCAGTGCGTTCGGGTTCGATGCCGACGGACAGGGCGATTCCGCCCTCGAGGCGGCGGAGCGGTTGGTGGCCATCGATCCGCTGCGCGAGGATTGGCAGCGGCTGGTCCTGCGGCTGCTGGCCCGGCACCGCGGCCGCGAGGCGGCGCTCGCCCGCGCCGAGACCTTCGCAGCACTGTTGAAGAACGAGCTCGATGTCGAGCCCTCCCCACCGACGCAGGCGCTGGTCGACGAGATCAGGCACTGCCCGGCCCCGCAGGCGCCGGCCGTCGTCGCCGCCGAGCGGACGCCGGCCGTGGTTCGTCCGCCGGCAGCATCGGCCGATGGCCCGCCGCGGCGGCGCTGGCCCGCCATTGCGGCGGCCGTCGGTCTTGTTGCCGCGGCATTCGGCGTGGCGGGCTTCCTGGTCGTCGACAAGGACAGCCCGCAGCCGCGCGCCGAGGCGGGCCAGCCGGCTCCCGGCCAGGGCATGCCCAAGCGCTACATCGTCGTTGTCGGCGTCCTGCCCTTTGTCGCCGAGGAGAAGACGGACGAGCTGTCTGCCCTGGCCGATCACATGACCAACAACCTGATCGACGAGATGTCGCGCGCCGTGCAGATCCGCGCCGTTTCGGCCCAGGCGCCGCAGTCCTCTCGCGACCGGGCCGTCGATGTCACGGCCGTCGGCGAGGAGCTCGGCGTGCACTATCTCGTGCAGGGCCATGTCGAGCGGCAAGGTGATCGGCTGGCGGTGAATGTCGAGCTGATCGACACGCGCAACCGACTGCAATTCTGGGGCAACCGATGGGACGAGCCGTGGGCCGATCGCGCCGGCGCGCGCGTCCGCATCGCCCGCGAGCTGGTGCGCGACCTTGCCCTGCAGTCGATCGCGCATGAGGCGCAATGGGCGGCCGGCCAGAAGGATCCCGGCGTCGCGGGCCTCCTTGCCGAAGGATGGGCGGCGGTCCAGCGCCACAACACGGCGAGCACGGTGGGTGACGCCGTGGCCTTCTTCCAGGAGGCGTTGCGGCGCGATCCGGACAATGTCGTGGCGCTGACCGGCATCGGGGCGGCGAACGCGGCGGCGGTGACGAACTTCTACGTTTCCGAGCCGGAACCCTATCTCACGAACGCGGAGGCGGCGCTCAACCGCGCGATCACGCTCGATCCCAATCTGGCCGGTACCTTCTATTGGCTGGGCGTCGTGCAGCTTGCGCGCCTTCAGCTCGATGAGGCTTATCGGTCCTTCTCCCGCTCCGTTCAGCTCAGCCCGAACTTCGCACTCCCTTATGGCCAGCTGGGCTATATCGAGGGCCAGCGGAACAATGCCGACAAGGGGATCGCGCTGATCCGCCAGGCGCTCGAACTCAGCCCGCAGGACCCGTCGGCCGGCCGCTGGAGCATGTTCGCGGGCCAGATCGAGATGGAGCGGGACAAGTTCCCCGAGGCGATCGGCTGGATGCAGAAGGCGGTGCAGGCCATGCCGCGCAACATCCGCGCGCGCGTCTCGCTGGCCGCGGCCTATGCCCTCGCCGGCAACATGAAGGACGCCGCCGAGCAGGTCGCCGCCATACGCAAGCTGGCGCCTGCCGAATTCGATCAGGTGACGGAGCGCTACATCACGAGATCGAACAACGCCTCGGCCAAGGGCATGCCACGCCTGCTCCAGGGCTGGCGGCTGGCGCGGGAAGCCTCCTAAGGCGTCAGCTCACCCGGTCGCGGAAGTGGCAGGCCGCGCGATGGCCCGCCGCGATCGCTTCGAGCATCGGCGCTTCGGCGACGCAGCGATCGGCCTTGAGCGGGCAGCGCGGATGGAAATGGCAGCCAGGCGGCGGATTGAGCGCGCTTGCGATCTCGCCCTTCGCCTTGGCGCGGGCGGCGATGGCCGAGCGCTTGAAGGGATCGGGGATGGCCGCGATCAAAGCGCGCGTATAGGGGTGGCGTGGATCCTCGAAGATCTCCTGCCAGCCGCCTTGCTCGACGATGCGGCCGAGATACATGACGGCCACGCGGTCGCTGACATGTTCCACCACGCCGAGATCGTGGCTGATCATGATGTAGGAAAGCCCGAGCTCGTCCTTGAGCTCGAGCAGCAGGTTGATGATCTGGGCGCGAATCGAGACGTCGAGCGCCGACACCGGCTCGTCGCAGATCACGAGCCTGGGCTTCAGGATCAGCGCGCGGGCGATGCCGATCCTCTGGCGCTGGCCGCCGGAGAATTCGTGCGGATAGCGGTCGGCGTGCTCGGGCCGGAGGCCTACCTTGGCCAGCATGTCGGCGACCCGCGCCTCGATCTCAGCCTTGTCGACGCCGTGCAGGGCGAGCGGCGTGGCGAGCGTGCGGCGCACGGTCTGGCGCGGGTTGAGCGAGGCGTAGGGGTCCTGGAAGACCATCTGGACGGTGCGCGCCGTGGTCAGCCGCTGGCGTTCCTCGAGATCCTTGCCGTCGAGCGCGATGCGGCCACGCGTGGGCGGGACCAGGCCCATGATCGCGAGCGCCAATGTGGACTTGCCGCAGCCCGATTCGCCCACGAGGCCGAG
>DATJWN010000315.1:0-38492 GCA_035501235.1 Reyranella sp.
GGCCGCCGCGGCGGCCTACTGCAAGAGCCTCGGCGCCGAGGCGGTGTTGGCCCTCGCCTCCGACCATCTGGTGATCGGTGTGGACGAATTCCGCGCCAACTGCCGCGAGGCGCTCGCTGCCGCGCGCCAGGGCGGCATCGCCACCTTCGGGATTCCGCCGACCGAGCCGAAGACCGACTACGGCTACATCCGTCCCGGCAGCGAGACGATCGGGCCGGTGCAGAAGGTCGCTGCCTTCGTCGAGAAGCCGGACGCAAAGACGGCGCTGCGCTACATCGCCGAGGGCCTGCTCTGGAACAGCGGCAACTTCCTGTTTCCTCCCGCCCTCCTCCTCTCGGAGATGGCACGCTTCGAGCCCGCCATGGCCGCGGCCGCCGAGGAAGCGGTCGCCAAGGCCAAGAAGACCGGCTCGACCGTGTTCCTCGACGCCGAGGCCTTCGCCAAGGCGCCGGCCAAGTCGATCGACTACGCCGTCATGGAGCGCACGGACAAATGCTGGGTCGTGCCCGCCAAGTTCCGCTGGTCCGATCTCGGCACCTGGGACGCGCTGCTCGACGTCGGCAACGCCGATTCGGAAGGCAACGTCACCGAGGGCTCCGTCGAGCTCGATCATGTGCGCAATTCCTATGTCCGCTCCGACGGCCCGCTGACGGCGGTGATCGGCGTCGAGGATGTCGTGGTCGTGGCCATGAACGACGCCGTGCTGGTCGGCCACCGCAACAACCTGCCGCGCCTGAAGGATGTCGTGCAGCGCATGTCCGACGGCAAGCACAAGGCGGCAACCGAGCACGCGGTCATGCATCGCCCCTGGGGCAGCTATCAGGACATCGACCGCGGCGAGCGCTTCCGCGCCAAGCGGCTCACCGTCAATCCCAAGGGCAAGCTCAGCCTGCAGAGTCACAAGCGCCGCGCCGAGCATTGGGTCGTCGTCAAGGGAGTGGCCGAGGTGACGCTCGACGGCAAGATCTTGACGCTGCACGAGAACGAATCGGTCTACATCCCGATGGGCGGCATCCACCGCCTGGCCAATCCCGGCCCCGAACCGCTCGAGGTCGTGGAAGTCCAGACCGGCGACTATCTCGAGGAAGACGACATCACGCGCTACGAAGACATCTACGCGCGCGTGTGATGCCGGCCTTCGGCGTCCACCACGAGTGGGGCAGGCTGCGCGAGGTGGTGGTCGGCCGTTCGCCGCCCGAGGACGTCGTCATCTTCCATGAGGACTCGCAGCGCTGGCTGAGTGCGCCGGCGGCCGATTTCTGCCGCAAGCATGCCGGCCGCCGCTTGATCGATGTCGATGCCGACGGGGCACGGCGACTGGGGAGCCAGGTCGAGGCGCTGGCCGATCTTCTGGCAAGCGAGGGAGTCATCGTCCATCGCCCCGAACGCCTGCGCGGCGAGGAGCGCGCCTTCCTGGCGCCCAACGGCGAAGGCAGCCAGCTCTTCGCGCGGGACGGCATGCTCGTCGTCGGAAACCATGTGATCGACGCCTCGCTCCGGCTGCGCTGCCGCCAGCGCGAGCGCTTCGGCCTGAGGCCGGTCGTCCAAAGGATGGTCACAGCGCAGGGAGTCCGCTGGTCGAGCGTACCTCTGGGCTCGCCGGCTTCCGTGGACGGGCCGTTCCTCGAAGGCGGCGACGTGCTGCTGAACGGCCGGGAGATCTATGTCGGCATGTCCGGCTGCGCCTCCGACATGGCGGGCATCGATTGGCTGCAGGCGCTGCTCGGGCCGGACCATCGGGTCATCCCGATGGCGCTGCGCTCGAACGTCCTGCATCTCGACAATGCCCTCGCGCTGATCCGGCCCGGCCTGCTCGTCCATTGCCCCGCGAAGCTGATCGACGGACTGCCGACCTCGTTGCGCGACTGGGACAAGATCGACGTATCCATCGAGGAGGCCGAACAATTCGTCACGCACTGCCTGATCCTCGATGCCGATCGCGTCATTGTCGCGGCCCACAATCGGCGCCTCATCCACGAGCTCAGCCAGCGCAAGATCGAGGTGATCCGCCTGCCCTTCGACGTACCGATCGGCGCCAGCGGTGGGCTGCGCTCGGCCCATCACCCGCTCCTGCGGGACGTCCATTGATCATAATGCGGGGCTAAGACGCATCGGGGGTAGGTTCCGGACCATTCGAGTTCGAAACCGGAGTTCCCCATGTCCAACGATTCCTTCGCCGATTCTCGCGAAACCAACGGCCGCTTTACCAAGGGCAACCGCGGCGGCCCCGGCCGGTGGAGATCGCGGCGCCGGAGATCCGCGCGCTTCGCGACATCATTCCGGCGACGGCCGCCATCACCGACGCCGTCCTCGCGGGCGACGTGACGCCGGCCGAGGGCATGGCCACCGCGCGCGTGATCAAGGTGCACGGCAACATGATCGAACCGATCGACCTCGAGGAGCGCCTCACGGAGCTGGAGGTAACGACTGGTCTGCGAAAGTGACCGGACCGTTTTCCGACCGTTTAAGCGCCGTTTTGCGACCGTTTACGACCGTTTCGAAAAGCGCCCGATGGCCCGGAAAAGCCCGTCCTGCCGCGCCTTCGGCCACTCCGCCCCCGCGAACGCGGTGTAAAAACGGTGAAAACGGTCGAAACGGTCGTGCTCTAGCCGCCCTTCTTCGGCGTGCGATCGAACACGACCGGCTTGGGCGGCGCCGCGGCCTTGCGGATGTGCACGCCGAGGCTGCGCACCACCATCGCCACCTGGCCGCCGACGAAGCGCAACAGCACGAGGGCGAATTGCAGCGGCGGCATCTCGCCGTTGCGGATGAAATTGTGGCCTGCCCGCAGGAAGGTCGTGGCGCAGATCAGTACCCAGGCAAGCGTGACGAAGAACACCTTGAGCAGCAGCGGCACCAAAGCCGGCGCCAGCAGGCCCGCCACGATCCCGGAGACCACGCCGACCAGCAAGACCGGCTGGTTCAGCGCCATGCAGAGATGCAGCAGCGCGGCGCCCTTGGCCGCCGGCGCGATGTCCGGGCTCTTCAGGATCACCGGAAACATGCGCAGGCCCACGTGGCGGAAGCCGTCCTGCCAGCGCTGCTGCTGGCGCAGCCAGGTCTGCGTATCGGCCGGCAGTTCGCCCGGCACGGCGACGCTGGTCAGGAAGATCGCGCGCCACCCTTTCACCCAGCCGCGATAGGTGAGGTCGAGATCCTCGGTGACCGTGTCGCCCTTCCAGCCGCCGCCCGCCTCGATGGCGGCGCGCTGCCAGATGCCGCAGGTGCCGTTGAAGGGCAGCGGATGGCCGGCCCAGGAGCGCGTTGCCTGCTCGATGCCGAGATGGGCGTCGAGCGTCACCATCTGCATCTCAGTGAGTGCGTTCTCGTGCGGATTGAGGAAGTCGAAGCGCGCCTGCACGAAGGCGGTCCTGGGCTCGGCCACGAAGACGCGCATGCAGCGGCGCAGGAAATCCACCGGCGGTACATAGTCGACGTCGAAAATGGCGAAATAGTCGTACGGCGTCCGCTGCATCGCCTCATGCAGCGCGCCGCCCTTGTAGCCGCTGCGGTCGGTGCGCTGCAGCGCCACGACGTCGAAATCCTTGGCGCTCAGCTCGGCGGCGACGGTGCGCGCGAGCTCCGCCGTCTCATCGGTGCTGTCGTCCAGGATCTGGATATGCAGCTTGTCGCGCGGCCAATCGAGGGCCGCCGCCGCTTCGACGCCGCGGCGCAGCACCGGACCCTCGTTGAAGGACGGAATCTGGACAACGACATGCGGCAGCCCGGCATCCGGCGGCAGCGGCGTCAGCAGCAGGTTCTCCTCGCGATCGAGGCCGGCCGGCTTCAGGCGATGATGCAGCACGACCATGTAGAGCAGGCTGCCGATGAAGGCCGCGAGCAGCAGACAGCAGATCCCGAAGACGGCGGCGCACAGAAGGGCAAGCGCGGCGAGGACGGCCATGGATCAGCGACCGGTCTTGGGCGTGCGCGTGAACGCGGTCTTGCGGCCCAGACTCGCGCCGACGATGGCGCCGGCATTGGCGACGGCGAGATAGACGATCAGTGCCGGCACGCTCGCCGCCGTGGCGATGTATCTCAGGAAACCACCGCGTTTCAGGCGATGGTAGGCGCCCCAGGTCATGCCGATCAGCACCACTACCATGGTGACCAGCCACATCCAGAGCAGGAATCCGAACAATCCGATCAGGTGGCCGTGACCGATCATCGAGCCGATCAGCGCAAGAACACCCACGACAATCATCGGGAAGATGAGCTGCTGGCCGAGCGCCACCGTCGTCATGAACTTCGCCGCATCCGACCAGCCAGAGTCCCAGACCTGGCCCAGGAGCTTGCGCGCCACCTGGACGAAGCCCTTCGACCAGCGGCTCTGCTGGGCGCCGAAATCGTCGAGTCGCTGGGGCAGTTCGCCCACCACATGCGGCTCCATCAGGAACACGCCGGTCCAGCCCTTGAGATGGGTGCGCAGCACCAGGTCGAGATCCTCCGACAAGGTGTCGTGCGACCAGCCGCCCGCCTCCTCCACGGCCTCGCGGCGCCAGATGCCGCCGGTGCCGTTGAACTGGAACGGCACGCCACGGCGCGCCCGCATGTCCTGCTCGACCGCGAAGTGCGCGTCCTGCATCAGGCGCTGCGCCCGCGTCAGCCAGTTGCGATCGCCGTTGCCCCATTCGATGCGCGTCTGCACGAAGGCGGCCTTGGGGCTGGCCAGCATCACGGCCATGGTCCGGCGCAGCCAGTCGGGCGCCGGCACGAAGTCCGCATCGAAGACCGCGACATAGGGGGCATCGTCGCGCGTCATGCCGTCGGCGAGCGCGCCCGCCTTGAAACCCGTGCGGCTGGCGCGGCGCACATGGTCGGCGTCGACGCCCTGCTTGCGCAGCCGGCCGATGGCATGGATCGCGATGTCGGACGTGAGATCGGTGCTGTCGTCGAGGAGCTGGATCTTCAGCCGGTCGCGCGGCCAGTCGAGCGCGCCCGCCGCGGTCACCACGCGCTCGACGACCATCGGCTCGTTGAAGACGGGAATCTGCACCAGCACGCGCGGCAGCTCGGCCTCGGGCGGCAGCTCGGGCGGCGGCGACTCGGCCTGGGGCTCGTCGGTCAGCCAGTAGAGCAGCGTGAGGAAGTAGCCCGCGATCGCGAACTGCACGGCAAGGCAGAGCACGACGACGAGGTCGACCAGGAAGAGCAGCATCTCGACGTCCGGTCAGTGATAGTGGATCGGCACTTCGAAGCAGCGGCCATCCTCGATGTGCAGGCGGCGGCTCGCCACGTCGAAGATGCGCTCGTCGTGCGTCGACAGGACCACGGCGCACTTGGCGCGCATGCTGAGATCCTTGAGCTGGTCGACCACCAGCCGGCCGGAGACGCGATCGAGGGCCGAGGTCGGCTCGTCGGCGATGATCAGGTCGGGCAGGCCGATCATGGTGCGGGCGATGGCGACGCGTTGCTGCTGGCCGCCCGAAAGCTCGTCGGGCCAGGACTCCGCCTTGTCGGCCAGGCCCAGGAGGCCGAGCAGGTGCCGGGCGCGCTTCTCGTCCCAGTCCGGATGGGTGAGCGCGGTGGTCGCCACGCCCGCCATCACGTTCTGCAGGGCCGTGAGCGAGGACAAGAGGTTGCGCTTCTGGAACAGGAAGCGCACGCGATTGCGCAGCGAGTCGAGCTCACGGTTGCCCAGCGCCACGACATCGGTGCCGAGCAGGCGCAGCTTGCCTTCGGAGGGCTTGCGCATGGTGCCGAGGATGGTGAGCAGCGTCGTTTTGCCGGAGCCCGACGGGCCCGTGACGATGACCAGCTCGCCCTCGCGGACCTCCATGTTGATGTCGAACAGCACGTCGACGCGTTGCGCGCCTTCGCCATAGTGGTGATGGACGTCGACGGCTTCGACGACCGGCGGTCCGAGGACGAGCGATTCGGCCGACATGTTCTATTCGAACAACATGATCGGATCGACCTTCCACAGGCGCCGGATCGCGAACAGGCTCGATACCGCGGTCATGACCAGGCAGGCGAGCAGCGACACGATCATCTCGCGCAAGCCCATGGTCATGCCGAGATGAATCGTCTGCTCGGCGACGCCGTAGACCAGCCGCGCGAGCGCGAAGGCGACAAGGAAGGCGGGCGTGATGATGGCCGCGCCGATCTGGCCGATCATGCACAGGAAGAACCACCAGTCGTAGCCCAGGCTCTTCAGGATCGCGTATTCGGGAAGGTAGAAGCGGATGATCTGGTACTGGGCGTAGTAGATGAACACCATGCCGATCATCAGGCCCATGACGAAGCCCAGGTCGGTGATGTAGCCGACCGGCGTCTCGCGCGACCAATAGGCCTTCTCGCGTCTTTCGAAATCGTCGCGCGTCAGGACCTCGCCGCGGCCCGCCAGGTCCTTGTTGAGCTGGTTGCGGACCGTGACGGGATCGGCCCCCTTGGCGAGCTGGACGGCGATGAAGGCCGGCCGGTCCGACCACCATTCGCCGAACAGCTCGTCCATGGTGGCTTCCGACATCACGACGGCGCCGTCGTTGACCACGTTCGGGCCGATGGAGACCGTGCCGACGACGAACATCTCGCGCAGGAGCTGGCGCATGTCGCGCGGGCCGGTGACCGGCACCTCCTCGCCGCGCTCGGCGACTTCGGCGAGATCGCCGAAATAGGGCCGCGAATCGCGGTCGAACAGGACGCGGCGCACGACCCGGAGCTTGAAGAGGTTTTCCTTGAGCCCCGGCACGTCGATCGCGGGATGCTCGACATCGATGGCGTACCAGGCGAGCCGGCGCGGCTGGGACATGCCCGCATGATTGAGCGACATGACGCCGAACCAGAACGGCAGGACGGCGGAGACCGACGGATTGGCCGTCACCGCGTCGGTCACCGAGATCGGCACGTCGGCATGGAGCTCCAGCGACTTGAAGCCGGCGGGCACGATGACCAGGTCGGCGAGCACGGCGCGATGGATGCGCACGGCCGAATCGTAGACGGCGCGTTCGATGCCGAGCTGGGCGAAGACGACGAGCAGGCTGGCCGTGACGCCGGCCAGCGACAGCAGCGTGCTCGTGCGCTGGCGGCGGAGCTGCTGGGTGCCGAGCGGCATGGCCGCCGCGGTCTTGACGGCCTCCCGCATGCGGTCGAAGGAGAAGCCCGCCCACCACCGGCGCAGCCACGGCGACGGAAGGGCAGGCAGGGTGAGAGCCATCAGAGGAAGGTGACGCGCGTCTCGCGTCCCAGCACCTGCGGCATGCTGGAAGGATCGTCGAGCTCGATCTCGACCTGCACCACGCGCGCATCGGTCGAGGAGCCGCCGTCGGGCTCGATGCGCTGCATGCGCTTCACCGTGGGCGCCACGCGCGAGATCTTGCCGTGAAAGATCGTCGGACTGCCGCGGAAGGTCACCTCGACCTTGCCGCCCGGCGCGACGCGGCCGATATGCAGCTCGTCGACGTCGGCCAGCACGCGCATCTGGCTCATGTCGACGATCTTGGCGATGCCGCTCGCCGACACGCGCTCGCCCTGGCGGGAATAGATCTGGATGACGATGCCGTCGAGCGGCGAGCGCACCAGCGCCTGCTCGCGCGCGTTGCGGGCATCCTCGAGCTTCGAGGTGGTGATGGTGATGTCGGTGTCGATCTGCGCCAGATCGGTCTCCAGCGTCTCCTTCATCACCTTGAGCTTGGCCTTCTCGCGCTCGAGGTTCTGCTGGGCGATGTTGAGCTCGAGCTGCTTCTGATCTGGCGGCTTGCCCGAGCGCTGCAGCTCCAGCGCCTTCAGCTTGTTCTCCTCGGCCGAGGACTTCACCACCGACTCCTGCATGGCGATCTCGGCGACTCGGTAGCCCGAGACCATCGCCTCACGCTGGCGCTTGGCCTTTTCGAGCTCGGCCTCGGTGGTGCGCACGAGATTGTCGGCCTTGGGATAATTCGACAGGACCGCGATCACCTCGTCGCGCTTGACCTTCTGGCCGTCGGTGATCTGGAGCTTGAGGAGCAGGCCGCCGCCGGTCGCGGGATCGCCCGCGATCACCGCCGTGCCGCTGGGCGCATCCGTATAGCCACGCGAAATGAGCGGACCGACGGGACGGATTCCGTCCTGGGCGCTGCTGGTCTGGCGGCCCGGAAAAATCCACAGCATGAGGGCCGCGATGACGAACAACGCCACCACACCCGTTGCACCCCATCTGAACTTCGTCTCTTTCGCCATCCGAACTCGTACCCCAGATTCCTTCAGCCCGTGTGCCAGATCGTCAGAATGTCGTGGTTGGCGTAATGGAGCCCTTCGCGATGCCGACGATCGAGAAGGTACGGTAAATAGCGCTCAGGATCTTATTGTACTCGTAAAGTGGCGCATTCGTGACGTACACCACGTCCCTAGCCTGCATACCGAACTGTTGAGCGACGAAGATAGACACGGGCTGGCTGAGGTCCAGTCTAAAAACACGTGCTTTTGCCGCGGGATTGTCCGCGATATCCCCCATCCGGAAGACGAAAACGCCGGTTTTGTTGGCCCGTTCGTCGGACAGGCCCCCGACCTGCCCCAAGGCTTCCAGCAGCGTCATATTGGCCTTGGTGAGCTCGACGTTGCCGGACTTGGTGACCGCCCCGAGGACCGTGAAAATCCGCGAATTGGGCCGCACCACGATTTCGTCGCCCTTCTGGATGCCGACATCGGCACCGGCCAGGAGGTCCGAGAACTGGGCCTTCAGGAGGACCTGGCCCTGGCGCCGCAGCACGACTTCAAGCTGATTGGCGCCCCCCTGCTGCTGGCCCCCGGTGGGGCCGCCGGCGTGGTTGATCGCGTCGACCACCGTGCGGGTCCCCTCGAGAAGCGAGATACGGCCGGGCTGCTTCACCTCGCCCGACACCATGACGGTGTTCGTCCGATCAGCCACGAACTCGACGATGACCTGGGGATCCTGGGCCTTGCCCTGGAGCTGGGTCGCGATCTGATGTTCGATCTGGGTCAGGTCCATGCCGGCGACGTGCACCGTGCCGACGAACGGCACTTCGATCGTGCCCTCGCTCGTCACCCGCTGCGGACCGAAATCGGCGCCGGGGCGCTGGATGGTCGGAAAGATACTGCCTTCGTAGGGCTCGAAGATACGGACTTTGACGACATCACCCGGGGAAACGACGACATGTCCGCCGCCGGCGGACAGCGAACTGGTCGTCGACGGCGTGTCGACGTTCGTCATGGGGCGATAGGTGATGACGGTGAGCGGCGTGAGATCGATCACGTCGAACGGCAAGGCCTCCGTCTCGGTCGACTTGACGCCGTTCATCCACGGACCGTCGCCCGGCACGGCTTGGCAGCCCGCGAGGCCGATCGTCAGGCCGAGGACCATCAGGGAAGGTCGCGCGAGGGCGCGCAGCCCGGTCCATACTGTCAAATCCCGCTCTCCGTGCGGAACGGTCGGAACGTTGCGCCCGTCCCACGTCCCTTTAAGGTCTCGCCTCAGCCACCTTGTAATTAACCCGCGGTACCGCGGGGGTGCAAGCGGTCGGCATCGGTTGCCGACAGGCCGGGACGCAACCGGGCCCTCGCTTCCTCCACGGATTGGGCAATGTCGAGAAGCTGGGAGAAGCCGCTGACCATCAGGCAATCGGCCGCAGGTCCGGAAAAGCGGCAGAAGACGATATGCGCCTCCCGGGCCGCGGCCTCGCGCAGGGCGCTCGCGAGCGCACGCACGCCGGCGGCGCTCATATAGGTCACACGACTGCCATCCACGATGACCTTTGCCGAAGGCTGCAGGGCCCGCACCATTATCCGTTCGACCTCGGGCGCGGTCGACGAATCGACATGCATCGGCAACATGACGGTCGCGATGCCCTGCTCGGCTTCGTTCCTCAAGGAGGCGGGCGTGCTTCCGTCCATGCCGGTCATACGACACTCTCCGGAGGATCATCCCCCCTCATTCGCCACTGGCCCCCGAGGTCGGTGCCCCGCCAATCGATCGTGCGACCGCTGAGCGCGGTTACCATGAGGACCGGTGCCAGCGCCTCGCGCAGCAGCGCGGCGGCGGACGCGCGCGGCCCGAAAGCAAGGCCCCGTCCCGCCATGAACCATTTCTCGGCGGCGAGCCACAGCGCGGTATGGAACAGCAGACCCGCCGTCAACAGCGCCGCACCACCGCCCATGGCAGCGAGGCCGAGCAGGCCGGCGAGCCCCGAGACGAACCAGCCGATCATCGGCTCCCACAGCACCAGCGGCCAGACGGGCAGGCGCAGGCGCGTGCGTGCCCAGCGCACCTGCCGCCGCCACACCGCGTTCCACTCGCGCCGGCCAAGCGGCAAGGGCGGCATGACCGTGCCGAGGCGCGTTGTGAGGCCAAGCTCACGCACCGAGCGGGTGACCGAATAGTCGTCGGCGATCCATCGATTGAAGCCGCGCCAATTGCCGATCCGTTGCAGCGTGTCGTTGGCGAGGAAGGTGACGCCGCCCGAGGCGACGGCAAGGCCCAGGCGATCCGCGGCGAACAGGAAGCGCGCCTGATGGCCGTTGATATAGGCACGCTCGAGTTCGGCCGCGAAGCTCTCCGGCGCCTCGCCCGCCTTCAACGCGAGCACCAGCCCGACCCGCGGCGAGAGCGGTGCCGCGGCCCGGCAAAGCAGGTCGACATCGAGGATCGTGCCGGCATCGCACAGGACCACGACCGGCCGGCCCGCCCGTTCGAACCCCTTGCGCACATTGTTCATCTTGGGATTGAAGGTGCTGTCGGAGCCGACCAGCAGCGGCGCTTCCGGCCACAGCGCGCGCAATGGCGCCACGGCGCCATCTTCGGCGTCGGCGACGCAGATCAGCACTTCGGCCCCGGCATCCGACAAGGCCTTGAGCGAATGGATGTAGCCCGCCGAAGCGTCGCTTGCGCCGGCGAGCGGCGCCACGATGCTGAAGTCGGCCGGCGCGCGCTTCGTGTTCACGCTGGCGCCGTGGGCCCGCGGACGTCGTGCCAACGCAGCCGTCGCGCAATGCACGATCAGGCTCATCAGCCACCAGCCGAGGCCCAGCCAGACGATGGCGGCGCCGGCGTGCATGGCCCGTCAGCTGTGTGCGGTGAAGCGCTGGACGTCGTCCTTCTCCACCAGCAGGGCACGATGATAGGAGCGGATGACCTCGTTCGGATCGCCCTGCTCGCGGATACGGCCTTCCTCGATCCAGATGGCGCGCGAGCAGAGCCTGCGCACCTCGGCCATCGAGTGCGAGACGAAGAGCAGCGTGCCGGTCTGGCGGAAGCTGTCGATCCAGTCGAGGCACTTGCGCTGGAAGGCGGCGTCGCCGACCGCCAGCGCCTCGTCGACGACCAGGATCTCGGCCTCGACATGGGCGCAGATGGAAAAGGCGAGGCGCGTGCGCATGCCCATCGAATAGTGCTTCACCGGCTGGTCCATGTAGTCGCCGATGCCGGCGAAGTCGGCGATCGACTCGAACTTGCGCAGGATGTCCCGGCGCTTCAGCCCGAGCACGGCGCCGCCGATCATGACGTTCTGCCGGCCCGACAGTTCGAGATCGAAGGTCGAGCCCAGGGCCAGCACCGGGGCGATGCGGCCGGTCACGCGCAGCTCGCCGTGGCTCGGCAGGGTCATGCCGCAGATCACCTGCAGCAGCGTTGACTTGCCGCAGCCATTGCGCCCCAGGATGCCGATGCTCTCGCCGCGCTTCACCTGCAGATCGACGTCGCGCAGGACCCAGAACGGCTTGTAGTAGGTCTTCGCCCAGCCGAACATAACCTGCTTCAGCCAATCGTTGCGATGGGCGTAGAGCTGGTAGGCCTTTCCGAGGTGTCGGGCCTGGACGACGATGTCAGAGGACGTCGACGATGACATTCCGATACCTGTCGAAGAACCAGTAGCCGAAGTAGAAGCTGAACACCGAGATGCCCAGCGTCCAGCCGTAGACCGCCATGTTCGGCAGCTTGCCGACCAGCATGATGTCGCGCATGACCTCGACGAACCCCGTGAGCGCGTTGGCGTAGATGACGATGTCCCACGGCGGGCCGAACATCGACTGGTGATAGAACACCGGCGTCGCGAACATGAACAGCGGCACGATGTTGATCATGAGGTAGCCGGCGTCGCGCGTGAACGCGCCGATCGCGCACAGGAACCACGACATGCCGATCAGAAAGGCGACGAACGGCAGGAAGATCAGCGGCAGCAGCACCAGCGTCCAGGGCAGGCTGCGCAGGACGCAGACCTGGAAGATCAGCAGCACCGTGATCGAGATCAGCGTGTAGAGCGTCGCCCGGGCGGTCGAGATCACCGCCAGCATGTCGCTGGGGAAGATGGTCTGTTTGATGAAGTGCGCATACTCGTGCAGCAGCATCGGCGCGCGGAACGCCATCTCGGACCAGAAATTGAAGACGATGATGCCGCTCAGGATGAACAGCGCGTAGCTGAGGTTGGGGTCCTTGGCGACCATGTACTGTTCCGGCAGCTGCAGCCGGCCCGAGAAGGCGAGCGTATAGACCGCGATCGCCAGCAGCGGCGCCACCACGGCCCATACCCAGCCCGCCACGGAGCCCTTGAACCGGTCGGCCAGTTCGCGGCGCAGGATCGCCTGGAGGAGATCGCGGTGATGCCACATCCGCGCGAACGGCCGACCGAAGAAGCGGAAGAACCGCTGAAAGGGGCCAGCATCGTCGACTATGATCTGCTTGCCGTTGACGACATTCACCGACGGCATGAGCCGTTACACTCCTTGTCCGGTCCAGTGGTGAGCCCAGTAGGGATCGAACCTACGACCACCTGATTAAAAGTCAGATGCTCTACCGCTGAGCTATGGGCTCGCTCCCGGGTCGCGCCGCAGGCCGGAACCCCGCGCGGCGCTCGTATAAGGTGTGACGGCCCCATGGTCAACGCAGCCCGGTGGGCGATCAGGACTTGGCGAACTTCCGTTTCAGCCGTTCGAAGACCTTTTTCGACACGAATTGCGACGTGTCGCCGCCCAGCCGCGCAATATCCTTCACCAGCGAGGAGGCGATGAACTGATGCCGGTCGGAGGCCATGAGGAAGATGGTCTCGACGTTGGGCTCCATGCGCGCGTTCATGTTGGCCATCTGGATCTCGTACTCGAAGTCCGAGACCGCGCGCAGGCCGCGGATGATCACCCCGGCCTTCACCTCGCGCGCGAAATGGATCAGCAGGCCCTCGAACGGCACGACCTCGATGCGCTCCTTGTCGGCCTTGGGGAAGTCCTCGATGTCCTCCTTGATGATCTCCATCCGCTCCTCGAGCGAGAAGAGCGGGCCCTTGCCGATATTGATCGCGGGCCCGATCACCAGCTTGTCGACCAGGCGCAGCGAGCGGCGCACCACTTCCATGTGCCCGCTGGTGATGGGATCGAATGTGCCTGGATAGACACCGGTGCGCTCCACGGCCATCTTCCCCCCGTATTCCCCTTTTCAAGGCGTGCCCGTTGCAGCGGCGAAGTCTTAGCGACACGGCCGGCCCTTATCCACCGTTTGTTTCGGAATGGTCCTCGCCATTTCCGTTGCCGTTGCCCGCATCGTCCTCGCCGATGCGGATCGCCGAGACGACGCGCTCGCCCTCGCTGACATTGACGATGCGTACGCCGCGCGTGCCACGGCCCGCAATGCGGACGCCATCGACCGGACAGCGGATCAAGGTGCCGGCATCTGTCACCAGCATGATCTGATCGCTCTGCAGCACCGGGAAGGCCGCGACGACCTGCCCGCCCTTGCCGAGGTTCATCAGCTCGACGCCCTTGCCGCCGCGGCCGGTCACCCGGTACTCGAAGGCCGAGGTCCGCTTGCCGAAGCCCGATGAGGCGACGGTGAGGATGAACTCCTCCTTGTCCTGCAGCGCCGCGAACCGCTCGGGCGACAGGCTCGCGGCCGGCGCCGCCGCCTCCTCCGCCGGAGCCGCTTCCTCCGTTTCGGCGCCGCTCTCCGGATCGAGATTGGCGAGCTGACGCAGCGCGCGCGACTGGCGGAGATAGGCGTCGCGTTCCTCACTGGTGACGCCCTTGCCGCCGTCGACCAGCGACATCGAGATCACCTCGTCGCCATCGGCGAGCGCAATGCCGCGCACACCCGTCGAGTTACGACTGGCGAAGACGCGCACCTTCTCGATCGGGAAGCGCATGGCACGGCCGAGCCGCGTGGCCAGCAGGACGTCCTGATCCTCGGAGCAGACGCCGACGCCGATCAGGCGGTCACCGGCATCCTCGCCCTCGAACTTCATGGCGATCTTGCCGGTCTGGTTGACGTTCACGAAGTCGCTGAGCTCGTTGCGCCGCACGCCGCCGCGCGCCGTGGCGAACATGACGTTGAGCTTCGACCAGCTCGCCTCGTCCTCCGGCATCGGCATGATCGTGCTGATCGTCTCGCCCTCGGAGAGCGGCAGCAGGTTCACGAACGCCTTGCCGCGCGCCTGGGGAGCGCCGAGCGGCAGCTTCCAGACCTTGAGCTTGTAGACGATGCCGCGGCTCGAGAAGAACAGCACCGGCGTGTGGGTGTTGGCCACGAACAGGTAAGAGACGAAATCGTCCTCGCGCGTGGCCATGCCCGAGCGGCCCTTGCCGCCGCGGCGCTGCGCACGATAGGCCGAGACGGGCACGCGTTTCACGTAGCCGCCGTGCGTCACGGTCACGACCATGTCCTCGCGCTGGATCAGGTCCTCGACGTCCTGCTCGAACTCGTTGTCCAGGATCTCGGTGCGGCGCGGCGTCGCGAACTGCTCCTTGATCTTGATCAGCTCGGCGGTCATCAGCGCGAAGAGCTTGTCGCGATCGCCGAGCAGCTCGAGATAGCCCTCGATCAGCTTGCCGACCTCGGTCAGCTCCTCGGCGATCTTGTCGCGCTCCAGTCCCGTCAGGCGCTGCAGGCGCAATTCGAGGATGGCGCGGGCCTGTGCTTCGGACAGCTTGTAAGTGCCTTCCTCCGACACGGTGCGGCCGGGCTCGGCGATCAGCGCGATCAGCGGCGCCACGTCGGACGCGGGCCAGTCCTTGGCCATCAGGCGCTCGCGCGCCACGACCGGATCGGGCGCGCGGCGGATCATCTCGATCACCTCGTCGATATTGGCGACGGCGATCGCGAGACCGACCAGCACATGGGCGCGGTCGCGGGCATGATTGAGCTCGAAGCGGGTGCGGCGGGTGAGGACCTCGGCGCGGAAGCGGATGAACGCCTCCAGCAGCTCCTTGATCGTCATCAGCCGCGGCCGGCCGCCGTCCAGCGCCAGCGCGTTGACGCTGAAGTTCGTCTGCAGCGGCGTGAAGCGATAAAGCTGGTTCAGCACCACGTCCGACATGGCATCGCGCTTCAGCTCGATGACCAGCCGCACGCCGTCCTTGTCGCTCTCGTCGCGGATCTCGGAGACGCCCTCGACCTTCTTGTCGCGCACCACTTCCGCGATGCGCTCGTGCAGTCGGGCCTTGTTCTCCTGGTAGGGAACCTCGGTGACGACGATCGATTCGCGGCCGCCTCGCGTCTCCTCGATGATCGTGCGCGCCCGCATGATCAGCGAGCCGCGGCCGAGCTCGTAGGCCGCGCGGATGCCGTTGCGGCCGAGGATGGTCGCGCCGGTCGGGAAATCCGGCCCCGGCACGTATTCCATCACCTGCTGGATGGTGAGTTCGGGATTGTCGATCAGCGCGCAGCAGGCGTCGATCAGCTCGCCGAGATTGTGCGGCGGAATATTGGTCGCCATGCCGACGGCGATGCCGCCCGCGCCGTTGGCCAGCAGGTTGGGGAACGCGGCCGGCAGCACCGTCGGCTCCTGCTCGCGCTCGTCGTAGTTCGGCTGGAAGTCGACCGTGTCCTTGTCGTAGTCGGCGAGCAGCGATTCGGCCGCGGCGGCAAGGCGTGCCTCGGTGTAGCGCATGGCCGCCGGCGGATCGCCGTCCATCGAGCCGAAATTGCCCTGCCCCGAGATCAGCGGCAGGCGCATGGAGAAATCCTGCGCCATGCGGACCATGGCGTCGTAGATCGCCGAATCGCCATGTGGATGGTATTTGCCCATCACGTCGCCGACGATGCGGGCGGACTTGCGGAAGGGCCGGGTCGAATCGTAGCCGCCTTCCTTCATGGCGTAGAGGATGCGGCGCTGCACCGGCTTCAGCCCGTCGCGCGCATCGGGAAGCGCGCGCGACACGATCACGCTCATCGCGTAATCGAGGTAGGAGCGGCGCATCTCCTCTTCGATGGTGATCGGCGCGATGTCGTGCGGCGGCGTCGGAGGCGGCGCGTCTGAGGGCGGCGGCGCCGGCGGAAGGGTCGTATCGTCGCTCACGAAAAACCTGGTTTTTGGCTCGTTTTCTTGGGCTCGCCGGGGGGCCGGCGAGAGCGTTTCGCACCCTAGCAAAACGGGCCTGTAATACAAATAAAAAACGCACCTGCGAGAGGGCTTTAACTGTCTGATTTTATTAGGTATTTTTGCCTCGAAAACAGTCCACGGAAAGGCCCAATTTGCCCCTGCAAAAAGCCCCTTCCCGGCCCTCGGTCGTGGTCTTCGATTTCGGCGGCGTGCTGGTCGACTGGAACCCGCGCCATCTCTATCGAAAGCTCATTGCCGACCCCGAGGAGATGGAGCGTTTCCTCGCCGAAGTGACGACGCGCGACTGGCACATCCCGCAGGATCATGGCGGCGATCCGGCGGAGGCGACGCGGCAATTGCAGACACGGCATCCCGGCAAGGAGGCCCTGATCGCCGCCTTCTACGAGCGGTTCGACGAGATGAACGCGCATGCTTTCGCGCCGATGACGACATTGGTCGAACGCCTGCATGCGGCCGGCACGCCTCTCTATCTTCTGTCGAATGCGCCGAACCTGCTCGATCCCTGGCTGCGCGGGCCGGCGCGCGAGATGCATCCCTGCCTCGGCCTGTTCCGCGACTATGTCGTTTCCGGCCTCGTCGGCTGCTCCAAGCCCGACGCCGCGATCTATCGGCTCGTCTGCCGCACCGGCGGCTTCGAGCCTGCAGACGCGGTGTTCATCGACGACGTTCCGGCGAACGTCGAGGGCGCGCAGGCGATCGGCATGGCCGGCATCCATCATCGTTCGGCAGAGCAGACCGTGGCCGAGCTCCGCGCGCTCGGCTTGCCCGCATGAACGTCCCACAGCCGCTCTATCTCTTCGACGGCTACTGCGTGCTGTGCAGCGGCTTCGTCCAGTTCTGCCTGAGGCATGACGGCGACGGCCAGCTGAAGTTCGCCGCCAATCAATCGCCGCTCGGCCAACGTATCGTCGCGATGCTGGACCTGCCGCCGGGCACGACCGATCGCACCGTGCTGCTGATCGAGGACGACCAGGTCTTCAGCCAATCGACCGCGGCGCTGCGGGCGCTCCGCCATCTCAAGGGATGGCCACGCCTGCTCCGCCCCTTCGCCCTGGTGCCACGTTTCCTGCGCGATCCCGTCTACGACCTGATCGCGCACAACCGCTATCGCTGGTTCGGACGCCGCACGAGCTGCTTCGTGCCGACGCCCGAGATCCGCAGCCGCTTCGTCGATCTCTAGAAGGGAATGTCGTCGTCGAGCTCGGCCTTGCCGCCGCGCGCCGCCGGACGACCTCCGCCACCGCCACCCCCGCCGCTCGGGGCCGACTCGAAATCGTCGCCGCCGCCGCCCATGCCGCCACCGCCCTCACCGCCGCCGCGGCCGTCGAGCATAGTGAGTGCACCGCCGAAGCGCGGGATCACGACCTCGGTCGTGTAGCGCTCCTGGCCGCTCTGGTCGGTCCATTTGCGCGTCGAGAGCTGGCCCTCGACATACACCTTGGAACCCTTCTTCACGTATTTCTGCGCGACCTCGGCGAGCTTCTCGTTGAAGATCACGACACGGTGCCACTCGGTGCGTTCCTTGCGCTCGCCGCTCTGGCGATCGCGCCACGTATCCGACGTGGCCACCGACATGTTCACCATGGATCTGCCATCCTGCATGGACCTCACTTCGGGGTCGCGGCCGAGATTGCCGACCAGGATGACTTTGTTGACGCTGCCCGCCATGGGGGCCTCCTTCGCTTTCCCGGTGCCGCGGGGCGCGGCACCTACCTCACGAAGGCCAACCTAGCGCCGGTGGGCTGTGAACAGCCACCGATTTTGGGTTGTGCTGTGGACGGCTCAGCGCGCGAGAAACTCGCGGATGGCATCAGGCGGCGCCTTGGCATAGGTGCCGCGGCGGCTGATCGACACGCCCGTGATCTTGCGCAGCGCCAGCGCCATCTCGGCTGCTTTGGCCGCCACGGCAATGCCGTTCAGCACCGGCACGCCGTCGATCAGGAAGGGCGCCTCGCGGGCGAACAGCAGCATGGGCAGGCCGCCCGCCGGGATGATGATCTCGGCGCCGCGCTCGATCAGCGGCCGGACCTGTTCCACGAAGCGTGCCCGCACCTCGGCATAGGCCTTCTCTTCGGTGAAAGCCTTCATGAAAGACGCCAGGTCCATCTTCAGCGCCGTCACGCCGACATAGCGCTCGGCCAGTCCATGCCCGCGCACCTGGCGGTCGTGCCAGGGCAGGAACACCGGATCGATGGTCACGAGGCCGAAGCGGTGGCCCATGCTGAGCGCGGCCAGGATGTTCGCTTCGCCAAGACCGATCACCGGTATGTCGACCGCGCCTCGGATCTCGAGCAGCCCCGGCTCCTGGAAGTGACCGAGCAGAAAGGCATCGTAGCCGGCCTTCTCCGATTCGATGGCGTTGCGGATGACCTGGATCGCGCAACGGAACTCGCTCAACGTATGGAAGGAGTGGTCGGGCGGGTCGAGACCCCGCACCTCGAACTTAATGCCGGGCGCCGCGATCGTGTCGAGCAAGCCCTGCAGGCGGTCGATATAGGGTGCCTGTTGCACCGGATGGACGAAGCTTTGGTAGAAAATCCTCATTGCGCCAGCCTAGCTTGACGTGAGGGTCTTTCATATCGCCCCTCCGACAATTCATTGGTTCGAGCACCACCCGGTCCGTATCGTCCCGGCATGAAGCAAGCGTTCCACGTGCCACAGGTCTCGCGCAGCGAGGCCTACGCCATCCTGATTGGCGCCGCGTTGATGATGACCATCGCCATGGGCATCCGGCAAAATCTCGGCATCTTCCAGGCGCCGGCCGCGCGCGATCTCGGCATCGCCATCTCCGACTTCGCGCTCGCGATCTCCGTGCAGCAGGTCGGCTGGGGCATCAGCCAGCCCTTCGTGGGCTATCTCGCCGACAAATACGGCACGCGCTGGGTCACCTTGGCCGGCAGCGTCACTCTGATCCTGGGCGTCCTGCTGACCGCGACGGCGCGCAGCACCCTGCCGATCGTTGTCGGTGCCGGCGCCATGATCGGCGTGGCACTGGCCTGCACGACCTCGGGCATCTGCGCCAACATCGCCGCAAGGGTCGTCGCGCCGCAGCGTCGGTCGCTTGCCTTCGGCATCGTCTCGGCCGCAGGGTCCGTCGGCACGATGGTGACGGCGCCGATCGCCGCCTACTTCGTCGACCACGACGGCTGGCGCGCCGGCCTCTGGGCCTTGCTGATCATCGCCCTCGCCATGCTGCCGGCGGCCTTCATCGGCAGCCGCGCCGACAAGCTGCCCAACGGGCGCGTGACCGACCGCCATCTCACGCTCGGCGATGCGCTGGGCGAAGCGGGCCGCCACAGCGGCTACATCGTGATGGCGCTCGCCTTCTTCGTCTGCGGCCTGCAGCTCGTGTTCCTCACGACGCACCTTCCGACCTATCTCGCGCAGTGCGGCCTGGACGCCTCCTACAGCGCCATCGCGCTGATGCTGATCGGCGGCTTCAATATCCTGAGCTCCTGGATGTTCGGCTGGCTGGGCGACCGGTATCCCAAGCGCCTGTTGCTGGGCGCCATCTATCTGCTGCGCTCGGCGACCATCGCCGCCTTCTTTTCCTTCCCGCCGACGCCGCTGACCGTCGTGCTGTTCGGCGCCGCCATGGGCTCGCTGTGGCTGGGCGTGATCCCGCTGGTCAACGGGCTGGTCGTGCAGATCTTCGGCCTGCGCTTCCTCTCGACCCTGACCGGCATCGCCTTCCTGAGCCATCAGGCCGGCTCCTTCCTGGGCGCCTGGGGCGGCGGCTATCTCTACGATCTGCTGGGTTCCTACGACCTCGCCTGGAAGATCGGCGTGGTGGTCGGGCTGGTTGCGGGCACCCTGCAGTTGCTGATGAACGACCGGCCGACGGCGCGGGTGGCGGCCCAAGGTGCCGCGGCCTGAGGGCCTGGCCGCCTGACAATTCCTGACGCTGCGGGTGGTAAATTCCGCTGTGGATAGCCATATGCGCGGGCTGCCCCCTGCGCGCTATTCTCACCGGACATGGCAAAGTCACCCCGCTTACCCGCTGCCGAGCCGCACCGTTTCATCTCGATCCGCGGCGCACGCGAGCACAATCTCAAGAACGTCGACCTCGACCTGCCGCGCGATCAGCTGGTGGTGATCACCGGCCTGTCGGGCTCGGGCAAGTCGTCGCTCGCCTTCGACACGATCTACGCTGAAGGCCAGCGGCGCTACGTCGAGAGCCTGTCGGCCTATGCGCGCCAGTTCCTCGAGCTGATGCAGAAGCCCGATGTCGATTCGATCGAGGGTCTCTCGCCCGCGATCTCGATCGAGCAGAAGACCACGTCGCGCAATCCGCGCTCGACGGTCGGCACGGTCACCGAGATCTACGACTATCTGCGCCTGTTGTTCGCGCGCGTCGGCATCCCCTATTCGCCGGCCACCGGCCTGCCGATCGAGAGCCAGACCGTCAGCCAGATGGTCGATCGCGTGAAGGCGATGGCCGACGGCACACGCCTCTACCTGATGGCGCCCATCGTGCGCGGCCGCAAGGGCGAGTACCGCAAGGACCTGGCCGAGCTGCAGAAGAAGGGTTTCCAGAGGGTCAAGATCGACGGCAAGCTCTACGAGATCACCGAAGCGCCGGCGCTCGACAAGAAATACAAGCACGACATCGACGTGGTCGTGGACCGCATCGTCGTGAAGCCCGACCTCGGCAATCGCCTGGCCGATTCGATCGAGACGGCGCTCACCCTCGCCGAGGGCCTCGCCGTGGCGGAGAACGCCGACACCGGCGAGCGCACCGTCTTCTCCTCCCGCTTCGCCTGCCCGGTCTCTGGCTTCACCATCGAGGAGATCGAGCCGCGCCTCTTTTCTTTCAATGCACCACAGGGCGCCTGCCCGGCCTGCGACGGCCTGGGCGTGAAGATGTTCTTCGATCCCGAGATGGTCGTGCCAGACGATCGCCTGTCGCTTTCCGAGGGCGCGGTGGCGCCGTGGGCGGACTCCTCGGGCCAGTATTACCTGCAGACGCTGGAGAGCATCGCCAAGCACTACAAGGTCAAGACGACGACGCCCTGGAAGGACCTGCCCAAGAAGGTGCGCGACGTCATCCTGAACGGCAGCAACGGCGAGTCGATCGCCATGCGCTACGACGACGGCATCCGGCAGTACCAGACGACCAAGCCGTTCGAGGGCGTGATCCCCAATCTCGACCGCCGCTGGAAGGAGACCGACTCCTCCTGGGTGCGCGAGGATCTGGAGCGCTTCCAGCACGAGGCCAGGTGCGAGGTCTGCAACGGCGCGCGTCTGAAACCCGAGGCGCTGGCGGTGAAGATCGCCGGTCTCAATGTCAGCCAGGTCACCGAGTTCTCGATCGGCGATGCGGTGAAGTGGTTCCTGGAGCTGAACCCCAAGCTCACCAAGAAGCAGCAGGAAATCGCCGCCCGCATCCTGAAGGAGATCAACGAACGGCTGGGCTTCCTCGACAATGTCGGCTTGAGCTACCTGACGCTCAATCGAACGTCGGGCACGCTGTCCGGCGGCGAGAGCCAGCGCATCCGGCTCGCCTCCCAGATCGGTTCGGGCCTGACCGGCGTGCTCTACGTGCTCGACGAACCGTCGATCGGCCTGCATCAGCGCGACAACGATCGCCTGCTGAAGACGCTCACGCGGCTGCGCGATCTCGGCAACACCGTGCTGGTGGTCGAGCACGACGAGGATGCGATCCGTGCCGCCGACCATCTGGTCGACATGGGCCCGGGCGCCGGCGCCCATGGTGGCAAGGTGATCGCCGAGGGCACGCCCGAGGAGGTGATGCGCAACAGCGCGAGCCTCACCGGCCAGTATCTCTCGGGCTTCCGCCAGATCCCGATCCCCAAGAACCGCCGCGAGCCCAAGAACACCGGCAATCGCTGGCTGACGGTCAAGGGCGCCAAGGCCAACAACCTGCAGAACGTGACGGCCAGCATCCCGCTCGGCACCTTCACCTGCATCACCGGCGTCTCGGGCTCGGGCAAGAGCACGCTGATCGTCGAGACGCTCTACAAGGCGCTGGCCCGCCGGCTGAACGGTGCGCGCGAGCATCCCGGCGAGCACAGCGGGCTCGAGGGGCTGCAGCATCTCGACAAGATCGTCGACATCGACCAGTCGCCGATCGGCCGCACGCCGCGTTCCAATCCCGCGACCTATACCGGCGCCTTCTCGCCGATCCGCGACTGGTTCTCCCAGCTCCCGGAATCGACCGAGCGCGGCTACAAGGCCGGCCGCTTCTCCTTCAACGTCAAAGGCGGGCGCTGCGAGGCCTGCCAGGGCGACGGCGTCATCAAGATCGAGATGCACTTCCTGCCCGACGTCTACGTCCAGTGCGACGTCTGCAAGGGCAAGCGCTACAATCGCGAAACGCTCGAGATCATGTTCCGCGGCAAGTCGATCGCCGACGTGCTCGAGATGACGGTCGACGAGGGCGTGGAATTCTTCAAGGCGGTGCCCGTCATCCGCGACAAGCTGCTGACGCTTCAGCAGGTGGGCCTGGGCTACATCCATATCGGCCAGCAGGCGACGACTCTGTCCGGCGGCGAGGCGCAGCGGGTGAAACTCGCCAAGGAACTCTCGCGGCGAGCCACCGGCCGCACGCTTTACATCCTCGACGAACCGACGACCGGCCTGCACTTCGAGGATGTGCGCAAGCTGCTCGAGGTGCTGCATCGCCTGGTCGAGGGCGGCAACACGGTCGTGGTCATCGAGCACAATCTCGAGGTCATCAAGACCGCCGACTGGATCCTCGACATGGGACCCGATGGCGGTTCGGGCGGCGGCCGGCTGGTCGCCGAGGGCCCGCCCGAGGAGGTCGTGAAGGTGCGCGAGAGCTTCACCGGCCAGTACCTCGCGCGCATGCTGCCGCGCAGCCCGGCGGCCAAGAAGCGCGCCTGACCGTGCCCGGCCCGCGCACCTCGCTGGCCGTCGATCGAGGGGTGGAGACCATCGAGGGCCGACGTGCGGCCTGGCGTTTCCGGCCGCACTATCACGCGGGCGACGAGATCGTGCGCCTGACCGCCGGCCGCGCCCGTCTCAGGCTGCGGGATTCGAGCCATATCGTCGAGGCCGGCGAGACTGTCGTCGTGCCGGCGGGCACCGTCCATCGTTTCGAACCGGTTGACGGCGAAGGCTGGTCGTTCAGCTCACAGTTCATCCTGCGCGACAGATCGACGACCCCCGCGGAGCATCTGGTCGCCCGGGCGATCGAGCTGCTCTCGCGCCGGCGAGGCCTGCGCAGCGATCCCGAAGCGCTGGCGCGCGCCTGCGGCGTCTCGGCCGGCCATCTCTCGCGCACGTTCCGCCGCGTCACCGGCACGAACCTGCACAACTTCCACGTCGTGCAGGCCCTGCAGCGCTGCAAGGTCCTGCTGCGGGCCGGCGAGACGATCGCCGCGGCCGCCTGCGACAGCGGCTTCTACGATCAGGCTCATCTCAATCGCGAGTTCGTGCGCACCTACGGCTTCACGCCGCACGCCTACCAGGCCGCCTGGACCGGCTAGGTCAGTTCCATCCAAGACCGCCCGCCGGCCCTTCGGCATGCTGGCGGCATGACCCAAGCGAAATTCACCGTCATTCCCGTCTCCAAGCGTCGCGCCTTCTGGATCGGCGGCCAGCACCAGGCCGTGATCGTCGGCGGTCCCGAGACCGGCGATCGCTACGCGCTGTCCCATTCGACCATCGCCCGGGGCGGCGGCGCGCTGGAGCATCAGCACAGCCGCGAGGCCGAGGCGTTCTACGTGATCGCCGGGACCTTGCGCTTCGCCATCGGCGGCCAGACGGTCACGCTTGCAAAGGGCGACTTCCTGCATGCCGAGCCGGGCCAAAAATACAGCTTCGAGGCGCTCGAGCCGTCCGAGGTGCTGATCCTCTACGCGCCGGCAGGCCTCGAGCGGTTCATCGCCGAGTCAGGCATCGCCGACGCCGACGGCTATCAGCGCTCGATCGACGAGGCCGGCGGAGTGCTCGCCGCCGCGCCGGCCTACGGCGTCAACTATACGGCCGTGCCTGGATCGAAGTGATCACCGTCGCCGGCTGCGCGCTGCCCAGCCCGTCAGGCTCCCAACCCTGCACCAAGAGCCGCTCGCTCGCCGGGCACATCTCGACGGCAAGACGGGTGCATTCGTTGAGGACGGGCGCACTGACCCAGGTGAAGTCGTTGGCATCGCGTCCGCTCCAGGCCGCCAGCGTCGAACGGCGCCGGCGGTTGTTGTCGCCGGGCGGGCCGAGACCGCAGCATCGTGGCCGCCAACCTTCCTGATCTTCCTGCCAGTCGTTGGCGAGCGCGGTGAAGTGGCGATAGGCGCGCGCCGATGCGCCGTCGCGCTCGATGACCAGGCGGTCACCCTCCGTGCAGCCGACCAGCAGGAACAGGACCGGCCGTGCGACCGGGGTCATCATCAGCAGATGACGCGCGTCGTCGAAGGTCGCGCAGCTCTCGAAGACATGGCGCAGCAGGTGCTCGGGCAGCTGGTCGCGATTGAACAAAGCACCGACGGCGTTCAGCACATAGTCGAACCACAGCAGCGCGCCGACCTTGTTGCGCCGGCGCATCGGCGCCTGATTGATGGAAGCGGCGAAGCGGCCGGGCGCCATCGCCGTCAGCACGCCCGAGAAGCCTGACCAGGTGACGTTCAGGAACTCGCCCGCCGGTCCGCGTTGGCGCACCACCTCGACGAGACGCCCGAGACCGGTGAAGGGCCAGTCGAGCGTACGCCGCAGTCGCGGTCCCCTGGGCGTGTCGTCGGCCAGCGCCGTGCAGCCGAAAAGATAGGCGCCGTGCAGCAGCCAGGTCCCCGGACATTCCAGGGCGCGCGCCGTGGCCTCGATCTCCGCGACGTAGGGCGAATTCGTGCGCCTCAGCCACCAGCGCACGACCGGATCGCCTAGCCGCGCCAGGAGATCGCCGCAGGGCAGCCAACCCAGGCAGGCCTCACGCACGGCAAGCGCGCGCTCGCGGCACAGGCCATCGCGCGCGTCGCTCAGGGGAACGGCCTCAGCCATGAAGTGAGCAATTACTCACTTTTGGCCAAGCGGTCAAGATGGGCCGATCAGGGCGGGCCGAAGACCCGGGCGAACCTCTCGCGGACGCTGCCGGGCCGGAAGACGCCCTTGATGAGGTCCCACAGGCCTTCATAGGCCACGACGAATGGATTGTCGGGATGCGAGCGCTTGTGCACCAGGCCGTACTTGATCTGCACGTCGGGGAGCTCGGGCTGGTAGGTGCCGAACAGGTGATCCCAGATCATCAGCGTGCCGCCGTAATTCTTGTCGATGTACTCGGGGTTGCTGGCGTGATGCACGCGATGCGCCGACGGCGTGTCGAGCACCCATTCCAGCCAGCGTATGTGCGGCACCAGCTCGGTGTGAACGAAGAACTGGTAGGCGAGGTTCACCGAGCTCATGCCGTAGACCCACACCGGATCGAAGCCGAGCCAGACGAGCACCAGGTAGAACCAGAAGATGCCCGACAGGATCGGCGTCCACGGCAGGCGAAACGCGGTCGTGGTCAGCATGCGCTCGCCGCTGTGGTGCACGCTGTGGGAGCACCAGAGGAGATTGACGCGGTGCGAGCAGCGATGCTCGATGTAGAAGACCAGGTCGACCAGCAGGAACAACAGCACGATGTTCGGCCAGTGCGCCCAGGAGAGCGGCACCGTCATCAGCCGGTAGTCGTAGACGACGGCCGCGACGATGCCGAACACCGCGCCCTGTGCGGCCGCTTGCGTCACGAAGTGGCCGATGGTCATGCAGACGGAGAGCGAAGCATCCTTCCACGGATACTTGCCGTCGCGGCGGAACAGCAGCAGCGCCTCGGCGATCACGGAAAAGATGACCGTGGCGATCACGATCAAATACACCGGGCGGGACTCGACGCGGCCCAGCAATTGATCGAACGTCAGATAAAATTCCATCGGTATCCCCCTTCGCGGAGACTAGCCGCGCCGCCAGTGGATTTCACCAAGATCGTAGTCGAACTGCCGCTCGACCACGGACGGTGTGGCATCCGAGGCATCGCCGCGGCGGGCCGCGACCCGCGCCTTCGCCTCCTGCTGTGAAATGTCGAGCCAGATCCCCTCGAAGGGCACTCCGAGCCGCCGGCCCAGCGCCTCGGCCGCCGCTCGTTCGTCGGGACGGGCGTGCACGGCATCCAGCACCACACTGTAGCCGGCACGTAACACGCGCTCGGCCCGCGCCAGAATGGCGTCGTAGACCCTGGCCGATGCCTCCGGCGTGTAGCTGCCGGCCGGCATGCGATCTTCCAGTCCGATTCCCGCCTGCCGCTTGCGCTCGACATCGCTGCGCACCACGACGGCGCCCGGCGATCGCCCGATCCCGGGGGCGAGCCTCAGGGCAAGTGTCGTCTTGCCGCTGCCCGACAGGCCGCCCACCGCGAGCAGCCTGGGCGGCGGCGCCTGAAGGAATTCGACCGCCACGCGCTGGTAGGCGCGCGCCGGTCCATAGTCCTTGGCCCCCAATGCAGCACTCGAAGCATCGACGAAAGCGCGAACGGCCGCGCGACGGGACAGGAAGTGCGGCAGCAGAGCCAAGGCCGTCTCGTGCGGCGCCTCGGGCAGCTCGGCGATACGCCAGAGCCATTCGTTCAGAAGGCGATTGGCGAGCGGCTGCAGGCCGCGCTCGCAGAGGTCCATCAGGGTGAAGGCGAGATCGTAGAGCACATCGATGCTCGCCATGCGCGGCGAGAACTCGATGGCGTCGAACGGCACGGGCCTGCCGTCAATCAGCACGATGTTGCGCAGGTGAAGATCGCCGTGGCAGCGGCGCACTGCGCCCGCCGCGGCCCGCCGGGCGACGATGTCGACGAACGGCTCGAGGGCCGCGGGCAAAGCCTCGGCCAGCGTTTCCGTCGCCTTTCGATCGAGCCGGTCGCCCTGCTCGCGCAATTGACGGATGTCGGCCGCCACGGACTGGCGATAGTCGTCGGGGCCGGAAAAGCCGGCAACTGGCGGTGCCGTGTCGTGGAAAGCCGCGATCCGCGCGCCCAGAGCCGCCATGATCCCGGGCGTCAGCGCACCCCGAGCGGCCATGCGGTCGAACAGGCCGTCCTCGTCGAAACGGCGCATCACGACCAGCCAATCGAGGATCCTGCCGTCCGTCTCGACGGGCTCGACGCCGAGATAGATCTCGGGCGCCAGCCGCCGATTGATCTCGATCTCGGCCTCGCACATCGCCTTGCGGCGATCGATCGTGGAGAAGTCCATGTAGGGGAACTTCACCGCACGCTTCATCTTGTAGGCGCGATCCTTGGCCAGGAAGACGATGGCGCCGTGCGTGTCGATGCGCTTGGCGCCCGGCAGGCGCTTTTCGAGCAGCCCGATCGCCTCGGACTGGTCCGCGACGACGAAGGAGGGCTGCGCCATCACTCGTCCGCGAGCCGCGGCTCGCCGTCGTTCCAGGGATCGATGTGCAGGATCACCTCGGCGGCCGGAAAGGCCGCAAGAATGTCCGCCTCGATCGAGTCGCCCATGACATGGGCGCGCCCCAGCGACATGTTGGGCTGCAGCACGACATGCATCTGGATGAACTTGGTGAGGCCGGCCGAGCGGGTGCGCAGATCGTGGACGTTGCGCACGCCGGGATGATTGCGGGCGATGTCGAGGATGCGCTGGCGGTCCTCCTGGGGCAGCTCGCGATCCATCAGCACGTCGATCGACGTACGGGCGATGCCGAGCGCGCTCGCGGCCAGGTAGATCGCGACTCCCAGGGCCACGACGACATCGATCGCGGGCTGGTGCAGCAGGCTCGACAGGAAAAGTCCGACGCCCACGCTGATGTTGGTGACGAAGTCGGCCATGTAGTGCGACTTGTCGGCATCCACGGCCATCGATCCGGTGCGGCGCACGACGTGGCTCTGGTAGCTCATCAGCGCGACGGTGAGCACGACCGCGGCCGCGCTGACCGCGATGCCCACGGCCTCCTCGCGCACCGGCTGGGGATGCAGGAAGCGATCGACGACGGTCAGGATCACGGCGCCGGCGGAGGCGATGATGAAGCCGGCCTGGGTCATGCTGGCCAGTGCCTCGGCCTTGCCATGGCCAAAGCGATGCTCCTTGTCGGCGGGCTCCAGCGCCTGGCGGATGGCGATGAAGGTGATCAGCGAGCCCACCAGGTCGAGCGAGGAATCGACTAGCGAGGAGAGCATGCTCACCGAACCGGTCAGGAGCCACGCCACCAGCTTGGCCGCGATCAACAGGATCGCGACCGACATGGAGGCAAGCGCCGCCCGCCGCATCAGCCGGCCGGTCTCCTCCGGCGAGGCTGTCAGGGATACAGGTTTCGCGTCGACCACGGCGCACCGGCCGAGGAGCGGCTGTACTCCAGGCGATCGTGCAGTCGGAACGGCTGATCCTGCCAGAACTCGATCAGCAGCGGCTGCACGCGAAAGCCCGACCAGTGCGGCGGCCGCGGCACGGTGCCGACCAGGTGCTTGGCGCCGAACTCGGCGACGCGCTTCTCGAGCGCAAAGCGGCTTTCCAGCGGCCGTGACTGCTCGGAGGCCCAGGCGCCGATCTGGCTGCCGCGCGCGCGCGTCGCGAAATAGGCATCGGCCTCCTCCGGCGTCGTCTGCGTCACCGGACCCTCGAGCCGCACCTGGCGGCGCAGCGACTTCCAATGGAACAGGAGCGCCGCCTTGGGGTGCGCGATGAGCTGCCGGCCCTTGCGGCTTTCGTGGTTGGTGTAGAAGACGAAGCCCGACGCGTCGTAGCCCTTGAGCAGCACCATGCGCGCCGACGGCATACCGTCGGGCCCCACGCTCGCCACGGTCATGGCGGAAGGATCGTTGGGCTCGGCCTTCTCGGCCTCGGCAAACCACTCGGCAAACAGCTCGAGCGGATCGGCTTTCTCACGGATCATGACCCACAATATGGAGGGCCGGAAAGCCTTCCACCACCGCCATCTTGTCCCGCGCGTCGGGCCCCGCTAGAACCGGGGCCATGACAGCAGCCGCACAATTGATGGCCGGAAAAAAGGGCCTGGTCATGGGCGTCGCCAACGAACGCTCGATCGCCTGGGCCATCTCCAAGGCCTGCCACGATGCCGGCGCCAAGCTCGCCTTCACCTTCCAGGGCGAAGCGCTCGAAAAGCGGGTGCGGCCGCTGGCCAGCAGCATCGGCAGCGAGATCGTGATGCCCTGCGACGTGACGAACCCGGCAAGCATCGATGCGGCCTTCTCCGAGATCGAGAAGAAGTGGGGCGAGCTCGACTTCCTGGTCCACGCCATCGCCTTCTCCGACAAGAACCAGCTCAAGGGCCGCTACCTCGACACGACGGCCGACAACTTCGCGCTGACCATGAACGTGAGCTGTTACTCCTTCACCGCGGTGGCGCAGCGCGCCGTGCCGCTGATGAAGAACGGCGGCAGCCTGCTCACCCTCACCTACTACGGCGCCGAGCGCGTGATCCCGCACTACAACGTCATGGGCGTCGCCAAGGCAGCGCTCGAGGCGAGCGTACGCTATCTCGCGGCCGATCTCGGCGAGCAGAAGATCAGGGTCAACGCGATCTCCGCCGGCCCCATCAAGACCCTCGCCTTCGCCGGCATCGGCGACAGCCGCTATATACTGAAGTGGAACGAGCTCAACTCGCCGCTGAAGCGCAATGTCGAGCCGAAGGAAGTAGGCAACGCGGGCCTCTACCTGCTGTCCGATCTCGGCACCGGCGTCACCGGTGAAGTGATGCATGTCGATGCCGGCTATCACGTCGTCGGCATGGTCAAGACCTCGTCGTCCAAGCAGATCGCCGAGCTGCTGGGCAACTTCGAGGGCGAGTAAGGCCTGGGGGCCGGTCATGGCCGGCAGCAGTTTCGGCACCCTCTTCCGGTTCACGAGCTGGGGCGAAAGCCACGGGCCCGCGATCGGCTGCGTCGTCGACGGCACGCCGCCGCGCATTCCCCTGAGCGAGCCCGACATCCAGGTCTGGATGGACAAGCGCCGCCCCGGCCAGTCACGCTTCGTGACGCAGCGCCAGGAGCCGGACACGGTGAAGATCCTGTCCGGCGTGTTCGAGGGCGTGACCACGGGCACGCCCATTGCGCTGCATATCGACAATGTCGACCAGCGCAGCCGCGACTATTCCGAGATCCAGGACAAGTTCCGGCCGAGCCACGCGGACTACACCTATTTCAAGAAGTACGGCGTGCGCGACTATCGCGGTGGCGGCCGCCAATCGGCGCGCGAGACGGCGGTGCGCGTCGCCGCCGGCGCAATCGCGCGCAAGATCCTGGGCGATGGCGTGAAGATCCGCGGCGCCGTGGTCCAGCTCGGCACCCAGAAGATCGACCGCGCCAAGTGGGACTGGGACGCGACAGGCGACAATCCCTTCTGGTGTCCCGACCGCCAGGCCGGCCAGGCGTGGGAAGGCTATCTCGACGAGGTGCGCAAGCGCGGCTCATCGTGCGGCGCGATCATCGAGGTCGTGGCCTCGGGGGTGCCCGTCGGCCTCGGCGATCCGGTCTATGACAAGCTCGATGCCGATCTCGCCAAGGCGCTGATGAGCATCAACGCCGTGAAGGGCGTCGAGATCGGCGACGGCTTCGCCACGGCGGCGATGAGCGGCGAGGAGAATGCCGACGAGATGCGCATGAAGGACGGCGAACCGGCCTTCCTGAGCAACCACGCCGGCGGCATCCTGGGCGGCATCTCGACGGGCCAGGAGATCGTCTGCCGCCTCGCCGTGAAGCCCACCAGCTCCATCCTCTCGACCGTGCGGTCGGTCGACCGCTTCGGCAACGAGGTCGAGCTGCGCACCAAGGGCCGCCACGATCCCTGCGTCGGCATCCGCGCCACGCCCGTCGCCGAGGCGATGGTCGCGGTCGTCCTGGCCGATCATCTGCTGCGCCACCGTGCGCAAAACGGCTGAAGCGGTGGAGGCGCGCTTCGGCCGGCTGCACAATCTCAGCATGGCCGTCATCGCGCTCGGCATGGCCGGTACGGCGATCGTCTATGTCGCGCCGAGTTCGGGCCACGTTCCCGAGATGTCCTTCCTCGATCCGCGCATGCTGCTGTTCGCGGGTCTTTCAGCCCTCATGCTCTTCTACGGCGCCCTCGGTATCGTCCGCACCCTGGACCGAAAGCCCCAGGTCGTGATCGACCGCAACGGGTTGTTGCTGCGTTTCGGTCGCTTCGCCCGATTGGCCTGGAACGACGTCCAGTGGGTGCGCCTGCGCCGGGCGGGGCTTCGGCTGCAGCTCCAGATCGGTCTCACGCCCGAGGCCTTCGTCAAAGCCGATCTCAGGCTTTCATCCTGGAACCTCGACAACGGCCTCAAGCCGGTCCGGGGCGTGCCCGCTGCACTCGTGGTGAGCGACAACAGCCTCGATACGTCGGCCACCGTCCTGCTTGACGCGGTACGGAGGTTTCGGCCCAATCTCGTCAAGCCCTGACCACCGAGCGGAGAAGACCTGAATGCGGCGGTTTATCGTTGGCCTGCTGGCAACCGTCGGCGCCCTCACCCTGCTCGCCATTGGCGGCGCCATTGCCTTCGCCACGTCGGGACCCTTCGCCAGCAAGCCGCTGCCGAGTTCCATGGTGCTGGTGCTCGACATGCGCAGTGTCCCGCCGGAGACGGCCTCGACCGACGTCCTGCACGGCGGCCTGTTCCGCAGCGGCCGCGATCTCGTCGGCACCGTGCAACTCCTCTGGCAGGCGGCGGACGATCCCCGCATCGTCGGCATGTTCGTCGATATCGGCGACGAGAGCGCGGGCCTCGCGCGGGTGCAGGAGCTGCGCCAGGCGATCGCGCGCTTCCGCGGCAAGGGCAAGTTCGCCATCGGTTTCGCCGAATCGCTGGGCGCCGGCAGCGATCATTTCGCCGACTATTATCTTGCCTCGGCGTTGGACCAGATCTGGCTGCAGCCGAGCGGCGGCTTCGCGGTCGCGGGCCTTGCCGTCGAGACGCCGTTCCTGCGCGGCGGCCTCGACAAGCTCGGCGTTCATATCGAGGGCGGCAAGCGCTACGAATACAAGAGCGCTCCGGACACCTTCACCGAATCGGCCATGACCGGGCCGGCGCGCGAGAATCTGCAGCAGCTCGTCGACAGCCTCTATGCACAGTTCATCGAGGACGTGGCGCGTGACCGCAAGCTGGCGCCGGTCAAGCTGCGCGAACTGATCAACTCGGCGCCCTTCGATTCGGACCGCGCCAAGAACGAGAAGCTGGTCGACAAGATCGGCTACCGCGCCGACGCCATGGACGAGGTCTGGAAACGCGCGCCCAACACCCGCGATCTCGTGACGCTCGGCGAATATGCGGGCGACGACAAGCGCCCCAAGCAGCGCGGCGAGGTGATCGCGCTGGTGCATGCCAGTGGCACGATCGTGTCCGGCTCCGAAGGCGACAGTCCGCTCGACGAGGACACGCTCGCCGCTTCCGATGACGTGATCGACGCGCTCGAGACGGCGTCGCGCGCCAGGGAAGTGAAGGCGATCGTGCTGCGCATCGATTCGCCAGGAGGGACCTACCCTGCCGCCGACGCCATTGCCGACGCGGTCGGCCGCGCCCGCTCGGCCGGCAAGCCGGTGATCGTGTCCATGGGCGATGTCGCGGCGTCGGGCGGCTATCTCGCCGCCGTGCGCGCCGACGTGATCGTGGCCGAGCCCGCCTCCATTACCGCTTCCATCGGCGTCTTCGGCATGTGGCCGGTCGCCGACGGCTTGCTGAACACCCTGGGGGTCAAGATCGAGCGCATCAGTGTCGGCACCAATGCCGGCATGTATTCGACGTTCCTGGCGCCGACCGCGGCGCAGAAGACGGCCATCGGGCGCGAGCTCGATGCCGTCTATGCCGACTTCACGCGCCAGGTCGGCGAGGCGCGCAAGCTCGACGCCGCCAAGGTCGATGCCGCCGCCCGCGGCCGCGTCTTCACAGGCACCGATGCGCGAAGGGTCGGCCTGGTCGACGAGCTGGGCGGCCTGCAGCTCGCCATCTCGATCGCCAAGGCCAAGGCCGGCATCGACGAGGGCAAGCAGATCGAGGTGCGCCGCTTCCCCGCCGAGGGCGACCGCTGGCAGAAGATCGCCGACCGGCTGATGCGACTGGCCGGCGTCGATGCCCGCGGGCCGCAGATCCGCGCGCCGCGCGAGGTGCGCGACACGCTCGCCCGGCTCGGCATTTTCGCCCGCCCCGGCAACGCCCGCTTGCCGCCCCTGCCGCCGCTTTGGCGCTGAAAGCCGGGAAACAAAAAATTTGAGCGACGCAGCGGCGCCAACCGCCTCTTCCGTTAAACAAACGGAAAAATAACGGGACGGCGGTTCATGGGCTCTCGAGGATCGGGCTGAAGCGACCGACAAACGGTCGAACGCGGACCAGGACGGGATCGCCGTCGTTTCCGGACCCGCGCTTTTCTGCATATCGCGACTGGGTCGGAGTCCTTTGGCCAGTATGCACGGGCGGCATCAGAAGTAAATCGTTAATTTACCCCCCCTCCCCTCCTGTCTCTTCAGCGTCGCCTTTCTTCGAGCAGGGTCAGGACGGCGCGCCACATGTTCCAGCCGTTGGCGAGGGTGACGGCGTTGAAATCGACATGGCCGAGATCGTCGATCAGGAACAAGTCGGGGTGCGCGTTCACGGCGGCGATGGCGAGGGTCTGGCTCTCGCTGTAGGGCACCAGCGTATCGCCCCGGCCGTGCACCAGGATCAGATGGGCGCGCAGCTTGCGGAGGTCGTAGAGCGTGAGATTGAGGCCGTCGATATCCTGCCGCACGTTCTCAGGCAGCGCAGCCATCAGCTTCACCACGGCATCGGGGTCGCGATTCTCGACCAACGCCAGCACCGACCGTCCCTGCGGGCCGAGCCGTGCCGCAAGTCGCGTCACGTCCGCGGCTGGATCGCGCGCGCGTGCACGCGCGATCTCCCACAGCACCTGGCCATCGTCCGCATCCTCGAGACGGCTGGCATTGGCCAGCAGCATGGCCCAGCGGCCGTAGTCGCTCGGCACCAGGCGCAGCAGACGAGGATCGCCCGGCGGCCGGAAGGCGCCCGTGGTCGCGAAGCGGATCACGGCCTCGGCGTCATAGTAGCCGCCGACGCCGACCAGAAAGCGGACCTGTGGCGCGATGTCGTCCTGGAGCGCTGCGATCACCGTCGGCGCCACGGCATAGGAAACAGCCGCGGCGCCGAGCGGCTCGCCAGGCAGTCGGCGATGCAGCTCGCGCAGGGCCGCCGCGATACGATCGGCATCGGCGCGCGACAAGGCGAAGCGGCGCACCTCGGGCAGCTCCGGCACGAGCACGACGAAGCCCGCTCGCGCCAGCGATCGTGCCAGCGCCCGCAGCCTCGGCTCATCGCGGCCGAGCACGGCAGCGCCAGGCACCAGCACCATGGCCGCCCGCGTGCGGCCGCCCGGCGTGTAGAGATCGCCCTCGCCGTCGGACCATCGAATGGACTCGAACGCGGGGTCGGCGGTGAGGTCCTGCCACAGGGTCGGCCGTCCGCCGGCCGCGACATCCCACATGATCAGCGCCGCCTGCCCCCAGGCGATCGGGTCGCCCAGCAGGAAGGCGAGCAGGATCGCGAGCAGCAGGCCCCGGCCGAGCCATCGCAGAAGGCGCCTCATCCCTGGAGACGCAGGCTGACCAGCGTGTCGAGATCCTCGCCCTCGCGCCGCAGCAGCGAGAGTTCCTCGACGCGACCGTAGATGGGCAGGTGCTGGCGCTCGACGATACGCGCCACCTGCTCAGCCGCCGCGGGCGCGTCGAACAGGCCGAGCGTCACGTGCGGCTCGAAAGGCTCGCCGCCTCGCCGCGGATTGAGCGCATCGTAGAGAGCCGTGAGCTCGGCGGCGCCGTCCGCCGGCGTGGCATAGAGATAGCGGTCCGAACGCACGATGCGATCGAGCACGAACCAGAAGGCACGGTGATCGGCCAGTGCCTGCAGCGCCTCGCGCAACCGGGTCTCGCCGTACGTCTCCTCGCCGAACACCAGGGTGAAATGCGGGCCGATCATGTCGGCCTCGCGCGGATGATATTGCGCCCGGAGCTGGCGCAGGGCGCGGTCGTCGGCCTCGTTCAGCAGCGGCCAGGCGACCACGTACAGCACTAGCCGTAGCTCTTGGCCATGCCCAGCGCCGGATCCATCACCGCGCCATAGGGCGGGAACGGATAGCGCAGGCCGTTCTTGCCGAGCTGCACCATGCCTTCGATCGCACGCAGCATCTCGTCCGGCGGGCAGGCCATCAGCAGCTCGTCGTCGGCCACGCCGCCATAGCGGCGCTCGGCGAAGCAAGGCAGCGACAGCGAAGTCTGGCGCGTGGCGAGTGCCCGGCCCCACGAATCGGCGCAGGCGCTCTCGCCCGTCACGGTGAAGTCGTAGCGGCGGTAACGATGGAACTGCAGGCCGTTGATGAAATAGATCATCTGTCCCGGCGTGCCGTAGAACATGCAGATGTCGGGCGGATCGAGCCGGGCCGAACGCAGCGGCGAGACGACCAAGCCGTTGTACTTGCCGTCGGGAACGCGCGGCATCTGCGCCTGGTGCGCGGCCGAGGCTTCTTTGTTGCCGAACCACACGCCGTTCATGTGATCGCCCGACAGGAAGCCCTCGCCCGGATGATTGAGGCCGACCACGCCGCCGCAATTGCCGCCGCGGGTGTTGTCGACGGTGATGCCGAGCGTGAAGCCGTACCAGCGAGACTGGGTCACCATTTGGCACATGGTGAACTTGAAGCCGTCGGTCGGCTTGCGCAGGCCCTGGATCTTCTCCATGTCGGCCGGATCCTCGAACAGCCGCATACCGATCGGCTGGGTGCGGATGCGCAGGAGGTCGATCAGCTTGGCCGAGGCGTCGGCCAGCATCTTGCCGTCGATCCTTTCCGGCGGCGACCAGGGCGCAACCTTGTAGCCCGGCGGCAGGGTCTGCACGTTCATGCGTTCCTCCTTCGTTGGCCTCAGGTGAGGTTGAGCCCACCGTCGGCGATGACGATCTCGCCCGTAACGTAGTCGTTGGCGCAGAGCGCGGCCACAAGGTCGGCGATGTCCTCGGGTTTTGCCGGCCGGCGCATCGGCGACTTGGTGTTCCAGAGCTCCGTCGCCTCGGGCCAGTTGGCGCCCATCGGCGTCTCGACCAGCCCGGGCGCCACGGCATTGACGCGAATGTCGGGTCCGAGCGCGATCGCCAAAAGGCGAGTCACGTGATGCAGGCCGGCCTTCGCCGCCGCATAGGGGATCGAGGCGCCCTTGGGCCGATAGCCGGCATGCGTGCCGATGTTCACCACGCACCCCTTGGCCTGCCGTAGTGCCGCCTCGGCCTCGGTGATTAGCAGGAAGGGCGCGATCAGGTTGATGTCGAGCATGCGGCGCCAGACGGCCGGCGTCGCGGCCTTGAGGTCGGCATGCGGGATGCGAACGGCTTCGCCGGCATTGTTCACCAGCACATCGAGACGGCCATGCTGCTTCAGCACCGACGCCACCAATCCGCGCACCGCGGCCTCGTCGCTGAGATCGGCCTGGTGGTAGCTCGCGCCCTTCAGCTCCGCCGCCATCCTGGTGCCGACATCAGCTGAGCTGCGCGAATGAAGCGCCACGACATAGCCGTCGCTCGCCAGCCTCCGCGCGGTTGCGGCGCCGATGCCCGAGGTCGAGCCGGTGATGAGAGCTACTTTCATGACTCTTCCGGACCGCGCGCATCCTGCGCGCTCAAGATCATGAGCGAGCTGGAAGCTCGCGGTCCAACTGATTCAGACATAGGCCTTCAACGCCTCCAGCGTCTCGTCGGGGCGCTCGACCATCATGAAGTGCCCGCAATTGGGGATGACGACGGTCTTCGAGCCTGCGATCGCCGCTGCGAGCGGCTTGGCCTTGGCCGCCGGCGTCATCAGGTCGCCGTCGCCCAGCACCAGCACGGTCGGGCATTTCACGTCAGGCGAGCGTGCGGCCGCGTCCTTGTAGGCATTGCAGGCAGCGAGATCGGTGTAAATCACGCCGGGCTTGTTGCCGCTCAGCACCGCCAGCGATTCGCGGCGCAGCCACAGGCCAGGTGAGACCATGCCGCCCTTGTGCAGCGTGTTGCCGATGCCCCAGAAGGTCATCAGTTCCTGGACCTTGAGCGTGTCGGCCTTGGCCGATTCAAGCATCTCTGGATGGACCGGCATCTCGGTCGCCACGCCGCACAGGCCGAGCGCCCGCACCTTGGCGCCGTGACGCGCCGCGCAGTCCAGCGCCACCAGCGCGCCCATCGAATGGCCCACCAGCGCCGCGCTCTTGAGGCCCGCCGCGTCGAGCACCTTGGCCGTCCAGTCGGCCATCTCCGCGACGCTCTTCAGCATCGGCCCGTCCGACCAGCCGTGCGCGGGGAAATCGACCGCGAGCACGCTGCGGCCGTGATGGGCGAACCAACGCGTCTGCAGGCGCCAAGTGGTGCGGTCGAAGCCTGCGCCATGGAGGAAGAGGACCGTGGGCTTGGCGGCATCGAAATCGGTGCCACCCGTGGTCGCGAAGACCTCGCGACCGTCGACCTTCAGCTTCATGGTCAGCTCTTCTGCGAGGCGCGGAGCGCGGGACCGAGATCGTCGAGCAGATCGTCGGGATCCTCGAGGCCCACCGAGAGGCGGATCATGCCCTCGCCGATGCCCGCCGCCTTCAGCGCTGCCGCGTCGAGCTGGGCATGCGTCGTCGAGGCGGGATGGATCACCAGCGACTTGGCATCGCCCACATTGGCAAGGTGCGAGAAAAGCTTCAGACGCTCGATGAAACGGCGACCCGCCTCGCGTCCTCCCTTGATGTCGAAGGAGAAGATCGAGCCCGTGCCCTTCGGAAGAAGCTTCTTCGCCAGCTCATGATCGGGATGCTCGGGCAACTCGGGCGAGGCGATGCTCTCGACGGCGGGATTGCTCTTCAGGAAGGCGATCACCTTGCGTGCATTCTCGCCGTGGCGCGCGATGCGCAGCGGCAGGGTCTCGAGCCCCTGCAGCAGGTAGAAGGCCGTCTGCGGCGCCATGCAGGAGCCGAAATCGCGCACGCCCTCGGCGCGGGCCCGCATGACGAAGGCGTGCGGGCCGAACTCCTCGGCGAAGTCGATGCCGTGATAGCCGGCATAGGGCTCGGTCAGGGTCGGGAACTTGCCCGACGCCTCCCAGTCGAAGCGGCCGCTGTCCACGATCACGCCGCCGATCGCCACGCCATGGCCGCCGATGAACTTGGTGGCGGAGTGGAAGATCAAATCCGCGCCGTGCTCGAACGGGCGCATCAGGTAGGGCGTGGTGAAGGTCGAATCGATCAGCAGCGGCAGGCCGTGGGCATGGGCAATCTCGGCCAC
>DATJWN010000316.1:0-17878 GCA_035501235.1 Reyranella sp.
ATCGTCATCGACATGCAAAACGATTTCTGCGAGGGCGGCTCGCTCGCCGTGCCGGGTGCGATGGCGGTCGTGCCGCTGGTCAACCGGCTGATCCAGCGTTTCGACCATGTCGTGCTCACCCAGGACTGGCATCCGCCCCGGCACGCTTCCTTCGCCAGCAGCTGGCAAGGTGCCGCGCCCTTCTCCAGTCAGCAATTCTTCTACGGCCCGCAGACCCTGTGGCCGGACCATTGCGTGCAGGGCACGCCGGGTGCGGAGTTCCATCCCGAGCTGGTCACCGACAAGGCCGAGATGATCGTGCGCAAGGGCTTCCATCCCGGCATCGATTCCTACTCGGCCTTCCGCGAGAACGACCGCATGACCCGCACCGGCCTCGACGGCTACCTGAAGGCGCGCGGCCTGGTGAAGCTGGTCTTCTGCGGCCTCGCGCTCGACTACTGCGTCGCGTGGTCGGCGATCGACGCGCGCCAGGCGGGCTTCGACGTCGCCGTGGTGACCGAGGCGACCGCCGCGATCGACCTCGAGGGCAGCAAACGGCGCATGCTGACCGACATGCGCCAGGCCGGCATCAACCTCACGATGACGGCGTAAAGTTATAATTTACTTCCGCCTGGATTTATGCATACTGAGGAAGGGCCCCGGACCCTTGAGCGATTTGGCCGCGAAGCAGCCGAATGCGCGCTCGAGAAGCGCGGGGACCGCGGGAGACGCCGCACTGTGGGGCGGATCAAGCGCGGTAGGCCGTTAATCGACCGTTTATCGGTCGCCTCCGACCCAGCAAAACAGACCTCGCAACACCCCGTCCCGTTATTTTTCCGTTTGTTTAACGGGAGGACGCCGGTTGGCGCAGTTAGCGACGCTGCGTCGGACTCAAATTTTTTGTTCTTCCGGACCGCAGGCCCCTGGCCTGAGCGGAGCCGAAGGCTCCAGGCCCGCTCAAGCTCATGAGCGGGCCTGGAGGCACGCGGTCCGAAGAGCATGAGCGCCGGCCCAGGTCGCCTCGGCGCCGAGTGTGCGCGTGCCGACGCCGAACGTTTGGAGCGCGAGGGCGTAGCGCGTTGTGAGCGCGGGCGCGCCGATCAGCACGATTTGCTCTGCACCCTTGAGCGGCTGGGCGCGCAGTTCCTCGCCGATCAGCACGCCCGACAGGTAGCTCGCCAGCGCCGGGGCCGACAGACGCTTGAAGAGCGCCAAGGTGCGCGCCCCGAACGCGTTGTGCAGCAGACCCTCGCCATTGTCGGCAGCGGCCACGCCGCGCAGGAAAGCTTCCTCGTCCAGCGGTGCATCGGCCTGCATCGTGCGCCCCAGGATCGAGTGCTGGCTGAGCACGGCGTAGAATTCGCCGGTCATGCAGGTGCGGAAGCCGGTCACGCGGCCGTTCTCGACGGTGGCCCACTTGTTGTGCGTGCCGGGGAGCACGAACAGGCCCGAGGCGATGCCGGTGAGCTTCACGGCGCCGAAGATCTGCACCTCTTCGCCGCGCATCACGTCCGGCACGCCGCCGTGATCGTCGGTGAGGCCGGGCACGATGGCGATGCGATCCTTTTCGATCCAGTGCAGCCGTCTCACGAGCTGCGGCAGGTCGGCGGGACACGTTTCGTAGGGCGCCTCGGCCCAGCCCTGCTGGCTGCCGGCCATGCCCGAGATCAGGCAGAAGCTGTCGGCGGGACGCATCCAGTCGCCGAAAACCGAATCGAAGACAGCGGGAAACTGCCCGGCCGGCACCGCCAGGATGCCCTGCGGCGCGGACTTCTCCTCGAGCACGCGGCCCGCATCGTCGAGCCGGGCACCGCGCAGCGAGCTGGTGCCCCAGTCGACGGCGACGAGCCCCATGGCGCCGGGCTAGACGCGCTCCAGCGCCAGCGCGATGCCCTGGCCGACGCCGATGCACATGGTGCAGAGGGCGCGCTTGCCGCCCGTGACCTCGAGCTGGTTGAGCGCCGTGATCATCAGCCGGCCGCCCGAGGCGCCCAGCGGATGGCCGAGCGCGATCGCGCCGCCATTGGGGTTCACGTTCTCCGCATCGTCGGCGAGGCCGAGCTGGCGCAGCACCGCGAGCGCCTGCGCGGCAAAGGCCTCGTTGAGCTCGATCGTGTCGAAGTCCTTGATGCTCATGCCGAGCTTGCGCAGCAGCTTCTGCGTCGCGGGCGCGGGGCCGATGCCCATGACCCGGGGCGGCACGCCGGCCGACACCGTGCCCAGGATGCGGGCGCGCGGCGTCAGGCCATTGGCTTTGGCCGCGGCCTCCGAGGCGATGATCATGGCGCAGGCGCCGTCGTTGATGCCCGAGGAGTTGCCGGCCGTCACCGACCCGCCGTCGCGGAAGGCGGCCGGCAGCTTGGCCAACGTCTCCATCGTGGTGTCGCCGCGCGGATGCTCGTCGCGCTCGACGATGACCTCGGTCTTGCCCTTCTTGACGCAGACCTTGACGATCTCCTTGTCGAAGAAGCCGCGATCCTGGGCCGCCTTGCAGCGGCGCTGGCTGCGGTAGGCGAAGGCGTCCTGGTCGGTGCGGCTGATCTGGTGCTCGGTCGCGACGTTCTCGGCCGTCTGGCCCATCGGATCGATACCGTACGCAGCCTTCATCTTGGGGTTCACGAAGCGCCAGCCGAGGACGGTGTCCTCGAGCTTCATCGAGCGGTCGAACGGGCCCTCGGGCTTGCCCATCACATAGGGCGAGCGCGTCATGCCCTCGACGCCGCCCGCGATCATCATATCGGCCTCGCCGAGCTTCACGGCGCGTGCGGCATGACCCGCGGCCTCGAGGCCCGAGCCGCACAGGCGATTGACGGTGGCGCCCGCCACCTCGACCGGCAGGCCGGACAAGAGGCCCGCCATGCGCGCCACGTTGCGATTGTCCTCGCCCGCCTGATTGACGCAGCCGTAGATCACGTCGTCCACCGCGCCCCAATCGACGTTGGCGTTGCGCTGCATCAGGGCCTTGATGGGATGGGCGGCGAGATCGTCGACTCGCATGGCGGCGAGGCCGCCGTTATAGCGGCCGACGGGGGTGCGAATGGCGTCGCAGAGGAAGGCTTCGGTCATGCTGGGCGGCTCCAGACTCGAATAACGAGCCTGACCGGGTAGCACCGGCGACCGGCGCTGCCAATGCCCCTAATACCCGTGGGCGTACGGCAGGCCCATCCAGCGGAACAGGATTTGGGTCAGTGAAGCAGACGCCGGCAGACGGCGTACTGGGCGTAGCCGCGATAGGGTCGCTCGATCGCGGTGAGCGCGCCGGCTTTCAGCGCGATCAGGGTCAGCTCCGATTCGAGATCGTCGCGGGGCGTGACATGGAACAGCCGCAGCCACTGGCGCAGCCCGACGCGGAACCAGCCGGGCAGGCGCTCCTGACCGCCGAAATCGACGACATGCAGCTCGCCGCCCGGCGCCAGCCAGGTGAGCGCGCGGGAGAGCACGTCCTGCCAGCCCGGGATCATCGACAGGCTGTAGGAGACGAATATGCGCGAGAAGCCCGGCACGCCGAACAGCAGCGCCGGATCGAAGGTCGTGGCGTCGGCACGGGCGAGGCGGATGTCGAGGCCCATGCCCTCGCGCTCGACGATGCGGCGCGCCGTCTCGAGCATCTCGGAGGAAATATCGATGCCGAAGAAGTGGACGTCGGGATAGGCGCGGGCCGCGACCACGAGATTGCGCGCCGTGCCACAGCCGATCTCGAGCACGCGGCTGCCCGAGGGCGGCGACAGGCGATGGATCAGCCGGTCGCGGCCGAGCAGGTAGTATTTGCGGGTGAAGTCGTAGACATGGCGCTGACGTCGATAGATGCGGTCCATCAGCTCGTCGGGAGCCGCAAAATCGGTCATGCGTCAGTCCTCCAGCACGTAGAGATGGAACCCGCCATAGATCGCCGAGCGATCACGGTCGCCGAGCGACTTGGAGCGATCGGCCTCGTAGCGCCAGCGCGACAGGATCGCGTCGTCGAGCCGGCCGGGCAGCAACGAGGGCTCGGCGGCGGTGCGGAAGATCACGCGCGCACCGGGACGCGCGGTGCGCGTGATCTCGGTCCACAGCGCATTGAGCTGCTGGTCGGTCATCCAGTCCTGCGCGTCGAGCAGCACGTAGCGGTCGCGCGAGGCGTCGGGGCAGCTCGCGAGATATTCGGTGACCGAACGGTTCATCACCTCGACCCGCCCGGCGCGCCCGCGCACGGCGTCGAAATGCTCGCGCCGGAGATAGGGCGGCAGCGGGCCATTGGCGTTGGCGGCGTAGGAGCGGCCGAAGGCCTGCCAGGCGAAGTAGTTGTCGTTGAGCGGGAAGCCGCAGGCCAGCCGCTCGAGCCGGGCGCGCAGCACGTGGCGCATGTCACTGCCGCCGGCCAGCGCCTCGTACTGCGCGGGCGGGATGCCGAGGCCGTAGAGCGAGAGCCGGTTGCCGGTGGCCCAGCGCACCGCGCGCTTGTCGAACAGCGGCGCCAGCGCCGTCTCGAAGAAGCGGCGCTGCTCATCCAGCGTGCGCGCGCTCAGGAGCTCGTGCAGGTCGACGCCATAGGCACGGGCGACGGCGTGGCTGAAGCCGATGAAGCGGCCGAGCACGCCATGGCGATAGCCGTTGCGCGCGAAGATCGAGATGCGGCGGCGGCCGAGCTGCTGGAGGCTGCGCTTGTCCCAATAGGCGCGGCTCTGCTCGTCGAGATGGGGCGCGATCTGCTCGCGGTAGACGGCCATGTTGGCCTTGTCGTCGGCGGCACCGCAGAAGCGATAGAAGGCTTCCCAGGTCGAGAGCCGGCTCGCGGCCGTGAGCTTGAGACGGTTGAGCGCGACATGCGCCTGGCTGAGATCGACCGCGGTGATGCGCGCGGGATCGTCGATCAGGTAGGAGAGCACGTTGCAGCCGCCCGAAGCGATCGCCACGACATGGCTGTCGGGCGCAAGCTGCAGAGCTTCAAGATCGATCTCGGGATCTTCCCAGATCTGGAAGTAGACGAGGCCGTTGAAGAGCTTTTCGAACAGGCGCTCGAGGAGCCCTTCGCGGCTCAGCGGACGATGCCGCCGCACGGCCTCTTTCAGGCGAACACGACTATCCATTGGCGGACGCACCAACTCCGCAGCGAACCAATCCGACCACAATAGCTAGGGTGAGTGCCGATTTTATGACAAGCAGTGGGATAGTTTTGTTTCACTTGACCCCTTTACAGGTTAGACCCATCTTCGCCGCCATGACGCCGGCCTACGCCCTGTTCGACACGCCCATCGGCACCTGCAGCCTCGTCTGGAAGGGCGAGACCATCGTCGGTCTGCGCCTGCCCGAAGCGAGTGCCGCCGCCACACGCGCGCGCATCGAGCGCCGCTGGCAGGGTGCCGAGGAGCAGGCACCGCCGCCCGCGATGCAGGCGGTGATCGATCGCGTGCTGAAGCTGCTGGCCGGCGAGAAGGTCGACCTTGCAGACGTGCCGCTCGATTTCGGCGACTCGCCCGACTTCCACCAGCGCGCCTATGCCATCGCGCGCACGATTCCGCCCGGTCACACCATGACCTACGGCGAGATCGCCAAGCGTCTCGGTCAACCGCAGGAGTCGCGCGAAGTCGGCCAGGCCATGGGCAAGAACCCGATCGCCATCATCATGCCGTGCCATCGCGTGCTCGGCGCCGACGGCAAGATGGGCGGCTTCTCGGCCAACGGAGGCGTCGCTACCAAGCGGCGCATCCTGGAGATCGAGGGCGCCAAGGCCGTGGGCGCGGGTCCCCTCTTCGACCGCTGATGGCCCCAATGGCGAAGGGGTTCGGCTTCGATCCGCGCAAGGCGGTCCGGCATCTGCGCGCCGCCGATCCTGCGCTGGGCGAGATCATCGCGCGTGTTGGGCCTTTCGCCCTCGAGCTCAAGCATTCGCGCAGCCTGTTTCGCGCACTCGCCGAGGCGATCGTCTATCAGCAACTCTCCAACAAGGCCGCCGCCACGATCTACGGCAGGGTCGAGGCGCTCTATCCGCGTACCAGGGACGGCTTCATGCCGCGGCACATACTGACTACTCCCGACGAACAGCTGCGCGGCTGCGGCCTCTCGCGCGCCAAGGTGCTGGCCGTGCAGGACCTCGCGCGGCGTGTCCATGCCGGCGAGTTGCCGACACTCGAGGAAGCGCATGCCCTGGAAGACGCCGCGCTGGTCGAGCGGCTCGTGCAGGTGCGCGGCATCGGGCGCTGGAGTGCGGAGATGTTCTTGATGTTCCGCCTCGGCCGGCCCGACGTGCTGCCGCTCGACGACTACAGTCTGCGCAAGGCCTACGCCAAGGCCTTCAACAAGCGCTCGCTGCCATCGCCGCGAGCCCTGGAGAGGCACGGAGAGAAATGGCGGCCCTATCGCACGGTGGCGTCGTGGTATCTCTGGCGTGTCCTGGAGCAGCCGGCCGCCACTGTGATGCCACGCCGGGCATGACATAATCGCCGGCATGGCCCTTCCCTTCTCGAACACCGCGAGCCGCACGATCGAGCGGCTGCGCAACGCCTTTGTCGAAACCGCGCGCGGCACGCGCGAGGTGCTGGGAGCGCCCTTGCGTCCCGACCTGCCCGACGACGACCTGCCGCGCCTCAGGACGCGCATCGAAGCCTGCCTCGAGGGCAAGGGCGGCGAGACGGCGCGGCGCGCGCGCGCGGCCGAGCTGGGGCAGTCCTATCTCTCGCTCTCGGCGGCAGGCCGCAGGAAATTCCTGCTGATGCTGGCGCACGATTACGGCCTGCCGCGCGAGGCCGCGATGGCCGAGGTCGAGCGCTGGCGCGCCTCCAAGGAGCCGCCGCGGGCGCTCGCGCGGGCGCTGGAAGCGCCGGCGGTGCGGCTGATGCGCGATTTCGTGGCGGTGCCCGAGGGCGTGAAGTTCGTCGTCGACCTCAGGGCGGAGCTCCTGACGCTCGGCAAGAGCGATGCGGCCGCCCGCACCCTGAGCGAGGATCTGCGGCCGCTGCTCGGGGCCTGGTTCGACGTGGCCTTTCTCGACCTGGTGCGCATCGATTGGGCCTCGTCGGCGTCGCTGCTCGAGAAGCTCGTGGGCTACGAGGCGGTGCATGCCATCCGCTCCTGGCGTGACCTCAAGAACCGCCTCGACTCCGACCGCCGCTGCTTTGCTTTCTTCCATCCCCGCATGCCCGACGAGCCGCTGATCTTCGTCGAAGTGGCGCTGGTGAACGGGCTCGCCGGCAACGTGCAGCGCCTGCTCGACGCCAAGGCCGAGACGCGCGATCCCGAGGGCGCCAACACGGCGATCTTCTACTCGATCTCCAATTGCCAGCAGGGCCTGGCCGGCATCAGCTTCGGCAACTTCCTGATCAAGCGCGTGGCCGAGCAGCTCGCCCGCGAGCTGCCCAACATCAAGGACTTCGCCACGCTCTCGCCCATCCCGGGTCTGCGCCGTCACATCGACGAGCGGCTGAAGAGCGAGGGCGATGCAGCACTCAACCAGGCCGAGATCGCCTCCCTGATGCCGGTCACCAACGAGGCCGCGGGCGCGGCCGCCGTGCGCCGCCTGCTCGACAGGCCGGTCTGGTGGGAAGTGCCCGCGATCGACAAGGCGCTGAAGCCCATCCTGTCACGCATGGCCGCGCGCTATCTCACCTCGACCGACGAGCGCGGCCGCGCGCTCGATCGCGTCGCACACTTCCATCTCAGCAACGGCGCCATCGTCGAGCGCATCAACTGGCTGGCCGATACCAGCGCCAACGGGTTCAAGCAGTCCTACGCCATGATGGTGAACTATCGCTACAAGCTCTCCGACGTCGACGCCAACCACGAGGCCTATGCCGCCGGCAAGATCGTCGCCAGCCGCGAAGTCCGCGCCCTGGCGCGGAGCTAGATCCCGAGCCCTCCGGACATCGGCCAGCTCGACGCCGCGGGCAGGCCGGGGCGGTACCAGCGGCGGATGGACTTGTCGCAGAGCGCGTAGCCCCAATTGACCAGCGCGTTGCGTACCGGATCGCCGAAGTCCTTGAGCCGTGTCGGCACGGCGGCGAGCTGCTGCGTGGCCGTCATCGGGCAATCGAGCCCGCCCATGTCGGCATAGATCTCGGGATTGGTCGCAATCGACCAGTACGTCCCCTGCTTCTGCTTGCTGTTGAAGCTCTCGATCAGATGCCGGCGACGGAGCGAACGCACCTGATTGTCTTCGACATCCAGCACGCGCCGCACCTGCAGATACCAGTTCCAGTAGCTGGACCCCGCCATCGCATGCGGCGCTCCGCCGTCGCTGACCAGCAGGACCGGCCACTTGTCGACCGGCTCGAGCCCGTGATTGTCGTAGACGCCGCCGTCGGTCAGAACGGCGCGCTTGCGGACATAGTCCGGCAACGGGGGCGGCACGACGCTCCTGTCTTCCGTCACCGGCCACTGTGTCAGCGCGTACTTGGTGAGATCGAGCCGCGCAGGCGAGAGCAGCGGCGGAAACGCCGACGAAGCCGCCACGGCGCGCGCCAGCGACACTGTCGGACAGTCTACCTTGCCGACGCGATAGTCCGCCATGTAGGGCCGCGAGAACCGCCACAGCGAGCCGGTCGTGAGATTGGCCGCGCAGATGATGAAGCGCGGCCCCTCGTCGTCGGCCGGCAGGGCCTGCAGCGTCGCGCCGCCGAAAAGCCCTCGATCGTAGTAGTGCGCCAGGACCGGCCAGACCGCATAGCCCTGGGTGAAGGCGCCGACGATGCCGCAGACGATGTCGATGGTCTGGCGCGAGAAGGCGAGGATCGGCTGGATGCAGAGCTCGTCGAGATTGGTGGCGACGCCGTCTTTCCAGGACAGCTGGCGCCACACGAGGCCCAGCCGCGCCGCGGTGAGCGAACCGCCGGATACGCTCGAAACCCGCGTGACCTCGCTCAACAGGCCCATCTCGTTCAGCCGGATGAGCGCGCCCGTATGGAACAGCATCGCCCGGTAGCCGCCGCCGGACAGCGCGAGCGCGATGCCGCTTGGGACCTGGGTCTGCGGCGGAGAGATGTCGGCCATCGAAGCGCCTCGGTTGAGCTGACGGCTGTCATACTACCCGAGTGCGGCGCCTTGCAAAGGCGTCACTCCATCGCAGCTACTTGTTCAGGTAGTTGAGTTTCAGCCCGGGCCGCGGCCATTCGAAGCTCACCAGCTTGCCGGTCATCGAGAGCGTCGCGAAGGCCGTGCGCAGGTCCTTGCCGCCGAAGCAGACGTTGGTGACCATCGGATCGGGCAGCTTGTACTGGGTCACCGACTGGCCGTCGGGCGAGATGTCGGAGACGGCGCCGGTGATGAGCGTGGCGACGCAGATATGGCCCGCCGAATCGACGGCGAGCGAATCGAACATCTGGTAGCCGCCGAGGCCGGCGATCACCCGCCCCTTCTCGCCGCGATAGGGGCCGTTGGCGTCCTTGATCGTGCCGGGCGCGCTGAGCTCGAATGCCCAGCAGCGCGCGGTCGGCGTCTCAACGACATAGAGCGTCTTCTCGTCGGGCGAGAGGCCGCAGCCGTTGGGCCGTTCGAGCGGGAAGACCTTTTGCTCGATCTTCGAGCCGTCGGCGCGGGCGTAGTAGACGGCGCCGCGATCGTTGTCGTGCTCGCGCGTCTTGCCGAGGTCGGTGAACCAGAAGCCGCCCGCATTGTCGAAGACGAGGTCGTTCGGCCCGTTCAGCCTGCGGCCATTGCACGAGTCGTACATCGTCTCGAACTTGCCGGTCTCGGGATCGACGACCTGGATCGAGCCGGTCTTGTAGGAAGCGGGCTGCGTGCCGGGGAACAGGCGGCCGTCGGGCCGCTCGATCCAGTTGAAACCACCGTTGTTGCAGACATAGATCTTGCCGTTCGGCCCCATCGCCGCGCCGTTGGGACCGCCGCCCAGCTTGGCGATCACGTGCTGCTTGCCGTCGGGCATGACGCGGGTCAGCGTCTCGCGCGCGATCTCGACCAGGATCACCGAGCCGTCGGGCATCGCGACCGGACCCTCGGGGAATTTGAGGCCCGAGGTGATTTCCTTGTGCGGCGTGGTCATGGTCGTCCCTTCCCTCATTTGCCTTTGAAGTTGGCCTTGCGCTTGGCGAGGAAGGCCGCAACGCCCTCCTTGAAGTCCTCGCTCTTGCCGAGCGCGCTCTGGAAGTCGCGCTCGAGGTCGAGCTGGCGCGAGAGATCCTGGCCGCTCGCCTCGTTCAGCGCCTGCTTGATGCGGCCGAGCGCGAGCGTCGGGCCCTCGGCCAACCGCCGCGCGATCTCCGTCGCCTTGGGCATCAGCTCGGCGTCCTCGACGACATCCCAGATCAGGCCCCATTCCTTCGCCTGCTCGGCCTTGATCTGCGGCGCCAGCATGGCGAGGGCGCGGGCGCGCTGCTCGCCCACGAGCCGTGGCAGGAACCAGGTGCTGCCGCCGTCGGGCAGCAGGCCGATGCGCGCGAAGGCCTGGAGGAACGACGCCGACTTGGCCGCGATGGCGACATCGGAGGCGAGCGCGAAGCTCATGCCGACGCCCGCCGCCACACCGTTCACCGCCGCGACGATCGGCTTGGGCATCGTGCGCATAACGCGGATCGTGGGATTGAAGAACTTCTCGAGCGCGGAGCCTGAGTCCGCCGTAGCGCTCGCCTCGCGGTCGGGATCGGCGAGATCGGCGCCGGCGCAGAAGCCGCGGCCCGCGCCGGTCAGCAGCACGGCGCGCACGCTGTCGTCGGCCGCGAGGGACTCCCAGGTCGCCTTGAGCTCGGCGATCATCTTGCGCGAGACGGCGTTCAGCTTCTCCGGCGCGTTGAGCGTGAGCGTGGCGAGGCCATTGTCCTTGGCAACGAGAACGAGCGACATGACTACCGTCCCTGGAAATTGGCGGGCCGCTTGGCGAGGAAGGCCGCGACGCCCTCCTTGAAGTCGGCGGTGGCGTTGAGCGTCTTCTGCGTTTTGGCTTCGAGATCGAGCTGCTCGTCGAGCGTGTGGGTCGCGGCCCGGTTCATCGCCTGCTTGATCGCGGCATAAGAGAGCGTCGGCCCCGTCGCAAGCTTGAGCGCGAGCTTGGTCGCCTCATCCATCAGCGCGGCATCCTCGACGACCTGCCAGACCATGCCCATGCGCTCGGCCTCGGCCGCCGGCACCGACGCGCCCAGCATGGCAAGCGCCCGGGCGCGCGCATCGCCCACCGTGTGCGGCAGGAAGTAGGTGCCGCCGAGATCGGGGATCAGCGAGATGCGCACGAAAGCCTGGTCGAAACGCGCCGAACGCGCGGCCAAAACGATGTCGCAAGCGAGGGCAAGGTTTGCGCCGCCGCCCGCCGCCACGCCGTTCACCGCGGCGATCACGGGCTTGGGCAATTCACGGATCGCACGGATCAGCGGATTGTAAAGCTTCTCCATGACCGCGCCGATATCGGGCTTGCCATCGGCGCCCGTCGAGCCCGCACCGCCGCCGGCGAGATCGGCACCGGCGCAGAACCCGCGACCGGTGCCGGTGAGCAGCACGCAACGAATGGCTGCATCGCTCGCCGCCCGTGCGATCTGTTCGCGCAGCTGAAGGATCAGCGGCTGGCTCATGGCGTTCAGCCGCTCGGGACGGTTGAGCCTGAGGGACAGCACCCCGTTGTCGACGGTAGATATGACGGGCGTTTCGTTCATGATGGAAGACTGGCACGGGCCCGCATGGGACGCCAAGCCGCATACGGTATGATCTCATCGCAGGACGGCACGCATGCCGCTCTCCGGTATGGTGGGCGCTGCAGCCGTCTCCTACTACCCGGCCTGCGCAATGTTCCGGGCGGCCCCTCCGCCTCCGACACGCTCATCCTGGCGGCGCGGGACGATGACGGGAACCTCGCGGCGCCCTGCGTGAAGCTCGTCGCCGACCACATGCTTGGCGGCAATCCTGAGGCTGCGGCTGACTCTTTCATCATGACCGAGGCCCTTTTCAAAGAGCGCCTCAAGGCAAGGTGAAAACCTCGACCGGGTCGGGTACGCCGCGCAAAGTGTGCCGGCCGAGCGACTTCATCGGAACGGTGCAGGCGGCATTGAACTCGGCCGAGGCGAGCACCGGCACGCCGAGCTCCTTGGTCAAGCCTTCCAGTCGGGCCGCTCGATTGACCGCAGGACCGATGACGGTGAAGTCGAGCCGGTCCTCGGTGCCGACATTGCCGAAAGTCACGGGACCGACATGCAGGCCGACGCCGAAGCGCACCGGATCGTGGCCGCCGGTCGCGCGCGCCTCGTTGGCCGCGGCGATGTCGTCGATCAGCTGCTGGGCGGCCGCAATGGCGTTGTTGGTCACCATGGGCAGGAAGAGCGCGTCCTCGGCGGGGAAATAGGCCATGACGCCGTCGCCGATGAACTTCAGGATCTCGCCGCCATGCGCCTTCAGCGCATCGCCGACGAGCTGCAGGTAGTTGTTCAGAAGCTCGATCAGGTCCGCCGCCGCCATGCGCTCGTTCAAGCCCGTGAAATCGCGCAGGTCGGAGAACCACAGCACGGCGTTGATCTCCTGCCCGTCGCCGCGCTTGATCAGTCCACTCAGGATCTGCTCGCCGACGATGCGGCCGAGATAGGTATCGAGCAGGGTGCGCGACACGCGCCGGCCGATATGGCTCTCGGCGATGGGCGCCAGATGGTCGAGCAGCCGGTGGAACTTCGCGAGGTCGGACTCGGAGAAGCCGCCCGGCCGGTCGGTCGTGAACGTGACGGCGGGCCGCCGGCCGTAGGCCACCTGCACGGGCACGGCGTAGTAGTCGGTGCCGCCGCCCTTGGCCAGGCGATGAAGGATCTCGTGATTGTCGGGCGTCAGCCCGTCGAGCCGATAGCGCACCGGGCGGCCCGTCTTCACCAGCTCCTCGATCGGGCTGCCGATGTAATCGGGCGTGTTCTCGATACCGTGCGGACGGCCGGCCTGGATCACCTTCTCGCCCGGCCGCCATTCGAGGCCCATGGTTCGGTAGAGCGGATGGATGGTCTGCAGGCCCAACGTGAGACGCGAGATCGGCGCGCCCGCTGCGACCAGCCGCGTGCCGAGCTCCTCCATCAACTTGGCCGGATCCGGAATCAGCCGACCTTCGCTGGCGAGCCAGTCGAGGATCGGCTCGAGATCCCAGTCCTTCAGGGCGCCCGCGTCGGGCATGTCAGTCGCGCTTCAGGATGATCACCGACGCCACGGCCTCTTCCATGCCGATGACGCCGCCGCCATTCTCGGCGAGCGCGATCTCCGCACCCTTGACCTGGCGCGGCCCCGCCTCGCCGCGCAGCTGCGTGGCAAGCTCGGCCAGCATCGAGAGGCCCGTCGCGCCCACCGGATGTCCCTTCGACACCAGGCCACCCGAGGTGTTCACCGGCAGCTTGCCGCCCGGTCCCGTCGCGCCGCTGTCGACGAACTTGCCGCCTTCGCCCTCAGGGCAGAAGCGCAGCATCTCGCACTGATAGATCTCGCAGAAGCTCGTGGCGTCATGCACCTCGGCAACGTCGATGTCCTGCGGCCCCAGCCCCGCCATCTTGTAGGCCTTGTCGGACGCCGCGCGCGTCAGGCCGGGCTCGTCGAGCGCGCGATACTTGCCGCCGGAGAAGCCCACGCCCGCGATCTTGATCGCGCGCTCCTGCACCGCCCTGGGCAGTTTCTCGAGATATTCCTTCGAGCAGAGCAGCGCCGCCGCCGCCCCATCGCCGATCGGCGCGCACATGGCGCGGGTCAGCGGATAGGAGATCGGGCGATCCTCCAGCACCGACTGCCGGGTCATCTGGAAGCGATACTGCGCCTTCTCGTTCAGCGCGCCGTAGTTGTGGTTCTTGGCGGCACCTGAAGCGATCTGCTCCTGAGTCGTGCCGTACTTCCACATGTGCCACTTCGCCTGCATGGCGTAGGTGTCCATGAAGATGGTGCGATCGTCGCCCGGCTTGAACTCGGAGCCGACCATCTTGCCAACCCTGTTCATCTCCTCGACCAGCCGCTCATGCTGGCTGGTGATGTAGCCCTGGTTGAAGAGCCCCGCCGTGCGCTCCGGCGCGTCAGGCGAGAAGAGCTTCTCGATGCCGATGCAGAAGGAGAGCTCGTGCGTGCCGGCCAGCACGTCCTTCCAGGCACCCATGAAGGCGGTCGAGGCGGTGGCGCAGGCATTCTCGACGTTGAACATCGGCACCCGCTCTGGGAACAGTCCCTCCTCGACCAGCGGCTGGAACAGCGCCTGCGCGCGGATCGAGTTCTGGCCCCAGAAGCCCATGCCGCAATTGCCCAGCCAGCCCGCTTCGATGTCGGCGCCGGTCTTCATGCCGGCATCCTTGAGAGTGCCCATATAGGCCTCACGGGCGAGGTCCCCGAAGCTCATGCCCGGGTGCTTCTTGAAGGGCGTCGTGTAGGCCCCAACGACATAGACATCACGCATGTTTTTGCCTCAGTTGGCTTTGACGCCATTTGAGCGTATCCAACGGGTCAAATCTAGGAGAACCCAGATGGCCGTCGCGGCCCCGGCGAAAGCCCCCAATATCGACATCACCATTGCCGAGCTCCGGGCCCTGTATGGCGACAGAGTCAGCACGGCCCATGCGGTGCGCGAGCAGCACGGCAAAGACATCTCCTTTCACGAGGCGCACCTGCCCGACGCTGTCGTGTTCGCCGAGTCGGCGGAGGAAGTGCAGAAGATCGTGCAGATCTGCGCCCGGCTGAAGACGCCGATCATCGCCTTCGGCACCGGCACCTCGCTCGAGGGCCACATCTCGGCGCCCAATGGCGGCATCTCGGTCGATGTCAGCCGCATGAACAAGGTGCTGGCGGTGAACGAGGAGGACCTCGACGTCGTCGTCCAGCCCGGCGTCACGCGCAAGCAGCTGAATGAGTACATACGCGCCACCGGCCTCTTCTTCCCGATCGATCCCGGCGCCGACGCCTCGATCGGCGGCATGACCAGCACGCGCGCCTCGGGCACCAACGCGGTGCGCTACGGCACCATGCGCGAGAACGTCCTGTCCTTGCAGGTCGTCACCGCCGACGGCCGCCTGATGCGGCTCGGCCGGCGCGCGCGCAAGTCGAGCGCAGGCTACGACCTGGTGAAGCTGTTCGTCGGCTCCGAGGGCACGCTCGGCATCATCACCGAGATCACCTTGCGCCTCTACGGCATCCCCGAATCGATGGCCTCGGCGACCTGCGCCTTCGACGATCTCTCGGGCGCGGTGAACACCGTGATCCAGACCATCCAGTCGGGCATTCCGGTAGCGCGCATCGAGCTGATGGACACCTACACGGTCGACACGGTGAACGCCTATTCCAAGCTCACCCTGCCGAGCAAGAACCTGCTGCTGCTCGAGTTCCACGGCACCGAAGCGAGCACCAAGGAACAGGCCGAGATGGTGCAGGCGATCGCGGCGGACAATGGCGGCGGCGACTTCGCCTGGACCGGCCAGGCCGAGGAACGCACCAGGATGTGGCAGGCCCGCCATGACGCCGCGTGGGCGGCGAAGGCCTACAAGCCCGGCTGGGGCATGTGGGCGACCGACGTGTGCGTGCCGATCTCCAAGCTCGCCGAGTGCATCCTCGAGACGCAGAAGGACATTCAGGCCAACGGCCTCTATGCGCCGATCGTGGGTCACGTCGGCGACGGCAACTTCCATCTCACGATGATGGTCGATCCCGACGACCCGACCTATCTCAAGAGGGCCGAGGCGCTGAACGACCGCATGGTCGCGCGCGCGCTCGCCCTGGGCGGCACCTGCACCGGCGAGCACGGCGTGGGCCTCGGCAAGATCAAGTTCCTCTACGAGGAGCATGGCGAGGCGATGTCGCTGATGCGCTCGATCAAGAAGGCGCTCGACCCGGACAACATCATGAACCCGGGCAAGATCATCGGGCCGATCAATTAGGCAAAACAAAAGGGCCGGCAATGCCGGCCCTTTCTCGTTGCGGTCCGCTGTGCCTACGAGAGCGCTGCCTGGACCATGATCTCGACCTTGAGCGCCGGGTTGGCGAGCTTGGCCTCGACCGTCGCGCGCGCCGGCGTGTTGCCGGGCGACACCCAGGCGTCCCACACCTCGTTCATCTGGCTCCAGGTGCCGATGTCCGTCAGCCAGATGTTGGCCGAGAGCAGCTTCGACTTGTCGGTGCCGGCCTCCTTCAGGAACTTGTCGATCTTGTCGAGGATCTGCTTGGTCTGGCCCTTCACATCGGCCTTGGCGTCGTCGGCGGTGAGGCCGGCCAGATAGACCGTGTTGCCATGCACCACGGCGCTCGACATGCGGGGACCCGCGTTGACACGCTTGATTGCCATCGTCTCTATCTCCTCTCGATTGGGCGCCGGACCATACCAGAGGGAGGAAGACAATGGCACTCTATGAACTGCGCACCTACACGCTCTACGTCGGCAAGATGGCGGAAGCCGTGAAGCTCTATCAGACGCTCGGCTATCCGGCGTTCGAGAAAGGCGGCCACACCAAGCATCTGATCGGCTACTTCCAGGGCGACACCGGCGTGATCAACCAGATCGTCCATCTGTGGAAGTACGCCGACGATGCCGAGCGCCGCGCCCATTGGGCCGCCGTCGCCGAGAACAAGGACTTCATGGAGGGCTTCGCGCCCAAGTTCCGGGCGCTGGTGATGACCCAGGAAGTCAAGCTCCTGCACGCCGCCCCGTGGGGGCCGCATCCCTAGAGCGGGCTCGGCCCCAGCACTTCCCAGCCGGACTCCTCGAGCCGTTTCTTGAGATCGTTGTCGGCCGGCGGCTCGAGCATCTCCTCGACGAACTGGCCGGCCCGGGCAGGCGTGTACATGAACACGACGCGGCCCGGCACCGTGCCGCTGTTCTTCCAGGCATGCGGCACATTGCGGGGCATGAAGGCACAGGTGCCCGGACCGCCGCTCACCACCTCCTCGCCGATCTGGAAGGTGAACTCGCCCTCCAGCACCCAGGCGATCTCGTCGCTGTCGTGGTGCAGGTGCAGCCAGCTGTTCTTGGAGCCGGCCGGCACCGCCTGCTCGAACAGGGTGACGCTCTGCCCGGTGTCGCGGCCGAACAGCTTCATCGACACGACCTGGCCCGACTTCTCCGTGAGATGCTTCCCACCGCCGGGGGGAACGACGAGCCCTTTGGTCATACGAGCCTCCTTCGGCTAGATCGCAGCCACCACCATGATCTCGATCTTCATCTTGGGGTCGTTGAGCCTGGCCTGCACCGTCGCGCGCGCCGGCGTCTGGCCGGGCACGACCCAGGCATCCCACACCGCGTTCATGGCGGCGAAGTCGGCGATGTCGGCGAGCCAGATCGTGGCGGTCAGGATCTTCGTTTTGTCGCTGCCGCCCTTGGCCAGCAACGAATCGATCTCGGCCAGCGCCTGCTTCACCTGACCGGTGATGTCGAGGCTGGTGTCCTCCGGAATCATGCCGGAGCAATGGATGCGGTCGCCCAGCACGACGGCCTCGCTCATCCGCGGCCCGGGGTCGATTCTTTTGATAGCGCTCATGCGCTGAGCGTAGAGCACATTTGCCCGGTTCGCGATAAGGTCCTGCCCGGGAGGAACAAGAATGACCGATGAAGAGGCCGGCCGGGTTCGCGATTTCGTGGGCTACGGGCGCACGCCGCCCGACCCGAAATGGCCGGGCGGCGCGCATCTCGCGGTGAACTTCGTCATCAACTACGAGGAAGGCGGCGAGGTCTCCGTGCCCGATGGCGCGCCGGCCTCGGAGACCGGCCTGACCGAGGGCTCGACCGCCGCCGTGAAGGGACGCGATTTAGGCGCGGAGAGCATGTTCGAGTACGGCAGCCGGGTCGGCTTCTGGCGGCTCCATCGGATGTTCACCAAGCGCAAGCTGCCCTGCACCATCTTCGCAATCGCCAAGGCGCTCGAGCGCAATCCCGAAGCCTGTGCCGCCATGCGCGAGGCGAACTGGGATGTCGCGGGTCACGGCTACCGCTGGGAGATCCACGGCAACATGACGCCGGACTACGAGCGCGAGCAGATCCGGCTTGCGACCGAGAGCATCACAAAGACCA
>DATJWN010000317.1:0-21836 GCA_035501235.1 Reyranella sp.
TGGAACTTCGCGCGGCGCACCCAGGGCCTCGCGTTGCTCACCAACCCGCCGGCGCGCTGGGCCTACAAGTACGCGCTGCCGACCGATTGCCTCAGGCTGCGCCGGCTGAACGACGTGCCGCTGCTCGTGCTGCCGGAGACCTTCTACGAGATGGCCGCCGACGTCGACACGACCGGCGCCTATATCGGCGTGATCCTGAGCAACGCGGCTTCCGTGAGCGCGATCTACACCGCGCAGGTGACGGACCCGCTGCGCTGGGACCAGGGCTTCGCGGCGTCGACAGCGGCAATGTCAGCCAGATCAGCATCGCCATCGGGAGCGCGCCGGCGCTGCTGGTGCGCGACCGGGTGGCCTTCGGCTGGAGCGCCACGCGTGGCCAGATCGCGCGCAACGGCGGATCGGCGGTCACGTCGACCGGCACCTATGCGCTTCCGGTCGCGCCGACTACGCTCGACTTCGGCCGCCGCGCGGGCGGCGACCAGCTCATGGGACCGCTCGAGCGCATCGACTACTACGCCGGCGCCCGCGCCGACGCCTTCGTCCAGCAGGCGAGCCGCCAATAATGGACGCCGCCACCTCCGCCATCATCGCGCCTTGGGCGCAGTACGGGATCCTGGGATCCGTCGTGCTGGCGCTCGGCCTGGTCGTGGTCCTGCAGTGGCGCCACATCAACGATCTCGTCGCGGCCCACATGGCCGACGTGAAGGCCTGCGCCGACCGCTATGCCGAGCTGATGGCGAAGAAGATCGAGAGCGACAATGCGCTCACCAACGTGATCGAGCGCATCGGGGACCGCCTCAAATGAGCCGGCCGCTGCCCTGCTTCACGCCGCCGCCCGCCCTCGAGGACCGCCTGCGCCGGGCCGAGCAGCGCCGCCGCCGGGCGCTCGACGAGTTGTCCCGCAAGCTTGACTCGCAACCTGGAGAGGCGGCATTCGAGGAGGACGCGAAACCCGCGCCGGAGGCCAAGCCATGACGATCTCACCTCTCGATTTCCTGAAGCTCGTGATCGGCAAATGGGAGGGCGGCTACGAGGCCTATACCGACGATGCCGGCAACTGGGTCACCTTGCCCGGCGGCGCGCGGCGCGATGTCGGCACCATGCGCGGTGTCACGCCGACGGCTCTGGCCGCCTATCGCGGCATCGCGCCGGCCACGCTCACGCCCGCCGACATGCAGGCCGTCACGCTCGACGAGGCCGCGGCCATCGGGCTCGCCAGCTACTACCATGCGCCGCGCTTCGATCTCCTTGCGTGGGGACCGGCCGCGGCGGCGCTGCTCGATTTCGGCTGGGGCGCGGGACCGGGGCAGGCCGCGCTTTCGCTGCAGCGGCTGATCGGCGTGCGGCCCGACGGCGCGGTGGGACCCGAGACGGCTGCGGCCTACGCGGCCTGGGTGACGAGGCTCGGCCCGCAAGGCTCGACGCAGGCCATCCACGACATGCGTGCGAGCTTCTACGAGCACATCGCTTCCATCGTGCCGGGCGACCGGCAGTTCCTGCAGGGCTGGCTCAACCGCGACAACTGGGCGAGCGCGGCCAATCCCGGTTTCTTCCAGCAGTTTCAGAGTGCGTAACCAGAGGAGCGTCACATGACCAACATCGAACCCGATCTCGCGACATGGTGGAGCGGCGTGCGCGGCTGGATCGCCGCCCACAAATGGTGGCTGGCGAGCCTCGCCGGCGCCTTCCTGCTGGGCGCGGTGCTGTGATGCACGACTTCACGCCGCTGCTGTTCCTGGGAACAGCGCTGCTCTTCATCCTGGCGATCGTGAAGGCGGTGCGATGAGCCTGCTCGGCTGGACCAACATCGCCTCGGCCGTGCTGCTGGCGCTCGCGCTGGCCTTCGGCTTCTACGAGCGCTCGGGCTGGCAGGGCGAGATCGCCGCGCGCGCCCAGGACGTGGCGGCGGCCGAGAAGGCCGTCGCCGACGCCGCCATCGCCGACCAGTCCCGCACGCGCCAGCTCGAGGACCAGCACGCCGCCGAGATCGCCCGATTGAAGGAGAACCAGATTGCCCGCGACACCGCCATCGCCGCCCAGCCGGCGACGACTGCCTGCGCTCAAAGCCCTGCCATGCGCGCTCTTTTTGACGGCCTGCGCAGCCGCCCCGGAACGGCCGGTGCTGGTCCAGCGGGCGGCGCCGGCAGAACTCGTGCGGCCCTGTCCCGCTGAACCGCCGCTGCCGGCTGCCTTCGGCAACGACGCCGATCAGGCGCGCTGGATCTCCGACACGGTCGAAGCCGGGGCCGAATGCCGCGCCGCGCACGCCAAGCTCGCCGAATGGGCGCAGGAACCTCCCCGGTGATAGGATCGCTTCGAATGTCGGGGAGTTCCTGAAATGCGTGTCTGCCTGATCACCGGTGCGTCGTCGGGCATAGGGGCTGCGACGGCGCGAGCGCTGGCCGCCCGGGATACGGCGCTGGTCCTGCACGCGCGCAAGAACCGGGTGGGCGCCGAGCGGGTCGCACAGACGGCAGCTTCGTCGGGCGCGGAGACGCTGGTGCTCGAGGGCGATCTCGCCACGACGGGCACGGCGACGCGGCTGGTCGAGGAGACCACCAAGCGCTTCGGCCGGCTCGATGTCGTGGTGAGCAATGCGGGCTTCGCCGATCGCCGGCCGGTGGGCGAGGTCGATCGAGCGGCCTGGGACGCCTCACTCGCCTCGATGACCTCGGCCTTCTTCGAGCTTGCGACCGCTTCCAAGCCGTGGCTGATGAAGGCCGGCACGAACGGCCGGCTGATCGGCGTCTCGTCCTTCGTGGCGCACGCCTTCGCCCGCGGCATCATGAGCTTTCCCGTCTCGGCCGCCGCCAAGGCCGGCATCGAGGCGCTGGCGCGCGCGCTCGCGGCCGATCTTGCGCCGTCGGGCGTCACCGTGAATTGCGTCGCGCCGGGCTTCATCGAGAAGGACGCCGACGCCCATGCCGCCGTGCCGCGCGAGCGCATGATGAAGATCGCCGAGTCGATTCCCATGGGCCGCTATGGCAAGACCGCCGAGGTGGCGAACGTGATCGCCTTCCTCTGCTCGCCCGCGGCGAGCTACGTCACCGGCCAGACCATCCACGTCAACGGCGGGCTGACGCTTTAGGAAGTGTCAGTTCCACGGAGGGCTGAGGCGTGCCGACGGCCTGGCAGGGACGCTCCGCCCGGCCGGTCTCGACGAAGCCGAGCTTGGCCAGCACGCGGCCCGAGGCGGGATTGTCGGCGAAATAGCCCGAGGTGAGTCCGCTGAAGCCGAGATCGTCGAAAGCCGCGTCGACCGCCGCGCGTGCCGCCTCGGTTGCGATGCCCTGCCGCCAGTGGGCGCGGCCCAGCCAATAGCCGAGTTCGGCCGTGTTGCCCTCCGGGGCAGCCGTGAGGCCGACCGCGCCGAGGAAGGCTCCAGTCTCACGCCGGGTGATCGCCCAGACGTATTCGTTCGGCACGACGTGATCGAGGAAGAAGCGCGCATCGGCGGCGCCGTAGGGGAAGGGCAGGCGGCCGAGCCGGCGCACGACGTCCCAGTCGTTGGCTTTCTCGACGATGGCCGGAATGTCCGCCTCGACCGGCCGCCGCAGAAGCAGCCTCGGCGTCTGGAGCTGCTTGTAGACGATCGCCAACGGCTAGAGTCCGGCGAGCTTCACGCTGAGCTCGCGCAAGCTTCGGCGTGCGGCGGCATCGTAAGCCTGCGAATCGGCGCGGGCCTCGTTCATGACGTTGAAGTAGAGGCCGCTCTTGCCTTCGATCGCGGGCGACACGGCGAGCTGCAGGATCGCGTCGGCGCCGGTCTCGACGGAGCTGATGGGCGCCGTGCCCGATTGCCTGACCATGGTGGTGTTCATGTAGGTCGAGGGATGCAGCGCGTTCACGATGACGTCGCTGCCCTTCAGCTCCTGGGCGAGATCGACGGTGAACAGGATCTGCGCCAGCTTGCTCTGGCAGTAGGCCGTGCGGCCGCTGTAGGCGCGCTCCAGCATCACGTCGGAGAAGTCGATGGCCTGCTGGCCGGCCGACGAGACGTTGACGATGCGCGAGGGTGCTGCGGCCTTGACCAGCGGCAGCAGGATGCGCGTCAGCAGGAAACCGGCGAGATAGTTCACCGCGAAGCGCAGCTCATGCCCGTCCCGGCTGACTTGTCGGCCGGGCCTGTCTCCCGCCGTGCCGATGCCGGCATTGTTGATCAGGAGCTCGAGCTTGTCCGTCTCGGCCTGCACGGCCCTGGCGAGGCCACGGACTTCCGCGAGCGAGGCGAGATCGGCCTGCAGGAACGTGGCGTTGCCGATCTCCTTCGCCAGCGCCTCGCCGCGCTCGCGATTGCGGCCATGCACGAGCACCCGCCAGCCCGCCTTGCCGAGGCGCCGGGCGACGACGCGGCCCACTCCGTCGGTGGCGCCGGTGACCAGAGCTGTCTTCATGCGATGGACCCTATGTGATGGAGCGGGCGAGCCGCACGACGTCGACGCCCTTGGCATCGATGCCGAACCAGTCGAGATAGAGCGGCGCCTGATGGTCGAGCATGTGGCGGCCGTGATGGACGCGCCTTCCGTGCGTGCGGGCGCGCTGCAGCAGCGCCGTCTCGACCGGACTCATGATCACCTCGCAGACCACGGTGTCCTGGTCGAGGATCACCGGATCGAAGGACAGCGGATCGCCGGGCCTCAAGCCCAGCGGCGTCGCATTGATCGCGAAATGGATGCCCTTGGGCGGGGTCGCGGCGGCGGCCACCGGGATCTCGGGGTAGAAGCGCGACAGGCGATCGAGGGCGGCATCGGCGCGCGCATCGTTGAGCTCGCTCACCAGCAGCCGGCCGACGCCCGCCTCGCAGAGCGCGGCGGCAATGGCGCCGCCCGCGCCGCCCAGCCCGACCAGCCAGACGCTCGAGCCCTTGACGCGATGGCCCTGGCCCTCGAGGCCGCGCACGAAGCCCACCCCGTCGACGATGTCGCCCGCGATCGTGCCGTCCTTGTCGCGCCGCACGAGGTTCACGCTGCCCGAGGCCTGCGCGCGCTTGGTGGCGCGGCCGAGCAGTGGCAGGATCGCCGTCTTGTGCGGGATGGTGACGGTGAAGCCGCCCAGGTTCCGCATCTCGCCGAGCGCCTTCAGCATCACCGGCAGCAGCGCCGGTCCGCCCTCGAAGGGCAGCCACACGGCGTTGGCGCCGACGGCGGCGAAGACCTGCGCCATCACCTGCGTGGCGCGCAGCTGCCGGATCGGATCGCCGATGGTGCCGTAGAGGCGGGTCGCGCCATTGACCGCGAATTGGCCGGTGAACAGCGGGGGCTCGGGAACAGTCATGGGCCGAGCATAGACGAAAACGGCGGGACCTTTCGATCCCGCCGTTGTTGGCCCAGGGAGGCCTCTTTGCTAGCGGATGATCGCGACCTTCACCGCAGTCTGCACGCTGTAGACCGTGGTCAGCATGTCGCCGGGCTTCAGCGCCTTCAGCGCCGCGAGGCCGGGTTCGGTCTTGATCTGGGGCATCTGGATCACCTCGCCCGAATCGGGCGCGGGCTTGTCGGGCTCGCCGCCCGAGGCGTTGATGATGAAGACGGTGCCGCTCGCCGGATCCGTCTTGGTCACCATGCCGGCCATGGTGAAGAGGCGGATCGCATGCTCGGAGCCCGGCAGGCCCTCGATCCGCGCGCCCTTCTGCACCATCGCCTTGGCGTGCGCCGTCACCGCGGGCGTCGTCTTGGCGATCAGGAAGTCGAGATAGTCGTACCAGTGCACGTCGACCGTCTGGCCGTCCTTCAGCTCCGAGTAGGCGTTGCCGGAATAGCCGCTGGTCGTCTTGACCACGAGATCGGAGGCCTTCAGCTTCACGCGGCCCTTGTCGGGCCACACAATCACGAGGCCGCGCGTCGCGGGATCGAGGCTGTGGATGTCGCCGCGCTTGAAGTTCTCGTAGCGCGTCGGCACGTAGAGATCCTCCTCGGCGAAGGCCGGGAAGGGCGCGATGGCGAGCGCGGACGATCCGGCCGCCAGGAATGCCAATGTCGAACGACGATTGAGTGTCATCATGGCATCTACTCCCTCTGTCGCCCGGGGAGAGAAAGTGGTCCGGGCGCGGGGGAAGGATAGGCCTGCGACTATCGTGCCGGTATGTGCGGAAAGTTACACTGCCGGGTTTTTCGGATTCACTCCGTTTGCATAAATCTAGTTTCTGCCGCGATGTTGAAACTTGTTTGAGTGCACGGCGGCACAGACCCGACCGCGTTCACCGCACCTTCAGCACCAGCTTGCCCTTGAGATGGCGTGCGGCGCTGACGGTGAGCGCCTCGCGGGCCTTCGGGAGATCGTACAGCGTGACATGCGGCGCGCGCACCGCGCCCGACTTGCGCAGGTCGAGGATGCGCTCGAGATGCGGGCGGTCGCGGCCGACGGCGGGGCGCAGCGACTGCACATCGGCGCGCGGCGACTTCGGCGCCTGGCCGCCCGAGGCGATGAAGGCGGCGCGCCCGCCGGGCTTCAGCACCTGGAAGGTGCGCATCGCGACATCGTCGCCGACAGTATCGAAGGCCGCATCGATGTTCTTCACGGCCTGCGTGAAGTCGGTGGTCTTGTAGTCGATCACCTGATCGGCGCCGAGTTCCTTGAGATAGGCCGCGTTGCCTGCACTCGCCGTGGTGATCACCCGGGCGCCGATGTGCTTGGCGACCTGGATGGCGAAGCTCGCCACGCCGCCGGCGCCGCCCTGGATCAGGATGGTCTCGCCCGACTTGAGCTTGAGGCAATCCTCTATCGCGCAGAGCGCGGTGAGGCCGGTCAGCGCCAGCGCCGCCGCCTCGACATGGCCCATGCTGGCGGGCTTCTTGGCAATGATCGCGGCGCCGACGACCAGCTTCTCGCAATAGGTGCCGTCGCGGCCGCCTTCGAGCACGCCGAACACCTCGTCGCCGACCTTGAGGTCGCTCACGCCCGAACCCACGGCACCGACCACGCCCGAGAAGTCGCGGCCGATGATCAGTGGGAACTGGCTCTGCTTGTATTCGCCCTGCGTCACCTTCCAATCCGCGGCGTTGATGCTCGCGGCATGGACGTCGACCAGCACCTGGCCCGGACCCGGTACGGGATCGGGCAGATCGCCATAGGTGAGCCCTTGCGGCCCGTCGAACTTCTGGATGTAGGCGGCTTTCATGGCTTGGTTCCTTCCTTTGCAGAGGCCAGCAGGGCTTTCACAGTGTCCGAGCGCGCCTGCTTCAATGCCGAGTCGCCGCTCTTGCTCACGATGAGCACGTTAGCTCCATGCGCGATGAGTTCCTGGACTACGTCGACGTGGTCCCGCACGCAGGCCGCAATTAAAGCCGTAGCACCCCAGTTGTTTTGCGTATCGACCTCTGCTCCATGCGCCAGCAGCAACTTCACGATCTCGAGGTGGCCCTTTTCCGCGGCTATCGCCAGCACAGCGAAGCTGTCGTTCGTCCTCGTGTTCGCGTCGGCACCGTGCGATAGCAGGGCCCTGACGACCTCCACGTGGCTTTGCCGGGCGGCCATGTAAAGAGCGCTCGTGCCATCGATATTCTTTGCGTCAACCTCCGCGCCGGCGAAAAGGAGGGCGCGTACGATGTCGATATGCCCGAAATGGGCAGCCTGCATCAGCGGGGTCCCGCCGATATTGCCCTTGGCGTTCACATCGGCGCCCTTGGCGAGCAGGGTCTCCACGATGGCCAGATGCCCCCGCGACGAGGCGTGAAGCAGGGCGGTCTCCTCGTTGTTGTTCCTCTCGTCGACGGCGGCGCCATGGGCCAACAGCGCGGTCGCGACTTCCAGATGATCCAGGGCGATCGCCTTGATGAGCCCCGTGACGCCGCCCGATCCCCGGGCATCGACGTTGGCGCCTTTGGCCAACAACTCCTTCACGGCATCCGTTTGGCCTTCCGTGCAAGCGGACAAGAACGCCTCGTCCAACGCCTTCTGCGCAGAGCTTCTGTCATCGACCGGTCGAGCCGCCTCTATGACGCGTTTCAGCTTTGAATACAGCCCATCGGTAGCGAGGTGCTTCTTGCCTGTCGTGGCCCCCGGATCTTTCAGCGCTTCCCGTCCCGCCCGAGCTTTTTCGGCCATCGTCATGATGGGCGCGCCCTCCTCGATCCGATTGAGAAGCGCTCGTCCGGCCTGTCCTCGCCATCCGCCCTCGATGACCTCGCCTGCCAACGGGATCGCCTCGATCTGCAGGAGCAGGGAGAGAGCGAATATCTCTTGTCCGGTCAGATCGGCTTTGATCGTCCCATATTCGAAATGCATCGTTTGATGCTTTTCCTTCGCCAGCTCCAGATGGCCAAGCGCCAATTTGAGCCCCAATTCGAGAGCCTCCAGGCATCCGATGGTTTCGCTCGTCCCTCTGATTCGCAACTCGACGTCCGTCTTGCTTGCCGGTGTCACGCTGATGTCGCTGATAGCGTGGTGGCTTATCGCCCTGCTGTCACGGCCGCCGCCGAAGAGCTTCTTCCAGAGACTCATGGTCTTCTCCGACCGCTATTGCCGAAGCTTCTTGCGAAGCTCGTCGACCTGCACATCGTGGGCGGCGAGCGTCGCGGCCATTTCCGGCGTGGGCGCGGCGAGCAGGGCATCGAGCATCTGTTTCATCGTCGGATCCTTGGACGACTTTCGACCCGTCAACCGGGAGAGCAGGCCGGGCGCCGTCATCTTTTCGAGCCGGCTGTGGTAGTCGATGGCGTCCGGGGCGAACATGATGACCGTGTTGCCGGGAAGCTCGAAAGCAGCGCCTTCCGGCACCCGTGTCTCGAGTTCATCGACGAGCATGTCGACGGTCACGCGGAACGGCGCCAATACGCTTTCCAGCTCCGCCGCCTCGCGCTTCAGCACGTCGAACGACAGGCCCTTGGGCAATGACCGTTCGAGGCCGTCCGCGGATGCCGCTGTGTCCAACAGGCCGAGCGCGATGTGGTTGCAGTCCAGGCTGCCCCTGCCGCGCGCCGCCATCCGGCTGGCTGCGTTGGTGCGCACCAGACGTTGCGGCTGCGTCGCGAGGGCCGGATCGGGGAGTTGCAGGACCGTCCAGGTATTGTCGATCAGGGCCTGCGCCGAGTGGATCGCCTCGGGCGCGAAATTGTAGATGTCCCGATACTCATAGGCGCCGTCGGCGTGCGCGACGCTGGCGCGAAAATGAAAGCTGCTGACGCGGTCCTTGATGTCGGGATTCTTGGCCGCGTGCTCGCGCCATTGCGCCAGGATCCTGAAGAACTTCTGGATGCCGGCTCCGTGGATCCAGCAGGTGACGTCGTCGCAGACGATGCCGAGCAGCCCCGGATGGTCGCCGCTCAGGCGAAAGTCCAGCCGGTCGAGGGTCCTGTATCTGTGGCCATCCGGATCGCGCGCGGACCACCGATTGTCGCTCATCTCAGTGCCCCTTCAGCTGCTTCTCCAGCCGCTCGATGCTGCGTTGCGCGCCGTCATAGGCGGGATCGAGCTCGACGACGCGGCGGAAGCAGTCCAGCGCCTCGCGATGGCGGTAGAGGTCGAGCAGGCAGTTGCCCTTGTTGGCCCAGGGCGTCGGCTCGTCGGGGCCGCACTCGATCGCCTTGTCGTAGCAGGCGAGCGCCTCGCCGTGGCGGCCCAGCGCCCGCAGCGCGCGGCCCTTGTTGGCCCACAGATTGACCCAGCGCGGCGCGGCCTCGAGCGCGCGGTCGAAGCAGCCCAGCGCCTCGTCGTGGCGGCCGAGGTCGCTGAGGCAGATGCCCTCGGAATTGAGGAACAGCGGGCTGTCGCCGTGCAGCGCGCGGGCCTTGCGCGCGAGCTCGATGCCCTCGGCGAAGCGGCTGGAGCTGTAGAGCGCGTTCAGCTGCGACACCAGCTCGTTCAGCGGCGGCATCGCGTTGCCGCGCGGCGGCGGCGTGCGGACCGAGCTGTCGGGCAGGAACTCGCGGATGCCGGGCCGCCAGTCGGCGATCGATTGCGGCCGCTTGGTCGCCTTGAGCTCGAGCAACGCGCCGATCGCGTCCAGGAGCTTGCGCGAGTAGCGGCCCTTGCCCGCCGCGCTCGCCGGCACCATGTCGTCGTCGAGCACGCGCAAGGGGCTGTCGGGCGGCGGGGTGCCGCTGATCGCGTGATAGAGCGTGGCGCCCAGCGCATAGAGATCGGTGGCCGGCCCGAAGCGGCCCTTGGGCGAGTATTGCTCGAGCGGCGCATAGCCCGGCGTCAGCATCACCGTCATGGTCTGGGTGCGGGCACCCAGCGTCGCGCGCGCCGTGCCGAAGTCGATCAGCACCGGCGTGAAGTGGGGCCCGATGCAGATGTTGGGCGGCTTGATGTCGCGATGGATCAGGCCCGCGCCGTGGACATGCTCCAGCCCGTCCAGCAGCGGGCCGAGCAGCGCGCAGAGCTTGGCCTCGGGCAGCGGACCGTTGCTCAGCAGATGGGCCGCCAGCGTCGTGCCCTCGCAGAAGCCCATGATCATGTAGCCGGTGCCGTGCTGCTCGATGAAGTCGTAGACGGCCACGACATTGGGATGCGAGGAGGGGATGCAGAGCCGGCGCAGGTTGCGCGCCTCGGTCAGGAACTCCGACAGGCCGAACTGGAAGTCGTCACTCAGCCCGTCGGCGGCGGGGCCGACGGTGAGCTCGCTGATGCGCCGCGCGATGCCGCGGGGAAAGTACTCCTTGATGGCGACATCGCTGCCCAGCCGTTCGTCGGCCGCGCGATAGGTGAAGCCGAAGCCGCCGTTGCCCAGCACTTCCAGGATGCGGAAGCGGCCGACCATGGTCCCGACCGGCAACGGCAGGTTGATCGGAAGCGGAGGACGGTCGTTCATGCGCGGGACGCGAGGTCGAAAGGGGAGCATGCGTGACGCGGCACGTTCCCCAGCGACGATGCCACGGTTGAAAGTCTGCCCATCCGGACAGGCGTCGGCAATGCCGTTGAGACCGGTCTGTCCCTTCGGCTTTCCCGTCTTATCGCTGTTGAAGCATCTTCCGGGCGCAGGGCGGGAGCAGCGCGTCCATTCGATCCCGCAGGGGGTCCTTGCGGTTGGCCTGGTTCGCCGCGTCGACGCGGTCGTAGTCGGCCGGCGTCATGAAGGTCTCGGCCTGCTCGGCCACGCAGCGGCAGACTCCGCCGCACTTGGTCTTGAGGGGATCGTTCGGCGCGAAGCCGCCCTCGCACGAGCTGGTGCAGTCCCGCAGGAAGGTGGTGCGCTGCGCCGTGGTCCATTCGGCATGCGCCGGCAGGGCGAAGATCAGGAGCGCGAGCGCGATGCGTATCACGACGCGACCTTAGCAACGCCCTAGGCGAAGGGATAGGGTCCGGCGAAGGTGCCGATCGGCAGGAGATGCGTGATCAGCCCGACCTCCGGCCGCCAGTGATGCAGCAGGAAGGCGGGCGGCTCGACGCAGGATTGCGGCTCGGCATCGGGCCGGAACTGCAAGGCGATGGCGGTCGTCGTCGAGGGCGCGGTGCAGAGGAGCGTGCCGCCGAAGCGGAGCTGCATGTGCCGATGCACGTGGCCGCACACGATGCGCTCGACCGTGGGATGCCGGGCAACGACGTCCTTCAGGCGCTCGCCGTTGCGGCAGATATAGGTGTCCATATAGGGCACCGAGCACTCGAACGGCGGATGATGCAGCATGATCAGCGTCGGCCGCTCGGGCTCGGCGGCGAGCACGCGATCGAGCCACTGGGCGTGGTCCTCGTCGAAGTCGCCGTGATGCAGGCCGGGGAGGGTGACGTCGACCGCCACGATGCGCAGCGGCCCGAACCCGTCGGCCACGTAATTGATCGGACCTTCGCTCGGCGTATGGGGCTGGTCGAAGAAGGTCCAGCGGAAGGCTTCCCGCTCGTCGTGGTTGCCCGGGATGGCGAGGAAGGGCGCGCGGAGCGGCGCCAGCAGGCCGCGCAGCATCTCGTATTCGTCGAGCGTTCCCTTGTCGACCAGATCGCCCGTCAGCAGCACGACGTCGGGCTGCGGATCGAGCCCGTTCACCTGGGCGATGGCCGCCCTGAACATGGCGTTGGAATCGACCACGCCCTGGTAGAGCATGCCCTGGGGCCGGACATGCGGGTCGGAAAGCTGGGCGATGAGCATCCGCCCTTCATACAGGGCGCCCGGTCCCGCCGACAGGCCGCGAACGGCGTCTATCGCCCGCTTCATCGGCGGCGTAGCATCGGGGCCGTCCGTATCGACGAGGGGGACAACGATGCGCGCGGCTGCCCTGATCCTGATGACAATCGGCCTGCTGCTGCCCGCGATGGCCGGGGCGCAGGAGCGGACGCCCAAGACCGGATGGGCCGGCGGCTATCGCGGCCTGACGCAAGAGGACATGAACTTCTACTGCTTCTGGAACGGCAATCTCTTCTCCGTCGGCGCATCCTTCTGCTATCGCCAGGACAGTTCCACGACCTGCACCGAGAGCCCCGGCAAGCGCCCGACCTGGGTGACCAAGAACAACGACAAGCTCTGCGAGAAGAATCCGTCGGCGATGCCGTTCTAGGGCAGGTCGCGCAGGAGGAGTCCCGCGGGCGTCTCCTCGATCGCCACGAGAGCGCCGTTCGCCCGCCGTGCGACGGCCGGATATCTCACGTGCGGCGAGCGCCACGCGACACGGCCCTCGCGATCGAAGCGGGCCAGCACCGGCGCGCTGCCGTCGTAGCTCTGCTCGATCTCGGCCAGGAATCCCTCGCCGTCGGCCTTCAGCCCGTCGGGCATGCCGTCGCCCGGTGGCGCATCGCAGGCCGGTGGGCGCACCGCGCCGAGATAGGGCCTCGACCGGAGGCGGCGGCCGTCCAGCGAATAGAAGCCGATCGTGAAGGAGCACTCCTTCGTCCACCGATTGCTGATCGACACGACGGCCAGCTCGCCGGCCGTGAAGACGGCGCGGCTGAGGAACTCGTTCTTCTCCAGGACGATGGTTCTGGGCGGCGCACCGGTGCGCGGCTGGAGACGCAGGGAGAGATCGGTCGACAGCCGCCCGACGCGCTGCGAATCGTGGTGCACCTGCCGGACGGTCGACAGCTTGCCGTCTTCGCCGCGCCGCGCCGCGATGATGTCGCCCGCCTCGTCCTCGCGGCCGGCCTGCGCGATCTCGCGGCCGCCGGCATCGAACACGGCCCACCAGGGGTGCTCGTCGCCGATCCCCAGGCTCGCGACATAGGAGCCCGTGAGCAGCAGCGAGCCGTCCGGTCCCGGCGAGGCGATCCTCACGCACAGGCCGACGTCCCATCGCTTCCGAAATTCGTCGGTCGCGAAGGCCGGATGGCCGATGTCGATCGTGCGCCGCACGCCGCCGTCGGGCGCCAGCACGAACACGGTGGCGAGGACGGCGAGCGGTGTCTTCTCGTAGCCCTTCGACGTGATCACGACGAAGCCGCCATCCTTCGCCGCCGTCGCGAACTGCTGGCACCGGGAGGGGCCGTCCGCCGCCATGGCGTCGGCGACGGCGCGATCGACCTGGACGCGCCGGGTCGCCGAGCCGGCGGCGTCGAACGACAGGAGCTCGAGCCGCGGCGGCAGGGCGGACGGCTTCGCGGTGTCCGGCGAGACCGGCCGCGACAGGAGCAGCAGCGAGGTCGCGCCGTCGGGCGCGGGCGACAGAAAGGAGGCGTCGGCCTTGTAGTCGGCCGCGATGGCGATCGCAGGCTGCGCGCGGGCGCCGCGATCGGGGAGGGCGGCCCCGCAGGCCAGCACCAGGACAATCAGGACACGAGAGGAGACCCTGCCGCGCACTTTCGCTCCTCTTCTCGCTACCCGAAGTATAGCACGCAGCGGCATCGTAGTATGCTGCGGCGGCGGTCCGGTCCGCGCAGGGAGGTCGATGTGGCGGTCACCATCAAGCAGCTCCATCCGGTGTTCGCGGGCGAGGTGTCGGGCGTCGACCTCACGAGGCCGATCAGCCGGGAGGACGCCGTCGCCATCGAGGACGGCATGGATCGCCTGGGCGTGCTGGTCTTCCACGACCAGAACATCACCGACGAGCAGCAGATCGCCTTCTCCAAGAACTTCGGCCCGCTCGAGGTCAAGAAGCGGCCGGGCAACATCCGCAAGCCGTCGGAATCGCGGCTGGGCGCGGGCATGGGCGATCTCTCCAATCTCGACAAGAACGGACGGATCATCTCCGCAGACGACAGACAATGGTTCTTCAAGCTGGGCGATCGGCTGTGGCATTCCGACTCCTCGTACGCGGAGATCCCGGCCAAGTTCTCGCTCCTGTCGGCGCGCGCCATCCCGTCCTGGGGCGGCCGCACCGAGTTCGCCGACATGCGCGCGGCCTATGACGCGCTGGACGTGCGCACCAAGGAAGAGGTCGAGGATCTGATCTGCGAGCACTCGCTCTTGCATTCGCGCGGCGCGATCGGCTTCAGCGACTTCACGCCCGAGGAGATCGAGGGCTTCCGCCCGGTTCGCCAGCGGCTGGTGCGCGTGCATCCCGCCAGCAAGCGCAAGTCGCTGTTCCTCTCGAGTCACGCCGGCGCCATCGAAGGCTGGACGGTCCCCGAGGCACGTTCTTTCCTGCGCGACCTCACCGAGCACGCGACGCAGCGCGAGTTCGTCTACTCGCACGAATGGCGGCTGCACGACCTGGTGATGTGGGACAACCGCACCACCATGCACCGCGCCCGCCGCTTCGACCGCACCGAGGTCCGTGACATGCGCCGGACGACTCTCGCGGGCGACGCACCGACCGTCGAGCAGATCGCGGCCTAGCAACATGCATCGCCGGACTCTGCTGGCGTCGGCGCTCGCCGCGCTGCCGCTGTCGCGCGCCTGGGCGGATCAATATCCGAGCCATCCCGTGCGGGTCATCGTCGGCTTCCCGCCGGGCGGCGGCACCGACCTGGTCGCGCGGCCGTTCGCGCAATCGGCCGGCCAGCAGCTCGGCCAGTCCTTCGTGATCGACAACAAGGGTGGCGCCAACGGCGCGCTAGGGCTGGAGGCCGTCGCCAAGAGCGCGCCCGACGGCTACACGCTCGGCCACATCAACAGCAGCGTCGTGGTCACCAATCCGCTGCTCTACAAGACCATGACGACCAACGTGGAGCGCGACCTGGCACCCGTCTGCACCGTCGCCGACTCGCCGGTCGTGGTGGTCGTGCCGGCCGATCTGCCGGCGAAGGACCTGGGCGAGCTGGTGGCGCTGTCCAGGAGCAAGCCCGGCCAGCTCCATTTCGGTTCGGGCGGCATGGGCAGCGTCGATCACCTGAGCTACGAGGTCATCCGCCAGCAGACCGGCGCCGATTTCATGCACGTGCCCTATCGCGGCGGCGGGCCGGCGCTGAACGACATGCTGGGCGGCCGCGTGCAGCTCATGGTCTCGGCCTACGGCATGTACAAGGGCCAGGTCGATGCTGGCAGGATCCGCGTCATCGCCATCCTTGGGCCCAAGCGCCATCCCGCGCTGCCCGACGTGCCGACCGGCATCGAGCAGGGCTATCCCAACCTCGTCGTCGTCTCCTGGGGCGGCGTCGTGGCGCCGATCGGCACCAGCCCTGCGATCCTCGACCGGCTCGAAGGCGCTTACGCCAAAGCCGTCAACGATCCGGAGATCGCTAAGCTCCTGCTCGGCCTCGGCTACTTCCCGATCTTCCGCGGCCAGAAGGAGATGGCCAATCTCATTCGCGACGAGACCGCGAAGTGGGGCGCGATCATCAAGGAACAGGACATCAAGCTCGATTGATGGGCTGCGCCGTTGGTTGTGGCGACGTTCCGTACTACACTTCGATAGTGTGGGCGCGGGGGCGTCGAATGATCGACTGGATCGAGCATCATGAGCAGCTGCTGGCGTGGCTCGGCGGCGGGCTCGCCACTGTGGCGAGCGGCGTGTGGGTCGTGGCGAGGTACTTCCTGGAGCATCGCGGCAAGCGGCCCTCCGCACCGACGGCTGCCGCCGCAGAGACCGGGATCGCGGCCGCTGGCAATGTGAGCATAGCGGGGAACGTGATCATCCAGCGCGGCGGGATTCCAAAGCCTGTCCTCGTGCTCGCCGCGGCCGGCCTGCTGCTGCTGGGCTACGCTGCCCTCGGCGGCCCCCGCATTGATGTCCGCAACGGCTCCTATGTCGGCGGCAACGTGACCAACAGCCAGATCCACATCGAGCCCTTGAAGTAGGAGAGCCGATGCCGTTCGCGCGCCTCTTCGGGCTGTTGGCCGTCCTGTCGCTGGCGATCCCGGCAGGGCGCGCGTCGGCGCAGATCCTGGGCGACCGTCTGGATGCCAATTGCTCGTCGGTGGCCAAGGGGAACGTCGAGAACAGCACTGTTACCGTCATTTGTGGCATGCCGCACGAGCAGGTCGTCGAACTGGTGAAGCTTGCGGCATCGCCGGCGGCAGGCGACCGGGCGGTTCTGCTGGCCAAGTTGAACGCGATCGTCCCAGCGAATAGCGGATTCTCCGTCGAGGCGGTCGCGCGCTTTCTCGAAATCCTGCACGAGCAGCCCGTCAATAGCGACGAACTGGCAGATCGGTTCGCACAGATCGCGCGGGAACATGTGCGCCTCCTGGAGGAAATCCGCGCGTTCCGGGTCAACGATTTGGAAGTGCAGGCCTTGCGCGAGGTGGCAGCGGCGGCCCTACAAGGCGCTCCCAATCATGACCTCGCGCGGGCCAAGCTCGAGGAGGCGCGGCTTCTGGTGCGAGCCAAGCGGGAAAAGGTCGCTCATGTCTTGGAAGAACAGCAGCGCGAAGAAGCCGGCCTCGTTCGCGAACAGGCCAAGGTCGAGGCAGCTCGATTGCGCTTTGCAGAGGCCGCACGTCTATTTGAACAAGCCGCCAAGTTGCTCCCGGCAGAAGATCGTAGTGCACGGGGCGCAGATTGGAACTCTGCCGGCGGCAGTTGGCAAACTCAAGGGCGAGACTTCGGCGACAATCCGGCTCTAGCCAATGCCATAGCGGCCTATCGTGTGGCGCTGCAGGAGCGGACGCGGGAACGGGTGCCGCTCGAGTGGGCCGAGACGCAGAACAATCTCGGCAATGCACTTAGGACAATTGGGGAGCACGAGACGGGAACGGCGAGTTTGGAGGAAGCAGTGACGGCCTATCGTGCAGCGCTGCAGGAGCGTACGCGCGAACATGTGCCGCTCGAGTGGGCCAAGACGCAGAATAATCTCGGCACTGCACTTGCGACGCTTGGGGAACGCGAGAGCGGAACGATGCGTTTGGGGGAGGCGGTGGCAGCCTATCGCGCGGCACTGCAGGAGCTTACGCGCGAACGGGTGCCATTCGAGTGGGCCGGAACGCAGAATAATCTCGGTGATGCACTTAAGGAACTCGGAGCGCGTGAGAGCGGAACGGCTCATTTGGAGGAGGCCGTGGCGGCCTTTCGTGCGGCGCTGCTGGAGCTTACGCGCGAACGTGTGCCGCTGTATTGGGCCCTAGCGCAGAATAATCTCGGCACCGCGCTTGGGACAATGGGGGAGCGCGAAAGCGGGACGGCGCGTTTGGAGGAGGCTGTGGCGGCCTTTCGCTCGGCGCTGCAGGAACAGACGCGCGAACGGGTGCCGCTCCGTTGGGCCGCAACGCAGAACAATCTCGGCAATGCACTTAGGGCGCTCGGCGAGCGCGAGAGCGGGACGGCGCGTTTGGCGGAGGCGGTGGCAGATATTCGCGCGGCGCTGGAGGAGTTTACGCGCGAACGGGCGCCATTTGATTGGGCCAGGACGCAGGATAATCTCGGCACTGCGCTTGCAGTGCTCGGGGCAAGGGAAATCGGCACATCGCATTTGGAGCAAGCGGTGACGGCTTGGGAAGATTGTCTGAGAGTTATCGACGGCGTTTTGCCTACTGACTGGGTCCAGGAGATTCGCGGCAGGCGCGACTTGGTGAAGGCTGAGATTGCTCGGCGTCTGGCCAAGTGAGGGCACTGCGCCCAAACGCAAACAGCGGGACCTTTCGGCCCCGCTGCTGCGGTTCGTTCGCTCAGTCGCGGATCAGAGGTGCTTCAGCACATACTCCGCCGACGAGACCTCGAAGGCGCCGGGCTTTTCGACGAACAGGTCCTTGATCTTGCCGTCCTGCACGATCATCGCGTAGCGCTGGCTGCGCGTGCCGAGGCCGAACTTGGAGCCGTCCATCTCGAGGCCCATCGCCTTGGTGAACTCGCCGTTGCCGTCACCCAGCATGCGGACCTTGTCGCCCGCCTTCTGGTCCTTGCCCCAGGCGCCCATGACGAAGGCATCGTTCACGGAGATGCAGGCGATCGTGTCGACGCCCTTGGCCTTCAGCTTGTCGAAGTCCGTGACGAAGCCCGGCACGTGCTTGGCCGAGCAGGTGGGCGTGAAAGCGCCGGGCAGCGCGAAGGCCACGACCTTCTTGCCCGGAGCGAACAGCTCCTCGGTGGTGACGGGCTTGGGCCCCTCCGGCCCGAGCTCGCGCAGCGTGGCGCTCGGAACCTTGTCGCCGACTTTAGCCATGTGTCTCTCTCCTCTCGGGTTACAGGTGCTTCAGCACGTTCTCGGCCGACGACACCTCGAAGGTGCCCGGCTTCTCGACGAACAGGTCCTTGATCTTGCCGTCCTGCACGATCATCGCGTAGCGCTGGCTGCGCTTGCCCATGCCGTTCTTGGTGCCGTCGAGCGTGAGGCCCATCGCCTCGGTGAACTCGCCGTTGCCGTCGCCCAGCATCATGACCTTGCCGTCGGCCTTCTGGTCCTTGCCCCAGGCGCCCATGACGAAGGCATCGTTCACGGAGATGCAGGCGATCGTGTCGACGCCCTTGGCCTTGAGCTTGTCGTAGTCGCCGACGAAGCCCGGTACGTGCTTGGCCGAGCAGGTCGGCGTGAAGGCGCCGGGCAGGGCGAAGGCCACGACCTTCTTGCCCGGAGCGAACAGCTCCTCGGTGGTGACGGGCTTGGGGCCCTCGGGGCCCATCGTGCGCAGCGTGGCGCTCGGCACCTTGTCTCCGACTTTGACCATGTCTCTCGCTCTCCTCGAATGGAGGCCGGACGGTAGGTCGCGGGTCGTATTTTGTCCACCGGCGCGGTCTATTTGTGTGTTTGGTATCGAGTTTGCTCGCCACATCTTGATCTTTGCCCGGACAATCCCCATGGATTTGGTGGAGCATAGGAACATGCCCATGTCGTCGTCAGCGTCTTCGCCTGCGGCCACTCCTCCAGCGACTTTGGTGGGCCGCTTCCTGGTCGCCTCGCCGTCCATGCCGGACGAGCGCTTCCAGAAGAGCGTCGTGTTCATCTGTAAGCACGATGACGACGGCGCGCTGGGCATCATCGTGAACAACAAGGTCGACGACCTGCCGCTCGGCCAGGTCTACAAGCAGCTCGGCATCGAGGTGCCCAAGCCCGCCTCCGAGACGCCGGTCCTGTTCGGCGGCCCGGTCGAGACCTCGCGCGGGCTGGTCCTGCACTCGGCCGACTACACGCGCGAGGAGACGCTGCTGATCGAGGGCGGCATGGCGCTCACGGCCTCGCTCGAGATCCTGAAGGACATGGCGGTCGGCACGGGGCCGAAGAATGCGTGGCTGGCGCTCGGCCATTCCGGCTGGGCGCCCGGCCAGCTCGACCGCGAGCTGCAGGACAATGCCTGGCTGGTGGTCGACAGCGACTCGGGCCTCGTGTTCGACGCCGACTTCGAGGCCAAGTGGCAGAAGGCGCTCGACACGCTCGGCCGCAAGAGCGGCCTCGGCCGCCGCTTCGACCTCGCCTCCTATTCGCACCAGTCCGGCCGGGCCTGACCGTGGCCGCGCCGCCGCGGCTCAAGACCGGCTGGGATGTCCTGCAGCACGAGCTGCAGGAGGAGCAGGCCTCGACCATCGGCCGCCTGTCGCGGGAATTGCGCGCGGCGCTCGATGCGCTCTCGGCCTTCGACGCGGCGCAAGGCGACCGCCGCGATCCCGAGCGCAAGCGTCTCGTCGATGCGGCCGGCTACGCGCTGTGGCACTTCGTCGTCCAGCGCGACTGCATCGGCTTCCGCTTCACCGAGCAGGTGCTGAAGGACTACCGCGTGCCCGCCGAGGTGCGCGCCCGGATGGGAGTGGCCGTCCGCCCGCGCTGACCCATTTTGTTGCATCACCGGCGATGCAACTATCGGGTGTAGATTATGCTTTTTATCAACAGGGCAACGGGCCTATAGCGACAACAAGCGCCGTCGCAACCCTCCCTTCGCGACGGCGGCGAAGCCGGGACGTCTGCGCTCCTTCCCCAACCCCATTCGGGAGCGTAGGCGTCCCGCAGCTTTTTGGCTCTCCTCCCCATTCAAATGGGGAGGTGTCGCGTCTTACGCGACGGAGGGGTCAAACTGCGGGCTTCGCCCGCGCCATGACCCCATCGCTCGCGAAGACGCGGGCACTTCCCCGTTTGAATGGGGAAGAAGTCGCTACTATTCGGCCGCCTGCTTCTCCGTTGCCGGCGTGCGGTAGCTGGCGAGCAGCGAGGCCTCGCGCGCTTTCGCGGCCAGTACGTTCTTCTCCTTCACGTGGCCGTAGCCGCGCATCGACTCCGGCACCTCGGCGATGCGGACGGCGGTCGAATGGTTGGTCTGGTCGAGCGTCGTCAGGACCGCGTCGATGGTCGACTGGTACTCGCCGATCAGGCGGCGCTCCATCTTGCGCTCGGCAGTGTAGCCGAAGAGGTCGAAGGCCGTGCCGCGCAGGCGCTTCAGCGAGGCGAGCACCTTGAACGCGGGCAGCATCCAGGCGCCGAACTCGCGCTTCTTGAGGTGGCCCGTGTCGGGATCGCGGTCGGCGAGCAGCGGCGGGGCGAGGTGGAAGGTGAGCTTGTAGTCGCCCTCGAACTGGGCGGCGAGCTTCTTCTGGAATTCGCCGTCGCTGAACAGGCGCGCGACCTCGTACTCGTCCTTGTAGGCCATCAGCTTGTAGAGCGACTTGGCGACCGCCTCGGCGAGACCCGAGCGGCCGGGCGCGCGGGTCTTCTCGACCGTGGCGACGCGGTCGACGAATTCCTTGTAGCGCTCGGCGTAGGCTGCGTCCTGGTAGGCGGTCAGCAGCTCGACCCGCTTGGCCACGATCTCCGACAGCGTGCGCGCGACCCGCTTCTCGATCCGCAAGGTCGGCTTGGCGGCGGCCTGCACCGCGGCGAGATTGTGCGCGGCGAGCCGGCCCCAGGCGAAGGTGCGCTTGGAGGTCTCGACCGCGACGCCGTTCAGCTCGATGGCGCGGGTCAGCGCATCGAGCGACAGCGGGACCAGGCCCTTCTGCCAGGCATAGCCCAGCATGAAGAGGTTGGTGGCGATCGAATCGCCCAGGATCGCCGTGGCGAGTCCCGTGCCGTCGACGAAGCTCGTGGCCTCGTCGCCCGCGGCGTCGCGGATCGACTTCATCATCGCCTCGGCGCCCAGGTCCATGTCGCCGTTGAGCACGAAGGCGGCAACCGGCGTCATGTAGCCGTTGATCACCGCCTTGGTGATGCCGGGCTCGATGCGCGACAGGGCAGCCGGTGAGGCGGCCACGACCATGTCGCAGCCCAGCACCAGGTTGGCGCCGCCCGCGGCAATGCGCACGGCGTGCAGGTCTTCGGGCTTGGGCGCGAGCCGGATATGGCTCATCACCGCGCCGTTCTTCTGGGCGAGGCCGGTGAAGTCGAGCACCGTGCAGCCCTTGCCTTCAAGGTGGGCCGCCATGCCGATCAGCGCGCCGACGGTGATCACGCCGGTGCCGCCGATGCCGGTCACCAGGATGCCGTAGGCCTCGTTGAGCGGGCGCATGGTCGGCATCGGCAGGGATTCGAACGGATCCTTCTCCACGACCTTGAGCTGGGGCCGCTTGGCCTTGGCGGGCGTGCCGCCATGCACCGACACGAAGCTCGGGCAGAAGCCGTTGAGGCAGGAGAAATCCTTGTTGCAGGCGGACTGGTCGATGGCGCGCTTGGTGCCGAGCTCGGTCTCGAGCGGGCTCACGGCCACGCAGTTGGACTTGACCCCGCAATCGCCGCAGCCCTCG
>DATJWN010000318.1:0-13541 GCA_035501235.1 Reyranella sp.
TGCCCCGATCCACAATCCGCTACTGCCGCCAGATCAGAGCGACCCTCACCACAAAATAATCGAGATCGTGCCATCGCCACTAGGCTCGTTTCCAGTTCCCATAAGAGGAATCGGTCCTGCGCCCAAGGCAGCACCATCGGCTTCTACGCCGCCCCCTGCCGCCCCCCGGCCTGCTCCGCCGACGACGCCGACGACGCCGACGACTCAACCTGCTCCAAGCCAGTCTCCTATTTCCCCGGCTACTCCATGGGGCAATCGTCCAGCAGGAGCCGGCGGCAGGCCACAACCACCGCTGCGGAGGATGCATCCCGACACGACGACAAAGTCGACTGTCTCCTATGAGTATTGGTCGCGGCAGCCTACCGAAAAAATCGTAGAGTCATTGCGGCCGGGAATGGAAGAGCCATTGATCGTCTCCGAAGACGGCATGGTCTGGCAAGGCAATACCAGGATCGCGATCCTGCAGGAACGTGGCTTTGACGTTAACTCCCTACCACGGGTGCCAAAATGAGCGATGAAGAGCTGAAGAGGAAACTCGCCGAGCGCTATGCCGCTTGGGACCGTCGGCGTCAGGAAATCTTTCTGGCCGAGGTCGCTTCGTGGCTGACCCTGGAAGGTAGGGGAACTTACATTCCCGGAGGTATGGACCTCGCCGATGCGCCCAGAATGAGGAAGATAAATGAGGCGGTCCATCGAATCCTGGGTCACCTCACCGCCTTGATGGCAGGGAGTGAAGAGCGTCGCCCCGACAACGTCATGATCGATCTGATCGTCGATTTGTTCCGGGATGTCGGTGCGAATCCTCAGCGCCTTTTCGAGTTTCCGAGAGATCGGCTTCCTCGCTGACCTAAACGCGGACTTGAACATCGCAGGTGACTGACGGGCCATCCAGGCCGCTGCCCGAGACCGATCCCAACGGCCCGCTGGACCTCGGCCCCGCGCTCACCGCCCTCGACGACGCGCATCAGGCGGCAACGGCGAAGAACGAGGCCGAGTGGGGCCACGATCCCAACCAGCAGGCGACGAACCAACACTTCATCGACGTGCGCTTCGGCAAGGCCAAACGCGATGTCGTGAAGGCCAAGGTCGAGCTGAACAAGGCGGTGAACAGTTGGCTCGCGCAACCTGGTCAGACCGAGCGCCCGCCGCTTCCGGTGTGGACGCAGATGACGGCCGGTGAGCAGAAGGCCACTGACACTGTGCTCGCCCAGAATGCGCAGCCGACGACGGAGTTGGGTCCGTTGATAGCGCAAGTGGAAGAGGAAACCGGCGGACGCCGCGGCGGCAGGCCCCAGCCGATCGGCTCCGAAGGGCGCGAGATCATTTCCGAAATCCGTACGGCCAATTATTGGCGAACGGTTGAGCGGATCCTCGAGATTGAGCCGCACAACGGCCGCTACTCGGAGACGGTTCGCGCTCCCGAGCAGGAAATCACCGACGAGGACGTTGCCAGAGCCCGGGAAGAGCTGGCGCGCGCCCAGGAGCGCGCTGCCGGACCATTTGTTCCCGAGAGTGAACTCGGCATCCGTCCCGGATTCGGCGCGCGAACGGAACCGCCGATCTTCCGCTACAACCGTGCAGTCGAAGCGCTTCGCGAGGTCGATCCTCAGACCCAGAGAACGCCTTATCCGCCGGGCAGCGAGGCACGGCCGACCGAAGCTGACGCCGACGCCGCGGAACGGGAACTTGCCGAAGCGGTCAATCGGCGGATCGTCGAATACCTGAAGCCCGGCAGGCGATATATTGGCACTGAAGGCAGCAGAACCGCCGTAAGGACGATGCCTGGAGGACAGGCCGCCGCTGACGCCATGTTCGAAGAGCTGTCGAAGTTCGGCCGCCCCGTCCAGCGACCAACCTATCCCGGGAAAAGCGTCTCCCTTCCCGGCGGCGGCATCGTCAGCCTTCGTACGAATAAGGACGGCCTTCCGACCATCGATGTCAATGTCCCGGGACTGGCGCGGGGCTATCATATTCACTTCACGCAAGGCGAGAACTGACATGCCAACTCCGACCCGCAACCTCAGCGCCGAACGGAACCTGGAGAAGGTCCGTCGCGCGTACTGGCAAGTCCTGGCTGATGCGAATCTGCGGGATTGCCCCAGCGTCTATGTCTCGAATGCCATTCGCGATTTCTTCGATCCGATCGGCGAGGACGACGTGAAGCGGCTGTCGCTGGTGGTGATCCATCTCCTTCTCGATCAAGGCGCCATCGTCAGCGAAGACGTCTGGAAGGATGGAAAGCATCTCGGATGGCGCACCCGTTCGGAATCGCCTGCCCAAACGTTGGCTTGGCTTGAGCGCGAGTGGATTCCCAGCGACGATCCGCCGGGCGGCGGCGGTATCTGCTGGTTCGACCTGACACCGAAGAACGGCATCGCGATCAGGTCCGATAAGGGGCATTGGACGGGCAAGTTCGACTGGTCACCCCTCGTCGGCACCAGGATCGAGGAGGTCGCCATCGGCCTCGACGACGTGACGCTCGAACTGTCGGGCGCGACAACGATCCTGATCCGCCACGATATCGTGCTCACCCGCGGCAGCGAGACACTGTCGCACGGCAAGAGACTTTCGGAGAAGGCGGCCTGCCTGCCGTCTCTTCTTGGCAAGACGATCGAGGCGGCAACTCAGGTCGAGCGGACGGCCCTTGTTCTCGACATCGAGGGCGGCGTCCGCCTGACCTTGCTCATCGGCCCGGAGCGCGACGACTTGCGGGAGTCCTTCTTCATCGCCCGGCCGACGGAAGCATTTTCGCTCTAGGCGGTCGAAGCATCGAGAACCGACATGACGACTCCAACACGCAACCTCAGCTCCGAGCGAAACCTGAAGAAGATCCGGTGGGCCTATTGGGATGTCCTGGGCCACGCCAATCTGCGGGATTGCCCCAGCGTCTATGTCTCGAATGCCATTCGCGAGCTCTTCGATCCGATTGGCGAAGCCGATGTGAAGCGGCTGTCGCTGATGGTCATCCATCTCCTTCTCGATCAGGGCGCCATCGTCAGCGAAAACGTCTGGAAAGAGGGAAAGCATGCCGGATGGCGCACGCGTTCGGTCCGAGAACCCGCGCCTGGATTGATGCAGCAAAAATCCTGGCCGCAGATCCAACGGCAAGAGTGACGTGCCCCAACTGCGGTCGCGGAACGCTCGTCGTGTGGGATTCCGACACCGACATCAGAGGCATCATCAAGACGTCGCGCCATATGCGTTGCGACGCCTGTGGGGTGATCAACTCCGCGCTGGGGGTCGGGAAGTTGTATCCCGAAGCCCCCAAGGAGCCGCCGCGCTAGAGCAGGCTCCCGCGCAGCGCCCCTCAGTTCGTCGGCTTGTTGCCCGCCTTGTAGTTGGCGATGGCGGCCTTGAGCTGGCGGTATTCCGTGCAGCCGAAGACGCAGAGCGAGTCGAGGCGGGCGAGGTGCTGCTCGGCTTCCGGCAGCTTGTCGAGCTGCAGATAGGCCTCGCCGATGTACTCGTGTGCGCCGATGTGGCGGGGATCGAGCGACAGCGCGGTGTTGTAGTATTGCAGCGAGCCGTTGGCGTCACCCGACTTGCGCGTGGCGTAGCCGATCAGCGTGTAGGCGTCGGCGTCCTTCGGGTTCGCGGCGACGACCTTCTGCAGGAGCGGCAGGGCGGCGGCATAGTTCCTGGCCTCGATCAGGCCCTTGGCCTTCACATAGTCCGGATCGGCCGGCTTGTTGGACGTCGCGTCGGCGCTGGAGCCGTTGCCGGCGGCGAAGGCGGCGGTGCCGAGGCTGAGCGCGAGCACCGCAACGGCGCTGATGAGGATCGATCGCATGGTCCACCTCCTGATCGTGACGGACGATTGTCACTGCACTACCGGCTTGAGCAACGAAATCAAGATGACAAGACCGTGAGCTGCGCGGCGTCCTGCACCGCGCGCACGAGAAGGCGGCCCTTGCGGCCGCGGATATCGACCTCGTGGCTCGGGGCGTCGCCGAGGTCGAGGCCGGCCTGGTCGACCAGGTCCTGGCTGACCACCAGCTCGACGGCGAAATCTTTCGTCAAGCTTTCGAGCCGGCTCGCCGTGTTCACCGTGTCGCCGATCGCCGTGAGCGAGGCGGTGCGCGCATAGCCCATCTCGCCCACGATGGCGAGGCCGGCATGCAGGCCGATGCCGATGCGCAGGGGCGCGTTGAGGTCGCCCGACAAGGCCTCGTTCAGCTCGTCGAGCGAGATGGCCATGCGGCGCGCGGCGTCCAGCGCCTGGCGGCAGGCCTGCTCGGCGTCGATATCGAGGCCGAAGATCGCCATCACGCCGTCGCCGATGAACTTATCGAGCCGTCCGCCCGCACGGGTGACCGCCTCGCCGGTCGCGCGGAAATAGCGGTTGAGCAGGAACACCACGTCGTAGGGCAGCTTGCCCTCGGAGATCGAGGTGAAGCCGCGGATGTCGGCGAACAGGATCGCCACGAACCGCTCGCCGCCATGTGCCTGCGGCTGGCGGCGATAGGCCTCGACCGGTCCCGCCGTCGCGGGCAGGAGCGGCGTCACGACGTACTGGCCGGGCGGCGGGCGGAGCTGGCAGGCGAGCCGCACGTTCGCGGGCGCGCCGACCCGCGCCAGCACCTTCTGCTCCTCGGCCGAGGGCGGCGGCAGGCGCGGCGCATCGTGGCCCACGATGCGCACGCGGCAGGTCGAGCAGCGGCCGCGGCCGCCGCACACCGAGGCGTGCGGGATGCCGGCGATGCGGCTCATCTCGAGCACGCTGAGGCCGGTCGGCAGCGAGACGTTGCGGCGCTCGCCGTAGGTGAGCCGCACCACGCCGGCCCGCCGCTCCCAGAGGTCGCGCAACGGCCGCGCCGCGAAGCAGGCGAGCAGCAGCGCCAGCGCGCCGAACATCAGGCTGTCGGAGATCATCTCGAGCTGGGCGAGGCCGCGATCGTCGGGGGCGTGCGCCTGCTGGAAGAAGTCGCGCAGGAAACCCGGCTGCTGGGCGAGCTCGGCGACGTCCCGCAAGGCGATGGCCGCGCCGCCGATGCCGGCCGCGGGCACCAGCAGCGCGATGGCGTAGAGCACGGGCAGCCAGTCGCGATACCAGGGCCTGAGGCGCCAGGCGAAGTGCAGCCCGATGCAGGCGTGGATCCAGACGACGAAGGGCAGCGCGAACTGCTCGATGATGACGGTCCAGCCGCCGTCGACCAGCGAGGCCAGCACCCAGGGATAGCCGCCCCGGACGCCGAAATAGTCGACGGCGATGCGCGTGCCCACGACGTGCCCGGCGCCGAGCGGCACGATCACCATGCCGAGCGCGAACTGCGTCCATTCCCAGGCCGAGAGGCGGAGCGTGCGGCGGCGCAGCAGCGACCACAAAGCGAGGAAGAAGTGGATGAGCAGCGCGCCATAGAGCGCGACCTGGCCGGGGAAGCTCGCCCAGACGAACACGAACCAGTGGCGGCCCTCCTCGATCACGCGCAGCGAGATCAGCCCGAGCGCGTGATTGAGCAGATGCGTCGTGACGTAGACCAGCAGGACGTAGGCCGACCAGAGTCGGACACGCCCGATCGTCACCGCCCCCACCCTCGCCCGCCTATTTCAGGAGCGGCAGCACCGCTTCCGGCGGCCGGCCGATGGCGGCCTTCCTGCCCGCCACCACGATGGGCCGCTGCAGCAGGATCGGATGCGCTGTTATCGCCTTCACGATGTCGGCCTTGCTGAGGTCGGTTTTCTTCTTCGTCAACGCCTTGAACTCCGCCTCGCCGTCGCGGATCAGCTCCGAGGGATCGCCGCCCACTAAATCGAGCAGCGCCTGGACTTCTGCCTTACTGGGCGGCTGCTTGAGATATTCCCGGATCTCGGGCGTGACGCCCTTCTTCTTCAGGAGCTCGAGTGTCTGCCGCGATTTCCCGCAACGCGGGTTGTGCCAGAGGGTGATGGTCATGGAGGGGAGGAAAGCAAGTTTCGCCTCCCCATTCAAATGGGGAGGTGGCGCGTCATACGCGACGGAGGGGTCAGACTGCGGGCCTTCGGTCCGCGACATGACCCCATCGCCCCTTCGGGGCACTTCCCCATCTGAATGGGGAAGCTAGGCGTCTTCGAGTGCCTCCACGTCCTTCGCGTCGACGATCTTCTTCGCCAAATCGTAAGCAAAGCCACCGCGCGCCATGGCGGCGAGGTCTTTGTCGCGGTGTTCCTTGCGCTCCTTCAGCCGGAAGGGACCCAAACGCCGGCGGCGGGCGAGGGCGACGGCCGCCTGCCATTCGCGCTGCTTCGGGTCGGTGTGCAGCTCCTGGTCGAGGCCGGCCATGGCGGCGTCGAGCGTGTTCGCGTCGACGCCGGTCATCGACAGCTTCTGGCGCATGAGGCGCGTGGACGTGCCGCGGCGATGCAGCGAGCGCGCTTTCGTCTGCGCAAAGGCTTTGTCGTCGATCATGCCCGCGGCCACGAACTTCGCCACGATCTCGGCGATGGCCTGTTCGACATTCTCCATCACCGGCGCGTCGGCCATCTCCGCTTTGCGCACCCTCCGCTGCAACACGCGGCGCAGGCCTTCGGCCGTGCTGGGATAGCGTTCGAGATAGAACGTCGCCGCGTTCTGCAGGTACTTGGCCGTGATCGGACGCGCGGGCTTTCTCATCTCATCGCAGCGGAATGCCGACCATCGCCTCGAGCTCGGCGATCGCCTTGTCCGGATCGCCCACTTTAATTGTGCGCATGCCCAGGGCGCGGGCGGGTTTCAGGTTGATACCGAGGTCGTCGAGATAGACGCAGCGTTCCGGCGGCACGCCGAGCAGATTGCAGGTGTGCTGGTAGATGCGCGGATCGGGCTTGCGCCAGCCTGTTTTGCTCGATTCCACGACATGCTCGAACAGGGTCATCACCTCGGCGACCGCGGCGGCCTTCTCGGGACTGCGCGCCATACCAGGCCCGTCGCCGTGCTTCATGTTGTTGGTGATGCAGGCAACACGGAACTTCGATTTGCAGCGCCGCAGCGCCTCGACCATCTGCGGCCGAATGTCGCCACTGATGGCCTGCAGCACCCGCCAGCCGTCGAGTGTGTGGCCCTGCTCGGCGGCCTCTGCCTCGAACAAGCTTACGAAACCTGACAAAGGCACTTCGCTTCGTTCCATTTTGGCCCAGGCATTGGTGTCCGGATTGCGCGCATTCAGCCTGCGAATGAAATCTTCGGGAAGGCCGGCCTCGATCTCATAGCGGCGGAAGGCATCGAAGGGGCTCGACAGGATCACACCGCCGAAGTCCCACAGCACGGCGAGGGGGATATCTGCATGGCTCTTATTCAGCGTCATCGGACTGTCTTTACCTTGTTCTTGCCGCAGTCGGTCTCTATCTGACGGACCTCCAATAGGCGACGGCCTGGTGATTTGGCCATCCCGTTCGCCACCCACACCGACCGGGAAGCGGAAGATGAGTGAATTAGCGGTAATGCCGCGGGGCGACGCCGTGGCAGAGGCAGGGAAGAGCATGGTCCGGACCGACGGGCGCAACCGGCGGGCGGCGGAGACCCGCCGCAAGATCATCGAGGCCGCCAAGGCCATGATCGAGGAGACCAGCTCGGCTCCCACCGTGGTGGGCGTGGCCCGCCGGGCCGACGTCTCGGTCCGCTCGGTTTTCCAGCATTTCCACGACGTCGAGTCACTTTTCGTAACCGTCCTGGACGCGGTGCGCAGCGACCTGCACGCGCCGGAGGTCATTGCCAGCGACAAGCCGCTCAGCCAGCGCATCGACTGGATCGTGCAGGAGCTGGCCGAGCTGTTCGAGAAGGTCGTGCCGCTCCGGGTCGCGGCCGGCCAGTTCGTGGGCCATCCGGCCCTGATCGAGCGCGGCCTGGCGGTCCGCCAGGAGCTGCGCACGGCCACTTTGGCGCTGTTTGCGCCGGAGTTCGCCAAGCTCACGGAAGCGGCCCGGGAAGAGCTGGCCGACGCCATCGGGGCGGCCCTGTCGCTCGAGGCCTGGATCGTGCTGCGCCGGCGGGACGAGCTCACGGTGGAGCGGGCTTCGGCGATCTGGAAGCTCACCCTGACGGCCCTGCTGGAACATGGTCTGGGGGCGGGAAAAGCCTGATTGGAATGCTGATTCGGGGCCCTTTCGGCCGTTGACTTGGCCTTTGCGATCAGAGAGTTAAGGGCCCCCGAATCAAGGTACCCGACCGCCAATGGCGACCAGCCAGCTTCATGAGGATTTTTCGCGCGAGGAGCATGTCAAAGGCTCCTCCGACAAGGGATTCGGCCAGGTCTTCGCGGGCTTTTTCGTCCTGATGAGCGGCCTCAGCTGGTGGCGCGGCCACCATGCCTATGAATGGGCGCTGCCGGTCGCCGCCGTCTTCCTGATCCTGGCCTATGTCTACCCCAAGGCGCTGTCGCCGCTGAACCGGCTGTGGCTGAAGCTCGGCCTGCTGATCTTCAAGGTCGTGAACCCGATCGTCATGGGCCTGCTCTTTTTCGTCACCATCACGCCGATCGGCCTGATCATGCGGGCCACGGGCAAGGACTTCCTGCGGCTGAAGCTCGATCGCAATTCGCCGAGCTACTGGATCGACCGGACTCCGCCGGGTCCGCCGCCGCAATCGATGAAAAACCAATTCTGATTTTGAGTGGGGAGATCGTAATGGGTTCCATCCTCGTCGAACTCTGGGCGTTCATGAAGGAACGCAAGAAGTTCTGGCTGCTGCCGATCCTGATCATGATGGTGATCTTCGGCGGCCTGATCGTGCTGACCAAGGGCTCGGCCATCGCGCCGTTCATCTACACGCTGTTCTGAGCGAAGAGGCGTTCCAATGCGCGTGCTGGGGATCTCCGCCTTCTATCACGACAGCGCCGCGGCGCTGATCGAGGACGGCAACCTCGTCGGTGCCGCGCAAGAAGAACGCTTCACGCGCAAGAAGCACGACGCGGCCTTCCCCGAGAAGGCCGTGCAGTACTGCCTCGACACGGCCGGCATCAAGATGGCGGACATCGACTATGTCGCCTTCTACGACAAGCCGTTCCTGAAGTTCGAGCGGCTGCTCGAGACCTACCTCGCCTACGCCCCGCGCGGCTTCAACTCCTTCCGCATGGCCATGCCGCTGTGGCTGAAGGAGAAGCTGTTCCAGAAGACCCTGCTGCGCGACGAGATGAAGAAGTGGGAGCCGGACTTCGACTGGCAGAAGCGGCTGCTGTTCGGCGAGCACCACCAGAGCCATGCCGCCTCGGCGTTCTTCCCCTCGCCGTTCGAGGAGGCCGCGATCCTCTGCATGGACGGCGTCGGCGAGTGGGCCACGACGTCGCTCGGCTTCGGCCAGGGCAACAAGCTCGAGATGCTGAAGGAGATCCACTTCCCGCATTCGCTCGGCCTGCTCTATTCGGCCTTCACCTATTACACCGGCTTCAAGGTGAACTCGGGCGAGTACAAGGTCATGGGCCTCGCGCCCTATGGCGAGCCGAAATACAAGGACCTGATCCTCGACAAGATCGTCGACCTGAAGGAGGACGGCACCTTCCGCCTCGACCAGAGCTACTTCGACTATTGCACCGGCTTGCGCATGACCAACGACAAGTTCGCCGACCTGTTCGGCGGACCGCGGCGCCAGCCCGAGAAGGAGCTGCTCGAGCAGAAGCACATGGACCTCGCGGCCTCGGTGCAGGCCGTGACCGAGGAAATCGTGCTCCGACTCGCCAAGTCGGTGCGCAAGGAGACGGGTGCGAAGAACATCTGCCTCGCGGGCGGCGTGGCGCTGAACTGCGTCGCCAACGGCAAGCTGTGGCGCGAGAAGGTGTTCGACGGCATCTGGGTGCAGCCCGCGGCCGGCGATGCCGGCGGCGCGGTCGGCGCCGCCTACGCCGCCTATCACGGTTTCATGGGCCAGCCGCGCAAGCTCAACGGTCACATGGACGGCATGGCCGGCTCCTATCTCGGGCCGGTGTTCGAGGATGACGAGATCGCCGAGCGCCTGACCAAGCAGGGCGCCAAGTTCACGCGCCTCAGCCGCGAGCAGATGATCGAGCAGACGGCGCAGGCGCTGGCCGACGAGAAGGCGGTGGGCTGGATGCAGGGCCGCATGGAGTTTGGGCCGCGCTCGCTCGGCGCCCGCTCGATCCTGGGCGACGCGCGCTCGCCCACCATGCAGAAGACGCTCAATCTGAAGGTGAAATACCGCGAGTCGTTCCGTCCCTTCGCGCCGGCGGTGCTGCGCGAGGACGTGACCCAGTATTTCGACTACAACGACGACAGCCCCTACATGCTGATGGTGGCGCCGGTGGTCGAGAGCCGCCGCCGCAAGATGACGTCGGACGAGGAGCAGCTGTTCGGCATCGACAAGCTGAACGTGCCGCGTTCCGACATCCCGGCCGTCACGCACATCGACTATTCCGGCCGCATCCAGACCGTGCACAAGGAAACCAACGCCGCCTTCCACGACCTGATCAGCTCGTTCAAGGCCAAGACCGGCAGCTCGGTGATCGTGAACACCTCGTTCAACGTGCGCGGCGAGCCGATCGTCTGCACGCCCGAGGACGCCTGGCGCTGTTTCATGGGCAGCGAGATCGAGGTGCTGGTGATCGGCAACTGCTTCCTGCGCAAGGAAGACCAGGACCCCTCGCTCAAGCTCGACTACAAGAACGCCTTCGAGCTGGATTAGACATCCCGAAAGGGCGAGCGATGGCTTTCGCTCTCGGTCTGGCATTTTTCTACTTTGTCGTCGTCATCAGCATTCAGCTGCTCGCGCCCTGGGCGCATTCGGTCGACGTGCCGCTTGCTGCTGTCGCCAGCTTCGCCTTGGCGTTCGGAGGCGCGGTAGCCACCGAGGTCATCACGACGGAGGACGGTCGAGAAGCCCGCGTCGTCTGGAGAACGCTGTTCTCACTGCTCGCCGCGATGGCCGTGTTTCTTTACAGGGGGATGCGGATCCTCGGGGATTCCTCCGGTCCTTTTGGCAAGGCTCAGTTTCTCGAGATCGTCGAATATGGCGGTGCGGCGCTGATCGTGACGGTGCTGTGGGCGCTGATCTATGGGACCATCGAACGTCGCCTCGAGAGTCGATAGGGAATCCATGCGCGCTGTAGTCTGTGATCGTCTCGGCGATCCGTCCGTCCTCAAGATCGAAGAGCGCCCAATTCCGACTCCCGGGCCGACCGACGTCGTCGTCAAGGTCGGCGCGGCGGGCGTCAACTTCCCGGACATCCTCTCCGTCTCCGGCGACTACCAGCACAAGCCCGAACTGCCGTTCATTCCCGGCATGGAAGGGGCGGGGACGGTGCATGCGGCGGGCGCCGAGGTCACGGCGTGGAAACCGGGCGACAAGGTGATCTTCGGCATCCGGCCCGGCGCCTTCGCGGAATACGTGACCGTGCCGCAGGCCGGTAAAGGGAAGAAGGGCACGCTACTGCGGCTGCCCGACGGCTGGTCGTTTGCGGAGGGCGCGGGCTTTCGTGTGGCCGCGACCACGGCCTATCACTCGCTCGTCCATCGCGGCGCGCTGCGTAAGGGCGAGGTGCTTCTCGTCCACGGCGCGTCGGGCGGCGTGGGGTTGGCGGCGGTGCAGCTCGGCAAGCATCTCGGCGCTCGCGTGATCGCCACGGGCGGCGACGATGCGCGGCTCGCCATCGTGAAGAGCCATGGCGCCGACGAGGTCGTGAACTACCGCACGGCCGATTTCGTCGCCGAAGTGAAGGCGATGACCGACGGCCGTGGCGCCGACGTGATCTACGATCCGGTGGGCGGCGAGGTGCTGGAGAAATCCGTGCGGGCTGCCGCCTATGGCGCGCGGTTGCTGGTCGTGGGCTTCACGTCAGGCGGTCCGAGCAAGCTCATGTCCAATCATGTGCTGATCAAGGGCCTCAGCGTGATGGGCATCCGCGCCGGCGAGACCTTGCTGCGGCTGCCGCAGCTCGGCTTCAATTATGACGAGCTGCCCAAGCTCGCCGCCTTGGGCGTCATGCGCCCGCACATCTCGCATCGCTTCCCGATGGAGCGCACCGCCGACGCCTTCCACGCCCTGCTCGACCGCAAGGTGGTCGGCAAGGCGGTGATCGAGATGGCGTAGCGGCTACCGGAACACGATCGTCACGCGCCGATCCTTCTCCGAGGCGTCGTGGCTGCCGAAGCTGATGTTGCTGAACGCCTCGGGATTGGTGGCGATGACGACCTTGTTGCCGGCCAGGCCCTGCCGCACCAGCTCGGCGGCGACGGCCTGGGAGCGCGCCTGGGCAAGCTTGGCGTTGTAGTTCTTGTCGCCGAGCTTGTCGGTCTGGCCGACGACGCAGACCTTGACCGACTGGCGCGCCTTCGCCGTCGCCACGGCCTGGGCGATGGTGGGCTTGGCCTCGGGGCGCAGCACGGCGCTGCCGAGATCGAACAGCACCCAGGCCGGCTGCTCCTGCGCCGACGAGCCCGAGGTCGGGCAGGTGCCGGGGCTTTGCGCGAAAGAGGGGACGGCTCCGAGGAGGATACCGGCGATCACGAGCGAACCGAGCTTGGTCATGTGACTCTCCCTAGCGTAGGCTGATGACAATTAGAGCATATTGCGCTCGGCTGTAATCAGCCGAACGCAATATGCCGACGGTCGAGGTGCTTCGATCAACGCGTTTCCGATCAGATGGAACCGCAAACGCGGTTCCATCTGATCGGAAGCCGCTCTAGAGGGATGGAAACGCATGGACAGGGTGGCAGGCAAGGTCGTGCTGGTGACGGGCGCGGGGTCGGGCATCGGCCGCGCCACGGCGACACTTCTCGCCAAGGAAGGCGCGACGGTCATCGTCAGCGATGTGAATCGCCCGGGCGGCCTCGAAACCGTGCAGCAAATCGGGGGTCGAGCGCGCTTCGAGGAGCAGGACACCACGCGGGAAGTGGATTGGAAGAGGGTGATCGACGGCATCCTGGAGCGCGAAGGGAAGCTCGATGGGCTGGTCAACAACGCAGGAATCTCCGGTCCGTTCCCATCGACCTTCGAAAGCGAGACGCTGGAGCAGTGGCGGCGCATCCTCTCGGTGAACGTCGAGGGTGTTTATCTCGGCTGCAAGTACGGCGTGCCGGCGATCCGCGGCTCGGGTGGCGGCTCGATCGTGAACCTGTCGTCGCTGGCGGCGCTGCTCGGCACGCCCGACCTCTCGGCCTATGGCGCGAGCAAGGGCGCGGTGCGGCAGTTCACCAAGACCGTCGCCATCGACTGCGCGCGCAAGGGCTACAAGGTGCGCTGCAACTCGGTGCATCCCGGCATCATCATGACGCCCATGGGCGCCTCGGTGCTGCCCGACGAGAAGAAGCGCGAGCGCGCCAAGCGCTCCATCCCCATCGGCGACTTCGGCGCGCCAGAGGATATTGCGTTCGGGATTCTGTACCTGATTTCGGACGAGTCGAAATTTGTTACAGGCGCGGAGCTGGTCATCGACGGGGGAATGAACGCGATTTAGGCGCGGAGCGCCTAAATCGGGCGGCGTGTAGCGCTGCAGCGAAGCGAAGCGCGGGCGCCGCACGGTGCAGAATGAATCAAGGCGCTGAAACAAGAAGCGGGCCGCGAGGCCCGCATCGTATTCTTATCCATTCTGCGCGGTGCGGGCTCTCGCGCTTGACTACAAGCGCTGCCGCCCGCCGATGAC
>DATJWN010000319.1:0-15043 GCA_035501235.1 Reyranella sp.
GCGAGACCGAGGGCGAGCCGCCGCGGAACACCAAGGCGATCGTGATCGTGCACAACGGCCGGGTGATCGCCGAGCGCTACGCGCCGGGCTACGGCGTCGACACGCCGGTGATCGGCTGGTCGGCCACCAAGTCGGTGACCAACGCGCTGCTGGGCATATTGGTTCGGCAGGGCAAAATAGACATGCAGGCGCCCGCGCCGATCGCGGCCTGGGCCGATCCGAAGGATCCGCGACATGCGATCACGCCGGACAATCTCCTGCGCATGAATGCCGGCCTCGATGTCGGCCAGTCGCTGACCGCGAGCTGGCGCGACGCCTTCGATCCCTCGGCGCAGATGGTGTTCGAGGAGCGCGACATGGCGGCCTATGCCGCGAGCTTCCCGCTCGCCTTCGCGCCCGGCACGGACTGGAACTACACCAACGGCAATACGATGCAGCTCGACCGCATCATCCGCGACAAGACGGGCGGCAATGCGCAAGGGGTGCTCGACTTCGCCCATCGCGAGCTGTTCGACAAGCTCGGCATGCAGCATGTGACGCTCGAGTTCGATTCGACCGGCACGCCGCTCGGCGCGAGCCACATGTTCGCCACGCCCCGCGACTGGGCGAAGTTCGGCCTGCTCTATCTCAACGACGGCATGGCGGGCGGCGAGCGTATCCTGCCCGAGGGCTGGGTCGACTACTCGGCGTCCTATACGCCGCACAGTGGCCCCTACGGCTATGCCGCGGGCTTCTGGACCAATCGCAGCAGCGAATCGAGCGGCGCGCGCTACCGCGTCGAGCGCGGCATCCCGGCCGACGCCTTCATGGCGCGCGGCTCGAAGGGCCAGTACGTGATCGTGATCCCCTCGCAGCACCTGATCGTCGCCCGTTTCGGCATCGCCAACAACGACCGCGACGACATGGACATGGTGGCCCGCGTGGTGAAGGCTGTGATCTCGACGCTGCCACGTTCTTGAGGGGCCCACTCGTGATGCTCACCCGTCGCCACGCCCTCGCCGGATTTCTTGCTGCCGCCGGCGGGCGCGTGGCGAATGCCGAGCCGTGGCCGCAAGCCGATCACTGGGGCGCATCAGAGGGCTATCCGGTGCCGGAGCGCATCCTGGCCCAGCGGCAGGGCAATCCCTGGGCGCCGAAATACCGCGTCGGCGCCTTCACGCATCTCGACCAGCTCTACAAGACGCGCACGATCGCCCGCGCCGCCAACCCGTGGACGTTCCGGCCCGGCACGTCGGAGGCCCAAGCGCTGGTCGCCGAGCATCTCGCCACGCATCCCGTCACCGGCCTGCTGGTCGTGCGCGACGAGACGATCCTGGTCGAACGCTACCAGTACGACCGCACCGACAAGGACCGCTTCGTCTCGCAATCGATGGTGAAATCCTTCACCGGCCTCCTGATGGGCCTCGCCCTCGCCGACGGCGCGATCAAGTCGGTCGACGATCCGACGGAGGCCTACGTGCCGGGCTTCAAGGGCAGCGAGTACGGCCGCACGCCGATCCGCGCGCTCCTGCACATGTCCTCCGGCGTGCAGTTCGGCGAGGACGAGGACAATGGCCGCGACCTCAACAGACTGTGGTTCAACCTGGTCTCCGGCCTCTCCTCGCGCACCACGATCGCCGGCCTGACCCTGTTCAATACCCGCATCGCCCCGCCCGGCACGCGCTACCACTATTCGAGCATCGAGGCGGACGTGCTGGGCGTCGTGCTGCGCGCCGCGACGGGCAAGACGCTCTCCGAGCTCTGGCAGGAGCAGATCTGGCGCCAGATCGGCACCGAGTCCGACGCGACCTGGCTGATCGACGCCGAGGGCTACGAGCTCGCCCATTTCGGCTTCTCCGCGACCTTGCGCGACTACGCGCGTCTCGGCCGCCTGCTGGCGCATGACGGCAACTGGGAGGGCAAGCAGCTCATCCCCGCCCCCTGGATGCACGAGGCCACGACCGTGCGGCCGGGCGACGACTACCTGCTGCCCGGCAATGCCATGCCGACCTTCGGCTACGGCTACTTCCTCTGGCTGCTGCCGGGCGAGCGCCGGCAGTTCGCGCTGGTCGGCGCCTTCGGCCAGCGCATCATCGTCGATCCGCCGTCCAAGCTGGTGATGGTGCAGACCGCGCTGGACGAAACGGATGCAGGCTCCTGGAAACTCTGGAGGGCGTTGGTCAAGCAGTTCGGCTAGAGTCCGCGCCATGAGCAAAAAGATCTTCACCGCCTGCCTCGGCACCGAGACCAACACCTTCGCCTCCATCCCGACCGGCCACGGCCTGTTCGAGGAGACCTGCCTCTTCCGCAAGGCCAGCTATGGCGCGAACGTCCCCATGTTCGGGGCGCCGCTCGACGTCTGGCGCAAGCGCTCGGAGGCCAAGGGCTGGACCGTCGTCGAAAGCCTCTGCGCCTTCGCCCAGCCGGCCGGCAAGACGGTGAAGAAGGTCTATGAGGCCTTCCGCGACGAGATCATCTCGGACCTCAAGGCCGCGATGCCGGTCGATGCCGTGTTCCTGTCCTGCCACGGCGCCATGGTGGCCGAAGGCTACGACGATTGCGAAAGCGACCTGCTCGCCCATGTGCGCAAGGTCGTGGGGCCCGACGTGCCGGTGGGCGTGGAGTTCGATCTCCATTGCAATGTCGGCGAGGGCACGATGCGCGACGCGACGGCGCTGGTCCTGTTCAAGGAATATCCGCATGTCGACGTGTCGGACCGCGCCGACGACCTGTTCAACGTCATGGAAGGCGCCCTCGAGGGCCGCACCAAGCCGGTGATGGCGACCTTCGACTGCCGCATGATCGGCGTGTTCCACACCACGCGCGAGCCGATGCGCTCCTTCGTCGACAGGCTGATGGCCATGGAAGGCAAGGACGGCGTGCTCTCGCTCTCCGTCGCCCACGGCTTCCCGTGGTCGGACATCAAGGAGATGAGCAGCCGCCTCATCGCCATCACCGACAACGACAAGCCCAAGGCCGAGAAGCTCGCCCGCGAGCTGGGCATGGAGTTCTTCGCCATGCGCGACAAGACGCAGCCGCCCTACGTGTCGCTCGACGCGGCCATGGCGCGGGTGAGCTCGCACAATCTCCCCAAGCCCATGGTGCTGGCCGACGTGTCGGACAATGCCGGCGGCGGGGCCGCCTCCGATTCGACCTTCATCCTGAAGGCTCTGCTCGATCGCAAGGTGAAGGACGCGGCCATCGCCATGTTCTGGGACCCGGGCGCGGTGAAGCTCGCCTTCGAGGTGGGCGAAGGCGCCGAGCTCGATATCCGTCTCGGCGGCAAGCTCGGCCCGCAGTCCGGCCCGCCGATCGACGCCCGCGCCAAGGTGCTGGCGCTCGGCCGCGAGATCTCCATCCAGTTCGGCGGCACGCGCAAGGGCACCAACACGATCGGTGACGCCGCGGCGCTGCAGATCGACGGCGTGACGGTGATCGTCAACACCAAGCGCAGCCAGTGCCACAGCCTCGACTGCTTCACCAAGCTCGGCATCGATCCTTCGACCAAGAAGATCGTGGTCGTGAAGTCCATGCAGCACTTCCACGCCGCCTACGCACCGATCGCGAGCGAGGTCGTCTACGTGGCCGCGCCCGGCGCGCTGGTGCCCGACTGGTCGCTGCTGCCTTACACGAAAGCCGACAAGACGCAGTGGCCGTTCGTCGCCAATCCGCACGCCCCTCCGACATCCTGAGCGCAGCGAAGGATCCTTCGCTTCGCTCCGGATGACGAAGGCTAGCGCGTCTGCACGGCCTGCTCGACGGCGGGCGTGAGGGCGATGGCCTTGCGCTCGCGGTTGGGCGCGTCGAAGCGGCGTTCCAGCCAGCGCTGCACGTAGTCCCACAGCGTGGTCAGGACCAGATAGTCGACGGCGGCGGCGGCGAAGACCTCGAGCACGTCGAACTTCACCTGCATCACCATTTCGCTCCGCCGCATCAGCTCTTCCATGGAGATGACCGACGCGATGGACGTCGCCTTCAGGAGCCCGTTCACCGAATTGCCGATGGCCGGCAGGATGATGCGCGTGGCTTGCGGCAGCAGCACCTTGGCGAAGGCTTGCGCGCGCGAGAGGCCCAGCGCCTTGGCGGCATCGCTCTGGCCGACGGGCACGGCGAGGAAGCCGCCGCGGATGATCTCGGCCATGTAGGCCGCCTCGTTGGCGATCAGCGCCACCAGCACCGAGCCCAGCACGCCGAACTTGATGCCGATCTGCGGCAGGCCGGAATAGATCATCACCATCTGGATCAACAGAGGCGTGCCGCGGAAGAACCAGATGTAGGTGCGCGCGATCCGCTGCGGCGCCGCGCTCGACGCCGAACGCAGGACGGCGACCAGGAGCCCGAGCGAGAAGCCGCCGACGAGCCCTGCGGCGGTGAGCCAGGCCGTGTTCCAGGCACCGGCCAGCAGGAAGGTGTTGCAGAGCGCGTCGAGGAAATCCTGGACGTTGAAGCCCTTCACCGCGGCCCCTTTACTGTGGACCGGGGCCGCGGATGGCGAAGGTCGAGCCGTCGGCCTTGGTGATGCCGAACTTGTCGAACAGCTTGTCGTAGGTGCCGTCGGCCTTCATGGCGGTGAGCGTCGCCGCGACCTTCTCGGCCGTGGCCTTGTTGCGATACATCATCGTGGTCGGCGCGCCGCCGAGACCGGTGGCCGTGATCTCGACCACGCCGCGGCGCTCGATCTCGCGCGCCGTCTGGTCGATCAGGATCGCCGTCTCGACCTGGCCCGCCGCGAGGGCTGCGATCACGTCGGTCGCGGTCTTGAAGGTCAGGATCTCGATCGGTTTCGCCCCCTTGGCGGTCGCCTCCTTGTCGGCGCCGCGCAGCCAGCGCTCCTGATACGAGTTCACCTCGACGCCCGCCTTGTGGCCGCCCACCGCGTCGATGGACGCGAACTTCGGCCCGCCCTTGGCGACGGTGATGCTGATCGTCTGCTGCGCGTAGGGCACGGTGTAGGCGATCTTCGAGCGCTCCTCGGTCCAGAACATGCCGGTGTCGATGCCGTCGAAGCGGCCGGCGGTGAGGGCCGGGATCATCGGCGGGAAATCCATGCGGATGAATTCGAGCGGCGTGCAGAGACGCTTGGCGATCTCCTTCATCAGCTCGACGTTCAGCCCCTGCAGCTCGCCCTTGGCGTCGACGAATTGCTGCGGCGGCAGGGTCGGGTTGATCGCCATCTGCAGCTTGGGCGGCGCCACGAGATCGGAGTCCGGAATGGCCGGCTTGCAGCTCTGCGCCAGGACGGGCGCGGCGCCGAGAAAGATCGTCAGGAGGGCGGCGGAAAGCCAGCGGGTGCGCATGCTATAAGTCCTTCGGCGGCACAAATCTTGCGTCGATTCGTGCAATAAGGGTGCCACGAGATGGAACAGTTCGATTGGCGCACGGCCGCCGCCCATCGCGGCCTCAAGGTCACCGATCTCGCCGAACATGTCGGCACCTCGATCGAGGGTGTCGATCTGTCGGACGAGCTGGACGCGGAGACGGCGGCGATCGTCCGCCGCGCCTGCGTGGAGCGCACACTGCTCCTGTTCCGCGGCCAGGACGAGCTCGCGCCGGCCGACTATCTCGCGTTCGCGGAGCGCTTCGGCGGCCGTCCCGACCTGCATTCGCTGCGCCACTACTGCCTGCCGGAGCATCACGAGATCTTCGTGGTCGGCAACGTGCAGGAGGGCTCGCCCCGGGTCGGCCTCAACTGGCACACCGATCACTATCACCTGCCCGAGCCCGGCCTGTTCACCTACCTGCACGCCATCCAGGTGCCGGACGGCCAGGGCGATACGCGCTATGCCAACGGCATCGCGGCCTACGAGGCGCTGTCACCCGACATGCGCGCGCGCATCGAAGGGCTGAAGGTGCTGCACAGCCGGGCGCTCCTCTTCCGCAACCTCTTTCCCGAGGCGACGCCGGAGGAGATGGAGGCCGAGCGCCGCAAGATCCCCGATGTCGTGCATCCGCTGGTGCGGCTCCATCCCGAGCTCGGCAAGCGCGGTCTCTATCTCGGCGGCGAATGGGGCTCGATGATCGAGGGCATCGACGAGGCGGAGGCGAAGGAGCTCTATGTCGAGCTGCTGCAGCACATGATCCAGGACCGCTTCACCTATCGCCACCGCTGGCAACCGGGCGACGTGCTGATGTCGGACAATCGCTGTTCGATGCATCGCGCCAGCGAATGGGACGAGGAGAACGAGGTCCGCCGCCTGCACCGCATCATCATGATCGACAGCGTGGCGCCCTGCTGAGAGCGCCTCAGTCGGACGTTCGGAGGAACGGCGATTCCTCGGCCTCCTGGGACAGGAAGAAGCACGAGAATTCGATACGAACCCCGGCGGCATCCGCCTCCAGGCCGGCGAGCCGCAGGCGGAATTCGAGGAAGAGTTCGTCCTCGGAGGCTGGCCGTTGCAGGGTTGCCGGCGGAAGTTCCTGGTCGGCCGAGGCGACCTCCCGATCGATGGCAGAGCTCGCGAAATAGTCCGATCCTGCCCCCGCGGCGAGAACGGATCCCCGGAGCGAGCCGGGCGAAACCAGCGTCGCGCGCAGGCCGGCGAAGATCGGCTGTTCGCAATCGACGTCGCCCGCTCGTCGTCCTCCGAATCGTATGCAAGCCACGGCCTCCGGGTGTGCTGGCAAGGGCCCAAGCATCTCGATCACCAGGACCGGCCTGTGCCCTCGCTCGACCCACGCGGCCATGACGCGCAGACCTTCCGGGATCTCGGGCCAGCAATGAATCGAGACGGCCACCGGCGCTTCGGGCACGTCCCCGGTCCTCCCGTACAGGGCAAGCCCTGCGTTCGGCGTCGAGAAGCGGGGTCGCCCCGTCGTCGCGCCCAGCAGCAGGTTGGGATGCTTCCATTTGCGATGGCCGCGGCCGCCGATCCCCTGCGTCACGCGAGCATCCGGGAGCCATCTCGAGCGGAGCCAATGTCGCGTCAGCGACACGAGCTGCCGGCCCTCGGACAAGTCCCTGTGGAACGACGTCCAATGGCTGACCGAGAGCGAGGCGAGCCCGCTCTGGCGGCGGCGTGCGACCACCTCGGCCATCAACCACGCCATGACATGGGGCGGCGGCGGCTTGAACAAATGGCACAGCGGCTTCCAGCGATTGTCGGGGCGAAGCTGCCGGAGCTCGTCCGTCCAGTAGCAGGGATAGGGTTCGGCCATCCTCACCATGCCCCGCCGCGCGGCGGCGACGCCGAAGGACAGCTCATCGCTCATGCGGCGGAGCGGCGACGACATCTCATGCCGCCAGACATCCATGCACTCGGCGAGGAAGCGACGACCGTAGCTGCGGTCGAAGACGAAGGCGCCGGAGTGATTCGAGAAATAGCGATCGAGGCCGAAATCCCGGATCAGCGTCCGCACCGGAATGCCGTGGTGCACTTCATCGGTGGGCGCCGCATGGAATTCGCCGATCATCGCAAAATCGGCGTCTTCGACGCCGGCAAGCGCCGCACGGAGGTCTCCCAGGACGATCGTGTCGGCGTCGATGAACATGGAGCGCCGGAACGGAGAAACCTCCGCGAGGCTGAACTTGTGCGCATGGCCGATCGGCCCGAGGGCCGGAAGTCGGACGACATGGTCGAAGAGCCCGGGATACTTGCCCGAAATGTAGGATTCGGCCTTGGCATCGCCGGCGATGGCGATCGGCTCGTCGTGCCATTGCCGCAGGGACAAGGCCATGTCGACCGCCATCTCGGCGTAGTCCGTCGATCCGAAGGCCAGGGTGATGAAGCCAACCTCAGAGGGCATCGTCAGTCGATCTTTATGCAATGCTCGCCCCGGGGTCCATCCCGACGGACGGCCGGACGGGGCGCCATCTGCTCAATCCGGCGAAGCGCCGATCGGCGAGGCGCCGCCCGGCGGCCGGTGCAGGAAGGTGAGCGACACGAAGGCGCCGATCCAGGAGCCGGCGGCGGCGAACAGCACATAGACCCAGTTCTCGGTGTAGCTGATCACCGCGTAGGACGAGAGCAGGTACCAGCAGGCGCTCCATGTCGCCGCCGGCACGCGCTTGCGCGCCACCACCGCCGAGGTGAACATCACATAGACCGCGTCGGTCGCGGCGGTGGCCGCGACCACGAAGGCGGCGGTCAGGGGATCGACGGTCGGCAGCATCGGCGCACCTCTCGAACAGGGTCTCTTCCAGTAAACCGGGGCGGCGAAAACCGCGATATTTCAGGGCGTTTACAGTCCGCCGACTCTTAGGTATGTTCCGCCGCGTCACGGCCAGGGGCGGCCGTTTTCTCTTTTGAGATCAACGGCTTATCCATGAAAATCCTCACCGGCAACAGCAATCGACCGCTGGCGGAAGCCATTTCGGCGAAGCTCGCCCTCCCGCTGGTGAAGGCGAACATCCGCCGCTTCGCCGACAACGAGATTTTCGTCGAGATCCTGGAGAACGTCCGCGGCGAGGATGTGTTCGTCATCCAGTCGACCAGCTTCCCCGCCAACGACCATCTGATGGAGCTGCTGATCACCATCGATGCGCTGCGCCGCAGCTCGGCGCGCCGCATCACGGCGGTGATCCCCTACTACGGCTACGCGCGGCAGGACCGCAAGACGGCCGGCCGCACGCCGATCTCCGCCAAGCTGGTCGCCAACCTGATCACCAACGCCGGCGCCAACCGCGTGCTGACGATGGATCTGCATGCCGAGCAGATCCAGGGCTTCTTCGACATCCCGCTCGACAATCTCTATGCCGGCCCCGTGCTCTCCCGGGACATCAAGGAGACGCTGGGCAACCGCAACCTCACCATGGTGTCGCCCGACACCGGCGGCGTGGTGCGCGCGCGCGCGATCGCCAAGAGGGTCGACGCCGACCTCGCCATCATCGACAAGCGCCGCGAGCGCGCGGGCGTCAGCGAGGTCATGAACGTGATCGGCGACGTCAAGAATCGCGACTGCATCCTGATGGACGACATCGTCGATTCGGCCGGCACGCTGTGCAACGCCGCCGTCGCGCTGATGGACCAGGGCGCCCGCTCGGTCTGCGCCTACGCCACGCACGGCGTGCTGTCCGGCGGCGCGGTGGCGAGGGTCGCGGCCTCGCCCATGGAGAAGCTGGTGATCACCGATTCCATCCTGGCCACGGAAGCCGTGCGCGTGTCGCCCAACATCAAGCCGCTCAGCGTCGCGAGCCTGCTGGCCGAGGCGATGAAGCGCATTTCGGAGGAGACCTCGGTCTCGAGCCTGTTCAACTAGGAATTCAAGGAGATTGCGATGATTGGCACCCCTGGAGGCCACATCGCGATGAGCGAGAGCAACACCAACGTTAGGAGAAGTTGAGATGTCAGAGCAGACGAAGGTCATCGCGAGGAAGCGGGACCGGGCCGGCAAAGGGGGCGCCCGTTCCAGCCGTCGCGAGGGACTGATCCCGGCCGTGATCTACGGCGACAAGCAAGCCCCGATGATGATCGCCGTCGAGCCGAAATCGGTCGACCGGCTGATGCACAGGGAGGGCTTCTTCAATCACACCCTTCAGGTCGAGGTCGACGGCACGCCGATCGACGTGCTGCCGCGCGACGTGCAGCTCGACCCCGTGACGGACAAGCCTCTGCATCTCGACTTCCTCCGGGTCGGCCCCGACTCGATCATCAGCGTGCAGGTGCCGGTGCACTTCAAGAACGAAGCGGCGGCACCGGGCATCAAGCGCGGCGGCGTGCTGAACATCGTGCTGCACGAGATCACCGTGCGCACCAAGCCCGCCACCATCCCGCAGTACTTCGAGGTCGACCTGACCGGCCTCGAGATCGGCCACTCCGTGCATCTCTCGGCGCTGAAGGTGCCCGAGGGCGTGAGGGTCGTGACCCGCGACAAGAACCCGACCGTGGCGTCGATCGCGGCCCCGACCGTCGTGCGCGACGAGGCGGCGGCGAAGGCTGCGGAAGCGGCGGCGGCGCTGGCGGCTCCCGCGGCGGCGGCCGACGGCGCGGCGGCTCCGGCAGCGGGGGCAGCTCCCGCAGCGGGCGCGGCTCCGGCAGCGGGTGCCGCTCCGGCGGCAGGCGCGGCGGCTCCGGCTCCGGCGAAGAAGTAACCCGAGGGTTCCCGTGCTCCTGCTGGTCGGGCTCGGCAATCCCGGGCCGCGCTACGCGGGGCATCGGCACAATGTGGGGTTCATGGCGGTGGACGAGATCGTCCGCCGCCGTGTCTTCTCGCCCTGGCGCGCGCGCTTCAACGGCGAGGTGGCCGAGGGCCATCTCGGCGGCGAGCGCACGCTGGTGCTGAAGCCGATGACCTTCATGAACGAGTCGAGCAAGGCGGTGGGCGAGGCCGTGCGCTTCCTCAAAGTGCCGCTCGATCGCCTCGTGGTGTTCCACGACGAGCTCGACATCGCGCCCGGCCGGGTGCGCATGAAGAAGGGCGGCGGCGCGGGCGGCCACAATGGGCTCCGCGACATCGACGCCCATGTCGGCAACGACTATCGCCGGGTCCGCATCGGCATCGGCCATCCCGGCCACAAGGACCTGGTGCTGCACTGGGTGCTGCGCAACTTCGAGCCCGACGAGACCGATCCCAAGGACGGCTGGGTGCCGAAGGTACTGAACGCGCTGGCCGAGGAATCGGCGCTGCTGGCCGAAGGCGGCCAGAAGGCCGACGAAAAGTACATGAGCCGCGTGGCAAACCTCGCCCCGCCGCCCGATCTACCGGCGAGACTGAACCTTAAAGAATAGAGCGTAAGAGCGAGCGATGGGTTTCAACTGCGGAATCGTCGGCCTGCCCAATGTCGGCAAGTCGACCCTGTTCAACGCGCTGACCGCCACGCAGGCGGCGCAGGCGGCCAACTATCCCTTCTGCACCATCGAGCCGAACGTGGGCCGCGTCGCCGTGCCCGATCCGCGGCTGGACAAGCTCGCGGGCATCGCTTCCTCGGCGAAGATCGTGGCGACGCAGCTCGAGTTCGTCGACATCGCGGGCCTCGTGAAAGGCGCCAGCAAGGGCGAAGGTCTCGGCAACCAGTTCCTGGGCAACATCCGCGAGGTCGACGCCATCGCCCACGTGCTGCGCTGCTTCGAGGACGGCGACGTCACGCATGTGAGCGGCAAGGTCGATCCGGTGAGCGACGCCGAGGTGGTCGAGACCGAATTGATGCTCTCCGACCTCGAGAGCCTCGAGAAGCGGCTGCCCAACCTCGAGAAGCGCGCCAAAGGCGGCGACAAGGAAGCGAGCGCAGAAGTGCCGGTCGTCAAGAAGGCGCTCGACGCGCTACGCGACGGCAAGGCGGCGCGCGAGGCCAAGATCACCGACGACGAGCGGCCGGTCTTCGCGCGGCTGCAGCTCATCACCGCCAAGCCGATGATGTACGTGCTGAACGTCGAGGAAGCCTCGGCGGCGTCAGGCAACGCGCACTCGGCCAAGGCCGAGGCCTGGGCCAAGGGCCGTGGCATCCCGAGCGTCGTGATCTCGGCCGCCATCGAGGCCGAAGTCGCGCAGCTCGCGCCCGAAGACCAGGCCGACTATCTCGCCTCGCTCGGCCTCAAGGAGACCGGCCTGGCGCGCGTCGTGCGCGCGGGCTACGCGCTGCTCGATCTCGTGACCTTCGTCACGGTGGGCCCGAAGGAAGCCAAGGCCTGGACCGTGCGCCGCGACGCCAAGGCGCCCGAGGCCGCGGGCGTGATCCACACCGACTTCGAGAAGGGCTTCATCCGCGCCGAGACCATCGCCTACGACGACTATGTCTCGCTGAACGGCGAAGCCGGCGCGCGCGATGCCGGCAAGCTCAGGCTCGAAGGCAAGGACTACGCGGTGAAGGACGGCGACGTCTTCCACTTCCGCTTCAACGTCTGATCAGGCCGGCTCCGGCTCGACGTCGATGATGACGGCGGGCGGGCGCTTGCGGTTGGCTTGCTCGCGCGTGCCGTAGCGTTCCCAGGCGAGCTCGTGGCCGTAGTAGACGAACGGTCCCAGGAAGAAGCCGAAGGAGGAGAGCAGCGCCGCCGTCGCGACATCGCCCACCACGACGTAGTTGGTCGTGAACTCGACCAGCGTCGCGAAGGTGCGATAGGTGATGGTCTTCACCAGCGCGGGATGCGTCGCTGCGACCTTGCCGCTGCCGACCAGGTAGTTCCACCCGCTCTCGTGGATGAAGTAGAAGAGCGGCCCGCCCACGATCGAGATGCCCGACAGGCCCGCGGCCACGGCGGCGTTCTGCAGGATCAGGTAGTTGGCCGTGAAGTCGAGGCTGGTGACGATCACGCGGAAGGTGATGGTCTTCATCACCGACTGGCTGAAGCGGATGTGCGTCAGCTCTTCCAGGCTCTCCGGCAGGAAGCGCCGCGGTCTGTGCGGCTTGGCCTCGGGCGTAGGTTCGGCTTCCGGCGGGCGCGGCTTGGCCTTGCGCGGCCGCCTGGGCATCAGCCGCGGCGCCACGAACGCCGCGACGCCGATCGCGAGCCCCGGCAGCAGCGCCGCCTCGAGGATCGCCGCGCCGGCCGCAACGGCGCCGACTGCGATCACGGCGTTGGTGAGCGTGGGATTGATGACCATTCGTGGACGCTAAGGCCCAGGCATGACAGGCCGATGAACTCGCCGCTCACCGGCGGGCGACGACGGTGTAGAGCCAGCGAGGGCGGCCGAGGAAGAGCTGGCGATGCCAGGCGATGGTCGCCCGGGGGAAGCCCAGGATGGCGAGCTGCTCGCGCACCAAGCGGGGCGGCAGCAGCCACCACGTCCCCCAATGCTGCGGCGCGCGATGGTTCGGCTGGAAGCGCGGCGATCTGAGGAGCCCGCCGAGCCGGCCGAGCGGCGCCACGTCGGCCACGATGACGGCGTCGCGCGCCAGGCGGGCGCCGTTTTGCAGCGCCAGGAACGGATCGCGCAGGTGCAGCAGGATCGACCCGAAGATCGCCACATCGACCGGCCCCAGAGCGGACGGGATGTCGTAGGCGGTCCCGTAGACGACCTTGGCCCGCGACCTCATCGCCGCGTGACAGAACCAGTAGCCGTTGTTGATGCGCCGCATGTGCCGCCGGCGCTCGGCATCGACGGCCGGGTCCGGCGCGCCGGAAAAGGGCACGATGTCCCACGGCCAGGCCTCCGAGAGATCGTACGAGATCACCTCCGCGCCCGCTTTCTCGACATGGAAGCTCACGAAACCCGAGGCGGCGCCGACATCGAGGACGCGCTTGCCCGCGAAGTCGTGGTGCCCGAGATAGTCCCCTATCCCGGGCCGCAGGTCCCACTCGCCGGCGACCGGACCATGCCCCGGGATGTCCATCGCGTGATAGAAATAGCACTCCGAGATGTCGGTGACGGTGCGCGGGGCCTCGAAGGTCATACGATGCGGCTGGTCTTGTTGCCCCAGTAGCGGTCGCGCAGCAGGCGTTTGTAGAGCTTGCCCGTGGGCAGCCGCGGCAGCTCGGCCTCGAAATCGACCGAGCGCGGGACTTTCTGGCGCGCGAGGTGCTGGCCGCAGAAGGCGATCAGCTCGGCCGCCGTCTCGGGCCCCGCCGATTCGCCAGGCATGAGCTGGACCACGGCCTTCACCTCCTCGCCGAGATCGACATTGGGCACGCCGAACACGGCGGCGTCGGCGACCTTGGGATGCGTGATCAGGAGGTTCTCGCATTCCTGCGGATAGATGTTCACGCCGCCCGAGATGATCATGAAGGTCGCGCGATCGGTCAGGTAGAGATAGCCGTCTTGATCGACATAGCCCACGTCGCCCACCGTGCTCATCGCGCCGTCGGACGAGCGCGCCTCGGCGGTCTTGCCCGGGTCGTTGAAGTATTCGAACGGCGTCGCCGTCTCGAACCACAGCGTGCCCGCCGTGCCGACGGGCTGCTCGTTCATGGCGTCGTCCAGCACGTGCAGCTTGCCCAGCAGCACCTTGCCCACCGTGCCCTTGTGCGCGAGCCACTCCTTCGACTCGCAGGCGGTGAAGCCCAGCCCCTCGGTCGCGCCGTAATACTCGTCGATGATCGGGCCCCACCACGCGATCATCTGCTCCTTGACCTGCACCGGGCAGGGCGCGGCAGCATGGACCGCCACCTCGAGCGAGGAGAGATCGTACTTGCGCCGCGCTTCCTCGGGCAGCTTCAGCAGGCGCGAGAACATGGTCGGCACGAGCTGGCTGTGCGTGATGCGATGCTTCTCGACCAGCGCGAGATACGGCTCGGGATCGAACTTCTCCATGATCACCACCGTGGCGCCGGAGCGGATGGCGAGGTTCACGGCGGCCTGGGGCGCGGAGTGATAGAGCGGCGCGGGCGAGAGGTAGATCATGCCGTCGCGGTACTTCCAGAGCTTCAGCAGAAAGCCGAACAGCGGCGTGATCACCGACGGATGCTCGGGCGCGAGCGGCCGCAGGATGCCCTTGGGCCGGCCGGTCGTGCCCGACGAATAGAGCATCGCGGTGCCGAGCGCCTCGTCGGGGATGGGCGTCGAGGGCAGATCCTTCGTCGCCTCTTCGAGATTGCTTACTTTTGCGCTGTCTCCGGGTCCGTCGACGATGACGCAAAGCTCGACCTTGGGGCAGCTCGCGAGAGCCGCCAGCGCCACCTCGCGCTTGGCCTGCGAGGTGATCAGCACGCGCGATTCGCTGTTGTTCACGATGTAGGCGAGCTCCTCCGGCGTGAGGAACGAATTGATGCAGGTGTAGTAGAGCCCCGCGCGATCGCCGGCCGCGCAGCACTCGACGTAGCGCGGATGGTTCTCCATGTAGATCGAATAGTGGTCGAGCCGCTTCAGCCCCTGCTGCCGCAGAAGATGCGCCAGCCGGTTGCTGCGCGCCTCCAGCTCGCCATAGGTGATGGTCTCGCCGCTGCCCGCCATGATCACGGCCAGCCGGTGGGGATCGCTGGCCGCGTGCTTACCCGGATACATTCGTTTTCCTCCCGCGAGGAGAGACGGTAGCCTGTCTCCAATCGAAAGAGGAGAGCGCCGATGACCGTCAAGCTGTTCACCCCGTCCACCCTGCCCGCGCGCGGCTACAGCCAGGTGTGCGAGATCACCAAGGGCCGGCTGATCCTGTTCGCGGGCCAGGTGCCGCACGACGTGAACGACAAGATGGTCGGCGAAGGCGACTTCGACGCCCAGGTCGAGCAGGTCTTCCAGAATCTCGGCCGCGCGCTCG
>DATJWN010000320.1:0-23622 GCA_035501235.1 Reyranella sp.
CCCATCACCGAGATCGACTTCACGAGCAGTATGTTGGCCGGCGCCTGCGGGATCGTGCCCGAGGCGAAACCGACCGGGCAGATGCGGCCCTCGACGGCCAGGCAGCGCAGCGACTGGGTGAAGACGTCGCCGCCGACAGGATCGTAGATGCGATCGACGCCGCGGCCGTTCGTGAGCTTCAGCACCTCCTCGCGGAAGTCGCTCGCGCTGTAGTCGATCACATGATCGGCGCCGTGCGCCTTGGCGAAGGCGGTCTTGTGCGGACCGCCCGCCGTGCCGATCACCGTTGCGCCCAATATCTTGCCGATCTCGACCGCGGCCATGCCCACGCCGCCCGCCGCGGCATGGACCAGCAAGGTCTGGCCCTTCTGGACGTCGAGCACCGACGACCAGGTGAGGGCGGCCGCGGAGGTGGCATAGGAAAGCACGAGCGCGGTCGCTTCGACGAAGCCCAGGTTGCGCGGCTTCAGGTGGACGTTGACCTCGCTCGCCACGGCTTCCTCGGCCAACCCGCCCCAGTCGAGCGCGGCCATGACCTCGTCGCCGACCTTGATGCGCTTGCAGTCGGGCGCGACCTCGATCACCACGCCCGTCGCCTCGGTGCCGGGCGCGAAGGGCAGCGGCGGCTTGCGCTGGTACTTGCCCGCGATCACCAGGGTCATGGCGAAGCTCACGCCCGCGGCATGGACCTTGATCCTGACCTGGCCCGCCCTGAGCGGCACCCGCTCGACGTCTTCCAGTTTCAGGTCCTCGGGGCCGCCCCACTGGCGGCAGATCATCGCTTTCATGGGGCGACTTTAAGTGGCCGGCCCCGCGAACAACAGCAGGTTCCCGTCGGGATCGCGCACGATGAAATTCCGCGCGCCCCACGGCTCCTGCTTCAAGGTCTGATGGAAGTCGACGCCGGCCGCCTGGTACTGCACGAACAGCTGGCGCAGCTCCGCCGCGCTGTCGAGCGTGAACGTCGCCGACAGGAGATGCTCGCGCTCGCGGATGTCGCCGACGAAGACCGGCTCGCAAACGAGACGCAGGTTGAGGAACGCCTTGTCGCGCTTCACCTGGCCGTAGAAGGGCGGCTCTCCGTAGGTGAAGGCGACGGTGAAGCCGAGCTTCTCCGTGAAGAAGGCGCACGCCGCCATGATGTCGGCGACGAAGAGCTGCGCCTCGACGCCGGCGAGAACGGGCGACGGTTCGGATCTGCTGTCTGTCCTGGCCATGGCTTGCACTCCTGACTTGAGCGCCTGCCAGCTCTCGAAGCCCGATTGGCGGGCAACAAGCTCCTGCGCGTCGCTGAGCTTGAAGTCGCGATCGAGCACCTCCTTGTCGGTCAGGTCCCTGAAGCGCGGCAGCGACGCCCGGATCTGGACGGCCACCGGATGATAGCGCTCCTTGTGCCAGCGCACGTAGAGCTTGGCCTGCTTGCGGAGATTTTCGAGATTGGGCATGGGCGCGGGCTACGAGGTGGGTGGAGCAGGTGGGCATAGCCCCTTCGGCCTCGGCCGATGCGCCCTACAGCAACCCGATCATCCTGGGCAGGCGGGAACCCTTCGTCAACGCAACTTTTGCAATGAGGGGGCGTTAGGCCTCGACGATGTCCGAGAGCCACGCCGAGGCCCTGCAGGTCTTCCCGCACGCCGCCCGCACGCTGACCGCCGTCACCGTCGACAGCTACAACGAGGAGCTGCGCGAGGCCGAGGGCTTCGTCGGCGATCGCGCGAGCGGCCGTGCCTTCCGCAAGATCCTCGACCGGTGCCGGGCCCAGCTCGAGGATCACGGCCACGAGGACCCGCTGGGCGAGGTCGCCTCGCGCGAGATCTCCAAGGCCAAGCTCGACAAGATCCTGAACGGCAAGGACCCGCTGGCCGCCGGCCTCGTCCACACGGCGGTCGAGGAGTTCGGCCAGGAGCTCGCCGAGGTCATCCGGCGTTTCCTGACACTGCCGAGCTGGGAGAAGACCGAGCGCATCGTGATCGGCGGCGGCCTGATCGCGAGCCATATCGGCGAGCTCGCCATGGGCCGCGCGGCCGTGCTGCTGGCCGACCATTCGCCGGTCGATCTCTGCCCGATCAGAAATCATCCCGACGAGGCGGGCCTGATCGGCTCCGTGCAGCTCGCGCCGAGCTGGGTGCTGGATGGTCACGACGCCATCCTGGCGGCCGACATAGGCGGCACGAACCTGCGCGCCGGCCTGCTGAGGTTCAAGGTGAAGAATGCCGAGGTCTCGCGGACCGACGTCGTCAAGCGTCTTCACTGGCGGCACGCCGACGACAAGCCGACGCGCGATGCCGCCGTCGCCAGGCTGAGCGACATGCTGAAGGAGTTGGCCACGCTCGCGCGCGAGGAAAAACTGAAGCTCGCGCCCTTCGTCGGCATCGCCTGCCCGGGCCTGATCGACGAGCACGGCGTCATCGTGCGCGGCGGCCAGAACCTGCCGGGCAACTGGGAAGGCGAGGATTTCAAGCTCTCGCACAGGATCGCCGAGCTGCTCGAGCATCTCGACGGCCACGAACCCGCGGTGGTGATGCACAACGATGCCGTCGTGCAGGGCTTGAGCGAAGTGCCCAACATGCGCGACGTGACCGAGTGGGGCGTGCTGACCATCGGCACCGGCCTCGGCAACGCCCACTTCACCAACCGGCATCACCCCGCGCCCGGGCAGGACGGCGACCACGACTCCAGGAAGTCGAAGAAGGTCGTCGCGTCCTGATCGAGCGGCCGTGAGGCGGCTGTTTCCCGAAGGGTGCCCGGGGTAAGCTCGGCGGACCGGGGAGGCAGCCATGCTCACCATGCGTCCGCAGAAGGCGTTCGTCTTCAGCCTGGTGGCGGTCGAACGGGCCTACGACATCCTGGACAACGGCGAGCCCGTCGCCGTCGCGACCTATCTCAAGAACAAGGGCGGTTCGATCGCCGTGGATGGCCGGCGATACATCGTGCAGCGCGGCGGCGGTCCGAGTGCCGAGATGCTCGGCCAGGTGCTGATTCGTCTGGCGACCGGGCGCAAGCGGGCGTTCGCGGCCTGGACGCTCATCGATCCGGAGGGCAAGACCGTCATCTCGGCCCGGCAGTCGGCGGACGGCGTCGCCGTCAGTCGCGGCGGGGAGACGTTCGCGTTCCGCAAGAGCAGGAAATCCGGCTACCAGCTCTTCCGCGCCGGCGGCGACCGGCCGCTGGGCTCGACCAAGGGCCTGGATCTGCCGGCCGAATTCGACGTGCTGTTCCAGGCCTTCCTGTTTGCCCTGGCCATCGCCTTGAGCGAGGAAGACCCGGGCGGCGTGGACGCCTATGTTCCGACGACTTGAGCCCACGGGCCAAAGGGCGGCATGTCCTTGCTGGGCTTGAGCGGGAAGTTCGGCGGGCGCTTCTCGAAGAACGACTTGATGCCTTCCTGCGCATCGGCGCCGGCCGCGAGATAGCCGACGCATTGCAGGTCGAGCGTCACGGCATCGAGCGGGTTCTGGGCGCCCCACATGCTCCACATCAGCCGCCGGTTCACGGCGGCCGCGACGGCCGAAGAACTGTTCGCGGCGAACTTGGCGGCCAGAGCCTGCGCCGCCGGCAGCAATTCCTCGGGCGCGTGGATGGAACGCACCAGCTTGCCCCTGAGCGCTTCCTCGGCGCCGAACAGCTCGGCCGTCATCACCCATTCCTGCGCCTGCTGCATGCCGACCAGCCGCGGCAGGAACCAGCAGGAGCCCGCTTCCATCGCCATGCCGCGCTTGTTGAACACGAAGCCGATGCGCGCCGTGCTCGACATCAGGCGCACGTCCATCGGCAGGCACATGGTGATGCCGACACCGACCGCGGCACCGTTGATCGCCGCCACGATCGGCTTCAGGCAATTGAAGATCGCGAGCGTGATCGAGTCGCTCGCCTCGCGCTTCTGCGGCTTGCTGCCGTCGTTCCAGACCGTGAAGGCGCCGCTGCCGCCCGAGATATCCGCGCCGGCGCAGAAGGCGCGGCCCGCACCTGTCACGACGATGGCGCGCACCTCGTCCATCGTGTTGACCGAGCGGAAGAAGTCGATCAGCTCGCGGCTCATCACCGTGTTGAAGGCATTGAGCTTGTCGGGCCGGTTGAGCGTCACCGTCATCACGCCGTCATTGAGCTCGGTCGCCAAGGTCTCGTAGGTCATGGCCGATCTTTCCTCCTGCGATCGTTCCGCCGTGCGGTGCCGAATATCGTTGCGCGGGCGCTTGGATTACGAAACCATCGCCGCAACCGAAGCGATCCGCAATCCCGGAGGAACCGATGCCCGACCTGCTGAAATCCGTCGAAGACGGCGTGATGAAGCTCACCTTCAACCGTCCGGACGCGATGAACGCGCTCAGCCGCGACATGATGACGGCCTTCACGGAATCGCTGGAAGAGGCGGCGGGCAGCCGCGACATCGGCTGCGTCGTGGTGCGCGGCGCGGGCGACAAGGCCTTCTGCGCCGGCGGCGACGTGAAGTCGATGGCGGCGGGCCGCGACCAGGAAAAGACCTACGAGGACAAGGTCCACGATATTCGCGTGCGCATGCAGGTCTCCGAACTGCTGCACGAGATGGGCAAGCCCACCATCGCCATGGTGAACGGCGTGGCGGCGGGCGCGGGCCTGTCGATCGCGCTCGCGGCCGACATGCGCTTTGCCGGCAAGAGCGCGCGCATGACGACGGCCTTCGCCAAGGTCGGCTTCTCGGGCGATTTCGGCTCGCACTATTTCCTGCACAAGCTGGTCGGCACGGCCAAGGCGCGCGAGCTCTATTTCACCGCCGAGATCCTGAACGCCGAGCAGATCGAGAAGCTCGGCCTCGCCAACCGTATCTGCGACGACGACAAGCTCGACGCCGAGACGATGGCCTTTGCGAAGAAGCTCGCCGCCGGGCCGAGGGTCGCGTGGTGGCACGTGAAGAAGAACATGAAGGTGGCGGAGGAGGGCTCGCTCTCCGAGGCGCTCGACAGCGAGGCCGCCCGCATGATCCGCACCGGCGAAACCAACGACCACAAGGAAGCCGCCCGCGCCTTCGTCGAAAAGCGCGCCCCCGTTTTCAAGGGGAACTGATCGTTCTTTTCGTTTCCTCTCCCCCGCCAGGGGGGAGAGGCTAGGTGAGGGGGCGTCGACGTGCGTTACCCCCTCACCCGTCCTCTCCCCCTGGCGGGGGAGAGGTGAATGATTTTTGAGAAAGCCCCCGCGATGCCGGTCGGCATCGCGACGATGATGGCGATCAGCAGCACGGCATAGAGGAGCGCGCTCAGGCCCTTGCCGAAATCGGCGATCAGGCCGGGCAGGTATTCGAGCACGATGCCCCCGATCACCGGGCCGGCCAGCGAATTCATGCCGCCCAGCACCAGGCCGAACAGCATCTGCACCGACAGGGCGAAGGTGTAGCTGGTGGGCCCGACGAAGCCGAACTGGAAGGCCGAGAGGCAGCCCGCCAGGGCGATGTAGCCGCCGGCCAGGCCCGAGGCGACGGCGCGCAGCCGCACCACGTCGATGCCTTGCGCCGAGGCGGCCATGTCGTGGTCGCGCACGGCCATGAGGGCGCGGCCGGAGCGGCTCGCGATCAGGTTGGCCGCGATCCAGGTGCCCAGCGCCAGCACGGCGAGCGCCAGCAGGAAGCGCCAGCGGTCGTCGCTCACCAGCGCGAACGGCGCCTTGGGGAAATCGAGGTAGAGGCCCTGCACGCCGCCGGTCCAGCCTTCGATGACCCGCCAGCGCAGGAGCTGGGGGAAGGCTATCGCGAGGGCGTAGCTCATCAGCGCCTGCGTCCACAGGCTGTGGCCGCCCGCGATGCGGCCGAGCCCGTAGCCCGCGCCATAGCCCACCAGCGGTGCCACGAGCAGGGCCCAATGCGGCGACAGCGCGGTATGGTTGGAGAGCAGCGCCGCGCTGTAGCCGCCCATGCCCCAGAGGGCGGCCTGGGCGAAGGAGAACTGGCCGCTCACGCCGCACAGCAGCACGAGGCCCAGGAGCGCGATCGCCCAGATCACGGCTTGCGAGAAGCGAAACACGACGAAGTCGGGAAAACAGAAGGAAAGCGCGGCCGCCGCCACGAAGCCCATGGTCCATACGGCCCGCATGGCGCTACCATAGGCCGGAAAGCAAGAAATTTGGAGGACGCCATGAAGCTTCGACAGTGTGTCTTCGTCTGTAAGGACCTGGAGAGCTCGCGCGAGGAGCTGTGCGATACGCTGGGCATCGAGGTCGCCTATCGCGATCCGGGCGTCGCCAAATGGGGCCTGGCCAACGTGGTCTGCCCGACGGGACACGACTTCCTCGAGATCGTCTCGCCGACGCGGGACGGCACCTCGGCCGGCCGCTACATCGAGCGCCGCAAGGGCGATGGCGGCTACATGGTGATCCTGCAGGTTGCCGACGCGGTGAAGGAGCGGGCGCGGGTGACCGGGCTCGGCATCCGGGCCGTCGAGCAGAAGGACCTGGACGGCTACAAGTACACGCACTTCCATCCGGCCGACACGGCGGGTGTCCTGCTCTCGCTCGACCAGACCATCGCGCCGCCGGGAACCGATCCCAAGCTCTGGTGGCCGCCGGCCGAGAAGAACTGGCTGCCGCATGCGCGTTCGGACGTGACCAACGGTCTCGCGGGTGTCGAGATCCAGCATCCCGATCCGGACAAGGCGGCGGCGCTTTGGTCGAAGATCCTGGACCGGCCGATGAAAGGCGACATCATCCCGCTCGACGATGGCGGCGAAATCCGCTTCGTGCCCGTGGCCGACGAGCGCGGGCCGGGTGTGTCGGCCTACGATGTGAAGGTCGTCGACCGCGACCGCGTCATGAAGGCGGCGAGAAAGCACCACGACAACAAGCAGGGCGTGACCCAGATCGAGGTCTGCGGTTGCCGGATCAACCTCGTTTGAGCGTGCTGCGGCGCATCCCGGCCTTCGTCTGGGGCGACGTCGTGAGCGCGCTGATCGCGGGCGTGACCGTGGGCGCGTTTGTCGACAGCGACGCGCTGCGAATCTTTCCTCTCGTCGCGGTTGGCAACGTCCTGACGGGATTGCTGGTCTGCTGGTGGGCGTTCGGCTTCGCGGCAGCCGGCTGGAAGCTCTGGCTGACGGCAAGTGTGCTCAATCCGCTGCTGATCTTCGGCATCGTCTGGACGATCCAGGACTATGAGTGTCTGTTCGCCGGCAAGACGGGCTGGGGCTGCATCCTCGACGAGGTCGGCCCCTTCATCGCCGGCATCAGCCTGGTGCCGCCGCTGATCGCCGTCATCTGCCACTGGCTGGTGAGGGTGATCCGGAAAGCCCCGAGCCATCCGGTCCATTGATCAGAATCGCGACGGCGATCGCCCGCGCGCTACGCTCCGCGCCCAGTGGAGACCCGGATCCACGGCCATTGGTGCCGAAGCGCGGGGACCGCAGGAGACGCTGCACGGTGGGGCAGATCGAGCGCGGTGGCAGGAGGCTGCGGACATATGCGCCCGTTAAATTTCGTACCCTTTACGCCAATCTTTGTTGGCGACTACTACATGTAGTGGCGACATCCCCTCATCCCGAGGAGGCCGCGCAGCGGCCGTCCCGAAGGATGAGGGGATTCGATTTAAGTCGAAAGCGCCCTAAGCCGCGACGGCCTTCGCGAGCTTGCCGCGGATCATCTCCTCGGCCTCGCTGACGATGCGCTCGACCAGCTCCTTGCAGGTCGGGATGTCGTTGATCAGGCCCATGCAGGTGCCGGCCGACCACACGCCATGCTCGAGGTCGCCCGTCTCGTAAACGATGCGGCCACGGGCGCCCGCGACCAGCGGGCCGATCTCCTGGATGGTCTTGCCTTCGCTCTCCATCTCGATCGCCTTCTTGGCGACGGAGTTGCCGTAGACGCGACTGGTGTTGCGCATGGTGCGGAAGATCAGCGAGGTCGAGCGCTCGTCGGAACCGACGATCTTCTCCTTCACGTTCTGGTGGATGGGCGCTTCCTTGGTCGCCATGAAGCGCGTGCCCATGTTGATGCCCTCGCAGCCCAGCGCCAGCGCCGCCACCAGTCCGCGCGCATCGGCGAAGCCGCCCGAGGCGATCATCGGGATCTTGATCACGTTGGCCGCCGCCGGGAGCAGCACCAGGTTCGGCACGTCATCCTCGCCCGGATGGCCCGCGCATTCGAAGCCGTCCATCGAGATCGCATCGACGCCGACCTTCTCGGCCGAGATGCCGTGGCGCACCGAGGTGCATTTGTGGATCACCTTGATGCCCGCGTCCTTGAGCTTGGGCAGGAAGGGCTTGGGGTTGTTGCCCGCCGTCTCGACGATCTTGATTCCTGAATCGACGATCGCGTCGATGTACTCGCCATAAGGGCGCGGCACGAGCGTCGGCAGGATGGTGAGATTCACGCCGAACGGCTGGTCCGTCATCTCGCGGCAGCGCTTGATCTCTTTGCGCAAATCCTCCGGCGTCGGCTGGGTGAGGCCGGTCAGGATGCCGAGCGCGCCCGCGTTGGACACGGCCGACGCCAGCTCGGCGCGGCCGACCCACTGCATCCCGCCCTGGATGATGGGATGCTTGATGCCGAACATCTCGGTGAAGCGCGTCTTGATCATCTCGTTTCCCCGCTCACTGCCTTTTCCCAGCATTAGCGGAGGCCGGGGGCCGGCACTAGTCCCCGGAACAGGCTTCCGCCGTGCGGTTCAAGCCTTCAATGCGCGTCGATCCAGGCGAGAACATCGTCCCGCGTCGTGGCCCTCTTGTGAATGAGATCGCCGAAGGCGCCGATCAGGTCGCCATGGGCGACGCCGGGATAGAGCTTCAGCTCGACCGGTGCGCCTGCCTTGCGCCAGGCCGCGGCCATGCGCTCGCTGCTGGCGGCAGGGACATAGTCGTCCTCCAGGCCGTGGATGAGCAGGGCGGGCGGCAGAGGCGCATGGACATAGGTGATGGTCTCGATGGCACGTCTGTCCGACCCGACGAAGACCTCGGCATTGATCGGGCCGCTCGGTGGGAAGTCATAGGGGCCGGAAAGGCCGATCAAGCCGCGCAGCTTCATGCGGTCGACACCGACGGCCTGGAGATAGGGCGTGTCGGCCATCAGCATCGCGGCGATCTCGGCGCCGGCCGAATGGCCCATGATGAAGAGCTTGTCGGCGCCGATACGATCGACGGCCCAGCGCACGGCCCTGGCGCCATCCTCGAGAAAGGAGGGAAAGCGCACCTCGGGAAAGAGCCGATAGTCGGCAATGACGACCGTGACGCCGCGCGCGGCGAGCGCCTGCCCCACGAACTGGTTGTCCGCCTTGTCGCCCTCCCGCCAGCCGCCGCCATGGAAGAAGAGGATCGCTATGCCGTCTTCGCGCGGTCGCTTGGGCAGGTAGAGATCGAGCTTGTGGCGCGGGCCCTCGCCATAGGGGATGTCGGCCTGCAGCGTGTAGCCGCCGCGCAGCACGATCCTGTTGAGCAGGGCCGCGGCGGCACCGGCGCCGATCAGCGCCGCCACACCGGCGAGAAGGCCGCGACGCCCGATGATCATGCTCCCGCGAGGTCGCGCACCTGCTGGGCGAGCGCGAGCGAGGCGGTGAGCCCGGGCGATTCGATGCCGAAGAGATTGATCAGGCCCGCGACGCCGTGCTCGGCCGGACCCTGGAGGACGAAGTCCTGCGCCGGCGCGCCGGGCGGCACGATCTTGGGCCGGATGCCGGCATAGCCCGGCTGGAGCGCGCCGTCCTTGAGCGCGGGCCAATATTTGCGCACGGCGTCGTAGAACTTGTCGGCGCGATGCGGGTCGACCGAATAGTCGATACCGTCGATCCATTCGACATCGGGCCCGAACTTCGCCTGGCCGCCGAGATCGACGGTGATGTGCACGCCGAGGCCGCCCGGCACGGGCACGGGATAGATGAGGCGCGTGAACGGCGAGCGGCCGGTCAGGGTGAAGTAGTTGCCCTTGGCGTAGTAGGCGGTCGGGATCTTGCCCGCGGGCATACCCTCGATGGTCTTGGCGACATCGGGCGCGGTAAGGCCGGCGGAGTTGATCACCGTCCGGCATTTGAGCCGCATCGGCTCGGCGCCGCCGACCTCGAGCTCGACGCCGCCATCGACCACCTTGCCGCCGGTGACGGGACTATGGATCGCGAGCATCACGCCACGGCCTTCGGCGTCGCCTTGCAGGGCCAGCATGTAGGAATGGCTGTCGACGATGCCGGTCGCGGGCGAGAGCAGCGCTGCGGTGCAACGAAGGTTCGGTTCGAGTTGCGTCGCAGCATTGCCGCTCAGGAGCTGCATGCCCTCCACGCCGTTGGCCTCGGCGCGGCCCTTGATCGATTGCAGCAGCTCGGCTTCCTGCGCATTCGTCGCGACGATCAGCTTGCCGCAATTGCGATGCGGCACGCCATGCTCCGCGCAATAGGCGTAGAGCATGCGCCGGCCGGTCACGCAGGCCCGCGCCATCAGGCTGCCCTTGGGATAGTAGATGCCGGCGTGGATGACCTCGGAATTGCGCGAGCTGGTCCCTGTGCCGATGCCCTCCGCGGCTTCCAGGATGATGACCTCACGGCCGGCAAGGGCAAGCGCGCGGGCGACGGCGAGGCCGACCACGCCTGCACCGATGACGACGCAATCGACGCTTTCCATGGGTGCATGGTACTAGACCGGCGTGAACAGGCTCGCAACATGAAGGCCGCCCCGGTCAAGGCTGCACTCGTCACCGGGGCAGGACAGCGGATCGGCCGCGCCTTCGCCCTGGCATTGGCAGCGGACGGCTATTTCGTCTTCGTGCACTACAATCGCTCCTCCGAAGGCGCGCGCGAGACGGTCGCGGCCATAGAAGCGGCAGGAGGCAAGGCCAAGGTGGTTGCTGCCGACCTCGAGAAGGCCGGCGAGGCGGAAGCGTTGGTCGGCAGATGCATCGAGGCGGATACGACGCTGAGCTGTGTCGTGAACAACGCCTCGCTGTTCCAGCTCGACCGTGCGCCTCATGCCACGGCAGAGGCGTTCGACCGCCACATGGCGATCAACCTGCGTGCGCCGATGCTGATCGCGCAGGCTTTCGCGCGCCAGTACCGGGCGAAAGAGACAGGCGTGATCGTGAACCTGCTCGACCAGAAGCTGTTCAACCTCAATCCGGACTTCCTGACCTACACGCTCTCCAAGATCGGCCTGCAGGGCATGACGACGCTGCTGGCCCAATCCTTCGCGCCGGACATCCGGGTCGCGGGCATTGCGCCCGGCCTCACGCTCAGGAGCGGAAACCAGACCGACGCCACCTTCGCGCGCGACCATGCTGCCAATCCGCTCAAGGTCGGCGTCACGACCGACGACCTGGTGCGGGCGCTGCGCTTCATCCTGGCGACGCCGAGCTATACCGGCGATACGCTGATCGTCGACAGCGGCGAGCACCTGACGGGCCGGCCGCGCGACGTCGCCTTTGACAAGAAGAAGTAGATGACCCGCCGTATCTTCATCCGCGATTTCAAGCTGCCGGTCTCGATCGGCATCCACGACTTCGAGAAGAAGGGGCCTCAGGCGGTCGTCGTGAACGTCGACCTGCTGCTGGGACCGGCCGACAAGGCGCACGGCGACCGCATCGCCAACGTCCTGAACTACGACACGGTGCACGACGGCATCGTCGCCCTGGCGAAGAGCCGGCACTTCAATCTGCAGGAGACGCTGGTCGATGCGATCCTCGACCTCTGCCTCGCCCAGCCCGGCGTGATCGAAGCGCGCGTCTCGACGGAGAAGCCCGACGTCTACAAGGACTGCCGCGTCGGTTACGAGGCATCGCGCCGCCGCGACGGCTGATGACCGCCGCCAATCGCCAAATGGCCGGCGCTTTCGCCGCGATGCTGTTCGTCGGCGCGGCCTGGGGCATCAATCTCCCCATCACCAAGGTGATGCTGGGCCATTTCGATCTCATCCCGATGGCCACGTTGCGCACGGCCGTGGCGACGGCGGCACTCGCCGGTCTCATCTGGCTGGTCGAGGGCCGGAGAGCGCTCCGCGTCGACCTTGGCGTCGGCCGCTTCCTGGCGCTTGGTTTCATCCTGACGAGCTTCTTCTTCGCCTATGCGCTTGGCCTCTACTGGAGCAACCCGATCACAGCGGCGACGATTCAGGTGGCGGGGCCGCTGATATCCGCGGCGACGGTCCGCCTCGTCACCGGGCAGCGCTTCGACCCGGGCTTCGGCGTGGCGCTCGGCCTGTCGCTGCTGGGTGGCGCCATCCTGAGCTCGAGCAGCCTGTTCGGCAGCGGTCCGATCACCTTCGGCGGGGGCGAGGTCATCGTTCTGCTGAGCAGTGGGATCTGGACGCTCTATGCGCTCAAGGCCCAGGCCTGGTTCGATCGCGCGAGCCAGCTCCATCGGACCTATGTGGCCTCATTGTCCTCGACCGGCTGGCTGATCCTGGGCAGCATCATCCTGATCGCGCTCGGCTTTGCGCGTTCGCCCTTCGGTGCCGGCGACAGTTGGATCTGGACCCAGCTCCTGATCACGGCCTTCATTTCGAGCGGGCTCGGCACCTACGGATACAATTTTGGCGCCTCGCGGCTTGGCGTCGCGGTGGCTTCGCTCTGGGTCAATCTGACGCCCTTTTTCGCCGTGCTATGGTCGATGGCCTACGGTTTCATGCCGAACGCCTACCACATCGTCGGCGGCCTGGTGGCGCTTCTCGGCGTCGTTTACATGCAAGGACGCAAGCTCGCGATGCAACGGACATGACCGGCTCCTTGACGGCCCGCAATTGCCGCTGGATCGCCGTGCCGGGCGCCGCCGATGCGCGTGGCCGCGTGAACTTCCTGGAAATGGGCAAGGGGCTCGACTTCGCGCCCAAGCGGCTCTTCTGGCTGCATCATATCGCGCCCGGACAATGGCGCGGCCGGCACGGGCATCGCGAATGCGAGCTGGTGCTGATCGCGGTGAACGGCGGCTGCCGGATTCATCTCGACGACGGCAAGGTCAAGGAGACGGTGGCGCTCGACGATCCGGCGCGCGCGCTCTACATCGGGCCCTGGGTCTGGCATGAGCTCACGGATTTCGCGCCGGACGCGGCGATCATGGTGATCGCTTCCGCGCTTTACGCCGAGGCCGACTATCTGCGCGACTACGACACCTTCAAGCGCGAGGTCGGACAACACGCATGATCGTCTTTCTCGACATGAAAGCGGTGTACGCCGAGCTCAAGGAGGAGCTCGATGCCGCCTATCACCGCGTGATGGACTCGGGCTGGTTCGTGCTCGGCAAGGAAGTCGAGGCCTTCGAGGCGGAGTACGCCGCCTTCTGCGGCGTGCGTCATTGCGTCGGCCTGGGCAATGGGCTGGAGGCGCTCGAACTCACGCTCCGCGGCTGGAACATCGGCCCGGGGGACGAGGTGATCGTGCCCTCGAACACCTACATCGCGACCTGGCTCTCGATCACGGCCGTCGGCGCCACGATCGTGCCCGTCGAGCCGACGCCGGTGGGACCGAACATCGATGCCGGCCTGATCGAGCGGGCGATCACGCCGCGCACCAAGGTCATCATGCCGGTTCATCTCTACGGCGAACCGGCCGACATGACGGCCATCGCCAAGCTTGCCGCCCGGCATGGGCTGAAGGTGATCGAGGATGTGGCGCAGGCCCAGGGCGCCAAGGTTCATGGCCGCCGCACGGGGGGCCTCGGCGATGCCGGTGCGCACAGCTTCTTTCCGACCAAGAATATCGGCGCTTTCGGCGATGGCGGCGCGGTGACGACCGACGACGCGGCGCTCGCCGAGCGCCTCCGCGCCCTGCGCAACTACGGCAGCCGGCAGAAATACGTGAACATCGAGCGCGGCTACAATTCGCGGCTCGACGAGCTCCAGGCGGCCTTCCTGCGTGTCAAGCTGAAGCATCTCGATCGTTGGAACGAGCTGCGCCGTGTCGTCGCCGCGCGTTACACCGACAAGCTCGTGGGCATCCCCGGCCTCGGTCTGCCGCGTGCGCCGCAATGGGCCGAGCCGGTGTGGCATCTCTACGTCGTGCGCACGGAGCGGCGCGCGGAGCTGATGGCCGCGCTGGACAAGGCGGGCATCGGCTCGCTCGTCCACTATCCCATCCCGCCGCATCTGCAGCAGGCCTATGCCGATCTCGGCCTGGGCAGAGGCGCGCTGCCCCTTGCGGAGCGACTCGCCGACACCGTCCTCAGCTTGCCCATGGGGCCGCATGTGAAACCGGAGCAGGTCGACGAGATCGCCCGCGTGGTGCGCGCGGCGCTAGGCTAGGATACTAGCCGTCGATGCCGTTGTAGTGGCGGTAATAATCGCCCTGAGAGTAGTAGGTGTGGCCGTGCACGTAGCCGTAGTCGTCCGGCACGTAGGCCGTATGCTCGGTGTAGCCGACCTCGCAGCCCGCGAGCCCGAAACCGAGCGCCGCGACGGTCGCCAGCAACAAGAGACGCTTCATGATGGCCTCCTTCGTTCGTTCGCCGAAGGAGTCAACCTCATTCGCCGCGTCCGGTTGCACCATGCGCATGCTATATGAGGGCAGTCGCAGTGGCTTTTTTGGGGGAACCGCAGCCCATGAAGATCGGCGCCGTCATGTTTTTCACCGCAGACTCCATGCATCCGGCGCCGCTGGCGCAGGCCCTGGAGGAGCGCGGCTTCGAGTCTCTCTGGGTCCCCGAGCACACCCATATCCCCTCGACGCGCAAGACGCCCTATCCCGCGGGCGGCGGGCTGATCCGGCCGTACTACGACATCATGGACCCCTTCATGGTGCTGAACACCGCGGCCGCGGTGACGACCAAGCTGATGATCGGCACCGGCATCGCCCTCGTGATCCAGCGCGACCCGATCGTCACCGCGAAGGTCGTCTCGAGCATCGATCAGCTCTCCGGCGGGCGTTTCCTGTTCGGCGTCGGCAACGGCTGGAACCAGGACGAGATCGAGAATCACGGCACGGCCTTCAAGACCCGCCACAAGCTCGCCCGCGAGCGCATCGAGGCGATGAAGACCATCTGGGCCAACGAGGAGCCGGAATATCACGGCGAGTTCGTGAACTTCGACAAGATGAAGCAGTGGCCCAAGCCCTTCCAGAAGCCCCATCCGCCGATCATCGTCGGCGGCGGCTTCCCGCATGCCTGCCGCCGCGCCATCCGCTACGGCGACGGCTGGATCCCGCGCGACGACTGGCTGGAACGCGACGGGATGGGCGTGATCGACGACTTCCGCAAGATGGCGTCCGATGCGGGCCGCGACCCCGGGACGTTGCCCATCTCGGTGTTCCGCGTGCCGCCCAAGATCGAGCGGTTGCACCTGTGCCAGAAGCTGGGCATCGACCGGGTCGTCTTCACGCTGCCGGTGGGCAAAAAGGACGAACTCCTGCCGATCATGGACCAGTGGGTGGCGCTGCAGCGGGAATTGCAGGGCGCCTGAGCGAACCGGACGACCGGATAAGCCGCCCGGATCGTCATCCGGTCTTCTCGAAAATGCATCCTTTCGCGCGGCGCCGCGTTGCATGGGGGCTAATTATTTTGAGGAGCCCGCAACCATGCTGAAGTCATTGATCGCCGTCGCTGGCGTCGCCTTGCTGTTGGGCGCCTGCGATTCATCGCAAACGCAAGCCGTCACCGCCCCGCCGCCGCCCGCGCCGGCAGCCGCTCCGTCGTACATGGTGTTCTTCGACTGGGACCGTTCTGACCTGTCGCCCCAGGCGCTGAGCACGATCGGCCAGGCGGCGCAATCCTGGAAGACCGGCGGCAACCCGAAGATCACGGCGATCGGCCATACCGATACGTCCGGCCCCGCCGACTACAACATGGCGCTGTCGCTGCGTCGTGCCAATGCGGTCAAGAACGCCCTGATCCAGGACGGTGTCCCGTCGGCGGCGATCGCGACCGTCGGCAAGGGTGAGACCCAGCCGCTCGTCCCGACCGGCGACGGCGTGCGCGAGCCGCAGAACCGCCGCGTCGAGATCGTCGGCTTCGCGGGCCAGCGGACCAGCATGGTCGGCGTCGGCGTCTTCAAGGATCCGGCCTCCTACTGCAAGGCGCTGAGCGACAAGTATCGCGAATATCGCGTGCAGACCCCGGCTTCGACGACGCCACCCGCCGCCCTCGCCAAGTGCGAGGAGGGCAACTACGCCGAGGGCATCCCGACGCTCGAGGACACGCTGATCAACCTCAGGATCCCCCTGCCGTCGCCCGGCTATCGCTGGCCCGGCCGCAGCTACGCTCCGGCGTAAGCCGTAAGGACATCCAAGACGGAGAAGGCGGCCCGAGTGGCCGCCTTTTTCATTTCTGCTTCTTGCTGGCGGTCGGCGCCGGCGGCTTGGGAGCGATGGCGTTGGGATGTACGCCCGGCTGCGAGCCGGTGACCGGCACGGCGCCGCCGACATGTCCGCCGATGGCGGGGCTGGCCTTGGGCGCGTTGCCCTGGGGCGTGCCGTTGGAGGCCGCGATCGCCGGACCCGGCAACAGCGTCAGGACGAGCAGGAAAATGCGGAGCCTCGACATGCGCCAAGGCTAGCCCGGCAAGCTTTCAAACGTCTTTCCCCGGAATCGACAATGCCGGCGGGAGAGGCTCCCGCCGGCATTGCCTTACGCCAAACTACGAAAGATCAGTTCGCCGGAACGACAACAGTCGTCGATGGCGGCGGCGAATCGGGAACCACGACCGCGGCGGTGGTCGGCGCCGGCTTCTGCACGACCGTCTCGGAATGATAGGTGCAAGCCCCAAGCGAGAGGGCCAGCAAGGCGAGGCAAGCGAGGGCTTTCATGGGATGCTCCAGAAATTGAACATCCAGCCAACGCGGCGTGACAGCTGCGGTTCCCCGCTAGACGCCGCCCGGCCGCTCGCCGACGCCGCCTTCGGAGAAATGGGCGTGCAGGACGCGCCACGCTCCGTTCTCGCGATGGAAGACGAGCGTCGAACGGCTCATGAACTCCTGGCCCTGGTAGTGGAGGTCGCGCGGCGGCGCGGCGGCGCCCGTCCAGTTGCGGCGGCAATGGCGATGGCACCAGATCACGGCCATGTCGCCGTTGATCTCGCCGCCGATATCGTAGGGCGTCCAGTAGGAGCCCTTCACGTTCTGGATGTAGAAGGCCCACAGCCGGCTCCAGTGCGCGGCGCCGTTGTAGGTGTGGCCGTTCAGGTTGAAGAACGTGGCGTGCTCCTGTTGGCTCCAGAGCGGCTCGATGGCCGGCCAGTCGAACTTGCCGTTCGCAACTAGATATTCCTCGTGGAGGTCCAGCAGCTTCTTGCGGTCGGCGTCCGTGCCGCCAACGATCCTTGCGTCGCTCATGTCCTCACTCGGCTTTGGCGCCGGACTTTAGCACCACCTCGCGCCATTTGACCGCCTCGGCCTTCACGAAGGCGCGTGCCTCCGCGACGCTGCCGCCGGCCGGTTCGGCGCCGATCGCCGAGATGCGCGTGCGGAAGGCGGGATCGGCCAGCGCCTTGTCGATCGCGGTGGCCATCTTCTCGAGGATCGGCTCGGGTGTTCCGGTGGGCGCGACGACCATCTGCCAGGAGGCGGCGGCGTAGCCCGGCACGCCCGCCTCGGCGAGGGTCGGCAGATCAGGCAGCGCCGGCGAGCGCGTCGCGGTGCTGATGGCGAGCGCCCGCAGCGCGCCGCTCTTGATGTGCGGCAGGATGGCGGGGAGGTTGTCGAGCACGAGCTGCACGCGGCCCGCGATCAGGTCGACCAGCTCCGGACCGGTGCCGCGATAGGGCACGTGCTGCATGTCGATGCCGGCCATGGTCTTGAACAGCTCGGTCGCGATGTGCGAGGTCGAGCCGACGCCGCCCGACCCGTAGCTCAACTTGCCCGGATTGGCCTTGGCGTAGGCGATCAGCTCGGCGACGCTTTTCACCGGCAGCGAGGGATGCACCACCAGCACGTTGGGCTGGAAGGCGTAGAGGCAGATCGGGTCGAGCTCCTTGTCGGGATCGAAGGGCATGTCCCGATAGAGAACCTTGTTGTAGGCCAGCACGCCGGGTGCGGAGACGAGCCAGGTGTAGCCGTCGGGCGGCGAGGAGGCGACGGCCGCGCCGCCGATATTGCCGCCGGCGCCGCCTCGATTCTCGACGACGCAGGGCGCCTTGAGTTCGGACGTGAGCTGCTCGCACAGGAGCCGCGTCAGCGCATCGGTGGCGCCGCCGGCGGGGAAGGGGACGACGAACCGCACGGGGCGGTTGGGCCAATCCTGCGCCGAGGCGCTGCTTGCGAGAGCGACCAGAAGGAAAGAGAGGAGCGCGAGGCGTTTCATGACGTTTGAGCAAGCGAAAAGCGCGCCAGCATCGCCATCTCGGCCAGCGGATCGGGGCCGACAAAGGTCAGCACCAGATCGGTGACGGCATAGCCCGCGATGGCTCGCGCGCAGTCCTCCGGCGAGCCGGCGACGGCGAAGGCCTGCACGAAGCGGTCGTCGAGCGCGGCCGGCGGGCCGGCGACGGCAGCCGCGAAATCGGCTTCGGGAATGCCGCTATACGCGACCAGGCTGACCTTCGCGGCCGGCACTTTCTGGCCCAGCGCCCAGAAGGTCTTGAGCATGCCGGCGAGCACCGGCTTGATGGCGGCGTAGGCCGTTGCCCGGTCCGCCGCCACGATGCACGGCGCGTACTGCACGAGGCGCCCGGGTCTTGCGATGGATGCGGCATATGCCGCGAAGCCGGGCGGGCACATGTTGGAGATCATCAGCCCGTCGGCGATCTCGCCCGCCAGCGCGAGCGCCTTGGGGCCGCGCGCCGCCATGAGCAAGGGCATGTCTGGTCGTCGTGGCGCGAAGCCGAGCTTCGCATCCTCCACCGAGAAGGAGCGGCCCTTGTATGTGACGCTCCCGCCGGCGAGCAGGCCGCGCACGATGGCGACCGTGTCGCGCAAGGCATCGAGCGTGCGGGTATTGTCGATACCGAGCCGCTTGATGGGGGCCGCGAGGCCGGAGCCGATGCCGAGCGTCGTCCGGCCCTCCGAAAGCTCGTCGAGAGCCGCGATATCCATGGCGATCTGCGCCGGATGCCGCAGGAAGGGATTCCAGACGCCGACGCCCAGCTCGATCCGTCGAGTCGCGGCGGCGCAGGCGGCCAAGGCGGGCAGCACGCCGCGCTCCATCGGGTTCTCGGCGAACCACACGGAGGCGAAGCCGTTCGCCTCGGCGGACCGGGCAAGCTCGACCGAACGCCGCGCGCTCAACCCGCCATGCAGGCGAATGCCGAGGCGCCCGGTCATCCGAGGCCGAGGCGCTCGCCGCGATAGGCGCCGCTCATCACGCGTTCCCACCAGGTGCGATTGTCGAGGTACCAGCGCACGGTGTCCGCCAGGCCCTGCTCGAACGTGTGGCGCGGCCGCCAGCCGAGCTCGCGGCGGATCTTCGCGGCATCGATGGCGTAGCGTGCATCGTGGCCGGGGCGATCGGTGACGAATTCGATCAGCTTCTCGTGCGGACAGTGCGCGCTTGCCGGCAGCATCTCGTCGAGCAGGCGGCAGATGCCGCGCACCACGTCGATGTTCCGCCGCTCGCTGTCGCCGCCGACGTTGTAGGTCTCGCCCGGCCTGCCCTGCCGCAGCACGAGCGTCAGCGCCTCGGCATGATCCTCGACATGCAGCCAGTCGCGCACGTTCTCGCCCTTGCCGTACACGGGCAGCTTCTCGCCGCGCAGCGCGCGGATGATCACCAGCGGGATCAGCTTCTCGGGGAAATGGTAGGGGCCGTAATTGTTGGAGCAGTTGGTCGTGAGCGTCGGCAGGCCGTGCGTGTGGTGCCAGGCGCGTACCAGGTGGTCGGACGCGGCCTTCGAGGCGGAGTAGGGCGAGTTGGGCTGGTAGGGCGTCGCCTCGGTGAACTTGCCGGCGGCCCCCAGAGAGCCGAACACCTCGTCGGTCGAGATGTGCTGGAAGCGGAAGCGCCCACGGGCCTCGGCGTCGAGCGTGCGCCAGTAGGCGAGAGCCGCGTCCAGCAGCACGTAGGTGCCGGCCACATTGGTCGCGATGAAGGGCGCGGCGCCGTCGATCGAGCGGTCGACATGGCTTTCGGCGGCGAGATGCAGCACCGCCTCCGGCCGCACCTCGGCGAAGATCTGCGCCATCGCGGCGGCGTCGCAGATGTCGGCCTTGAAATGGCGGTGCCGGTTGCTGGTGCGCGCCTCGGCGAGCGATTCGAGGTTGCCGGCATAGGTGAGCTTGTCGACGTTCGCCATCGTCCAGTCGGTCGTGCGGATGAGATGGCGCACGACCGCCGAGCCGATGAAGCCCGCGCCGCCGGTGACGAGAAGCCTCATGGCTTCACTGCAACGGGATCAGCCGTGGTGGAGGATCTGGCCGAGGAAGGTCTTGGTGCGCTCGTTCTTCGGATGGGCGAAGAATTCCTCGGGCTCGTTCTGCTCGACGATCTCGCCGCGGTCCATGAAGATCACGCGGTCGGCGACGGCGCGGGCGAAGCCCATCTCGTGCGTCACGCAGAGCATGGTCATGCCTTCGCCCGCAAGCTCGATCATCACGTCGAGCACCTCCTTGACCATCTCGGGATCGAGCGCCGAGGTCGGCTCGTCGAACAGCATGATCTTGGGCCGCATGCAGAGCGCGCGGGCGATGGCGACGCGCTGCTGCTGGCCGCCCGAAAGCTGGCCGGGATATTTGTTGGCCTGCTCGGGGATGCGCACGCGCTTCAGGAGCCCCATCGCGATCTCCTCGGCTTCCTTCTTGGGCATCTTCTTCACCCAGATCGGCGCCAAGGTCAGGTTCTCGAGGATGGTGAGGTGCGGGAAGAGGTTGAACGACTGGAACACCATGCCGACCTCACGGCGGATCGACTCGATGTTCTTGACGTCGTTGGAGAGCGTCACGCCGTCGACGACGATGTCGCCCTGCTGGTGCTCCTCGAGCCGGTTGATGCAGCGGATCAGCGTCGACTTGCCCGAGCCCGACGGCCCGCAGATGACGATCTTCTCGCCTTCCTTGACGTCGAGGTTGATGTCGGACAGCACGTGGAACTGGCCGTACCACTTGTTCACGCCCTTGAGCTGGATCACCGAGGTTCCGTTGGTAGCCATCAGCGGCGGGTCCCCTTGTTGAGCTCGATCTCGAGATACTTGGCGTAGCGCGACATCGAGAAGCAGAAGCAGAAATAGACGAAGGCGGCGAACAGGTAGATCTCGGCGGGAAAGCCCGCCCAGGCCGGATCGACCAGCGCCTGGTTGGCCGCGTTCAGGAAGTCGAAGATGCCGATGATCAGCACCAGCGTGGTGTCCTTGAAGAAGCCGATGAAGGTGTTGATCAGCGGCGGGATCACGACCCTGAGCGCCTGCGGCAGGATGATGAGCAGGGTCTTCTGCGGGTAGTTGAGGCCCATCGCGTCGGCCGCCTCGAACTGGCCCTTGGGCAGCGACTGCAGGCCGCCGCGGATGATCTCGGCGATGTAGGCGCCGGCGAACAGGATCACGGCGACCAGGGCGCGCAGGAACTTGTCGATGGTCATGCCCGAGGGCAGGAACAAGGGCAGCATGACCGAGGCCATGATCAGGAGGCTGATCAGCGGCACGCCGCGGATCAACTCGATGAAGCCCACGCACAGGCCCTTGATCAGCGGCAGCTTCGAGCGCCGGCCCAGCGCCAGCAGGACGCCGTAGGGGAAGGCGAAGACCAGGCCGTAGGTGGCGAGGATGATCGTCACCGGCAGGCCACCCCACAGGCCCGTCTCGACATAGGTGAAGGCGTGGATGGGGATGGTCCAGGCCGGGATGATGCCCACGATGCGCAGGACAAGACCCAGCAGGCCGACGCCGGCGACGGCGCGCCAGCCCCAGACCTCGGCCGGCGTGCCCGTCGTGCTGCGCACGCTCTGGACGATGGCGCCGACGACCAGGGCGACGAAGTAGATCAGCCCGCTCGAGATGTTGAACTCGCCGAACATCAGCAGGAAGGTGACGAAGCTGCCGATCGTCCAGATCCAGATCAGGCGCGTGTTCCACATGCGCCGGTCGGACGACAGGACCAGCATGGTGAGCATGGCCAGGATCGCCAGCAACGGACGCCATTGCTGCTCATAGGGATAGGTCCCGAAGAAGATCAGCCGGTACTTCTCGTGGATCAGCGCCCAGCAGGCGCCGTGGCCGCGGCACTCCTGGCCCGAGGGCGCGGTCCACACGGCATTGATCACCGCCCAGTTCAAGAAGGACGAGACGAGCCAGACGACCGCGACGATCAGCACGACCGTGGTGATGCCGTTGCCCCAGCCCGAGAACAGATTCCTGCGCGCCCAGCCGAGCGCGCCCGTTTCGTCGACGGGAGGAGCGAGCTGGCGGCGTTCGCCGGCGGGGATGTCGGCCATGGCTCAGCGCTCCCTGAGCGCGATGCGCTTGTTGTACCAGTTCATGAAGGCCGAGATGGAGAGGCTCACCGAGAGATAGGCCGCCATGATGATCAGCACGTTCTCGATCGCCTGGCCGGTCTGGTTGATCGTGACGTTCACCGCGGCCACCAGGTCGGGATAGCCGATGGCGATGGCGAGCGAGCTGTTCTTCGTGATGTTGAGATACTGGCTGGTCATCGGCGGCACGATGATGCGCAGCGCCTGCGGCAGCAGGACGAGCCGCATGACCTGGCCGCGCGACAGGCCGATCGCCTGGGCCGCCTCGCTCTGCCCCTTGTGCAGCGCCAGGATGCCCGAGCGCACGATCTCGGCGACGAAGGCGGAGGTGTAGATCACCAGGCCGAACAGCAGCGCGGTGAACTCCGGCTGGATGACCGTGCCGCCGTCGAAGTTGAAGCCCTTGAGCGCGGGCCAGCTCATCGCGGCCGGCGCGCCGCCCGCCAGCCAGACGACGGCGGGCACGCCCACGATCAGGCCGATGCCGGCCCAGATCGTGTGGAACGGCTGGCCCGTCAGCTCCTGCCGCCGCTTGGCCCAGCGCGCGACGAAGACCGTCGCCACGATGCCGACCAGCAGGCCGACTCCCATCCATTCATGGATCGGATCGGCCATCGGCACCGGGAAGTAGAGGCCGCGATTGGAGAGGAACACGGTGTTGAACAGGATGCCGATCGCCTGGCGCGGTCCGGGGAAGGCCTCACTGATGATCTTGTAGAACAGGAACAGCCAGAGCAGCAGCGGCACGTTGCGGAAGCATTCGACGTAGCATTCGCAGATCTTGGCGAGCAGCCAGTTGGGCGAGAGGCGGCCCACGCCGATCAGGGTGCCGAGGATCGTCGAGAGGACGATGCCCAACACCGCGACCTTGAGCGTGTTCAGGAGGCCGACCAGGATGGCGCGGGCGTAGGTGCTGGCCGGCGAGTAGGCGATCATCGAATCGCCGATTTCGAAACCCGCTTCGCGGTCGAGATAGTGGTAGCCCGAAGCGATCTTCTGGCGCTGCAGGTTGTCCATCGTGTTGCTGACCAGGAACCAGGCCAGCGCAGCGACCAGGCCCACCACGACGATCTGGAACACCCAGCCGCGTATGACCGGGTCGTTCCAGGGCGCTACTTTCGCGCGCGATGCCGAGCCGATGCTCTCGACTGCCATTCGCCTGTCCCCCTGCCTTGCCTTGTCTTCGTCTTGTCTTGCCAGTGTAGGAGGGATTCCCGCCCGCGCAACCGGCCGATCAGCGGCCCCTCGTCACCGAATCGGCGGCGCGTACTGGATGCCGCCCTTGGTCCACAGCTGGTTCAGGCCACGGGCGATCTTGAGCACGCTGCCCGAGCCGACGTTGCGCTCGAAGCTCTCGCCGTAGTTCCCGACCTGCTTGATGA
>DATJWN010000321.1:0-2043 GCA_035501235.1 Reyranella sp.
GATCGAGCCAGATCTCCTTGCCGTCGAGGCTGACCAGCACCACGTTGGTGTTGAGCTGGTTGCTGTTCATCATTTTCTTGTCGAAGAAATACCGGTCGCGCGTCGCCACCTCGACCGGGTCGGCCTGGAATCCGGCGGCCCGCGCGAGCGCCAGCATCAGCCAAGTGATCTGTTCGGCCCTGCCGTAGCCGCGCTTCCAGACATCGCCGACGTCGCTGACCGCCCGCAAGTGTTCGCGTTTCTCTTCTTCTTCGGTCTTCGCGCGCTCGTACGAAACATTGCGGACCTGCTGCACGCGCGCATAGATCTTGCGCAGCTTGGTGTCGGGACTGTCACCGGGGGCGACGATCTGGGCAACCGCCGCTTCCATGTCCCGCCTGGCGTCGATGAAGTTGTTGATGTCGTGGAAGCGCTGCTTGCCGAAGTGCTTCCAGTAAGGGTCCGGCTCCTTGTCGTCGTAGCCAGGCTCCTCATAGACGAACTCGACCCGGTACTTGAGCAGGTTTTCGGGCGGCATGTAGTCCTCGGCGACAAAGGCCGGGATGTCGTGCGCTTCGAGCCGGATGGTGCCGTGCTTGTCATCCGGGCCGATCGTGCCGGGCGGCAAGCCATATGGCCAGCTCCAGCGCACGGAGAATTGGTCGTTCGGCTGCAACGAGCATTTGATGTGCTTGGTGTACAGCTCGGCGCTCAGGATCCAGTTCGAGTCGAACACGTAGTAGGAACTCATGTCCCGCCGAAAGCGGTACTCCAGGATGCTGCCCACCTGCACATCCGGGATCGTGAAGGTCTTGGCGACGTAATGGACGCCATGTCCCTTCACCAGGCTCTTGTCGTAGATCTCGCCGTTGAATTCGGCAATGGTCCCATCAGGTTTGATGGTTCGTGCCTGGATCCCGCGGATCGCTTCGTCGCCCTTCTTGTACGGAATCTCGATATCGGCGTACTTGCGTCCTTCTTCGGTCAGGATCTTTACGCGCACATAGATCTGTTCCTCCGAATCACGGTCATCGCGGTCGATCTGGCGATACAGGTAGATGGCCGGCGCCTTGGGTGCGGCCGGTTCGCTCGTCATCTGTAATTCGTCGGGCGACAGTGGCTCCCAGCTGGAAGCCACGCAAGGCATGCGGGCGGCGGCGCACCAGGCCAGCAGCACCATGCCCAATCCTCGCGCGCGCGGACCCCACTTGCCGCCTGACACCATGCCTCTCCCCAAAAAAGCTGGCCGCCGGAGTCGTACGATGCCACGGTCGGCGTCCCGCGGCTAGTGGGCCGATGTAACCATATTGGCACACCCGTGGCAGGTTGCTTCAGGAAGCCGGATCGAGGATGTCGTAGTAGTCGGATTTGTCCGCGACAAAAATATGCCGCATGACCTTGAGGCCCGTCGGCGGATCAAGCGAGCCGGCCATGATGCTGGTCACGCCCGGGGTGGCGCCCGACGGCCGCCAGAAGAGGTTGCCGCCGCAGCGCGAACAGAATCCGCGTTCGGCTTCTGGCGAGGAGCGATACCACTGCAGCGTCGATGACTCGAGCAGCACCAGGTTCGAGTCGAGCGCCTGGCTGGCGGCGACGAAGTGGCCGCTCGTCTTGCGGCACTGGGAACAGTGGCAGGCGATGACATCGCGCAGCGCTCCGCGCACTTCGTAGCGCACGCCGCCGCACAGGCAGCCGCCGCGCGCCCTCACTGCGTCGCCAGGGGTCGCCTCGGTTGCGCTCATGGCCGCGGCTGCACCGGGCGCCGCCCGCGGGCGCGGCCGCCCTCGGGCGCCTCGGCCACGACGGGCGCGGGCAGGCTCACGACTTCACGCAAGCGCGCGTAGGGCGCGGTCTTGTGCGGGATCGCCATCGCCTCGACGAAATGCTGCTGGAAGCGCGGTTCGATCGCGGTTTCGATCTTCTCCACGCGGCGCACCAGCTTCTCGATGCCGGTGCGCGCCTGCTCATCCAGCAAGGCGATGCGCGCGCCAGCGCCGGCCGCATTGCCGGCCGAGGTCACCTGGGCGAGGTCGCAGTCCGGAATCATGCCGAGCACCATGGCGT
>DATJWN010000322.1:0-22814 GCA_035501235.1 Reyranella sp.
AACGCCGCGATCAATGCCACGGTCATCGAGGCCTTGCGCCAGCGCGGCCATGAGGTCGATGCCTGCGATCTCTATGCCGAGAACTTCCCGGCCATCATGAGCCGCGAGGACCGGCTGCTCTATCACGACATCCCGGCCAACCGCGCCCTCGCCCGGCCGTGGATCGAGCGCCTGGAGGCCGCCGAGGGGCTGGTGCTGGTGTTCCCCACCTGGGTGTTCGGGCCGCCCGCCATCCTCAAGGGCTTCATGGAGAAGGTCTTCCTGCCGGGCGTCGCCTTCCAGCTGGTCGACGGCAAGGTGCGCGGCTCACTGCGCCATCTGAAGCGCGTGGGCGGCGTGTCGACCTATGGCGGCACGCGCCTGCGCGCCTTCCTGGCCGGCGATCCGCCGCGCAAGATCTTCGGCCGCCTGCTGCGCGCCTATGTCGGGCCCACGGTGCCGGTGACCTATCTCGGCTGCTACGACATGAACCGCAACCAGGAGCCGACGCTGAAGGCCTTCCTCGCAAAGGTCCGGGCGACCTATTCGGCCTGGTAGTTAAAAGTGCTCCTCCCTGCGCGCAGCGCGGGGAGGTGCCCTCGTCTTACGAGGGCGGAGGGGTCATGAGCATCAGTCGTGTTGCTCATGACCCCTCCGGCCGCGATTACGCGGCCACCTCCCCATACGAATGGGGAGGAAGACGATGCGACTTGCGCTAGAAAGGCTCTATTCCGCGGCGAGCTGTCGCCGATAGTGGCCGGTCTGCTCGGTCTCGCCGTGGGCGGCCAGTAGTTCAAGCAGCATGCGGCGCATCAGCAAGCCGGGCTGATCGGACGGCATGTGCAGCTCGACATTGGCGCTGGCCTCGAGGGCCACGTCGAACTCGGTGCTCTCCAGGATCTCGCGATCCTCTTCGGTGACCCTGCGGTCGAAGGCGATGATGTCGGCGGCCTTGGCCTGCTCTTCGGTGTCGTTGCGGAAGCAGAACTGGACGACCTGGCAGGCATCGTCGGCGACGGGCGTCGCCGCCGTGATGATGATGTGGTCGAGGCCGCTCGGATAGCGGATGTGCAGGCGGCGCACGAAGGGCATGTACCAGGTCGACGTCGAGTGCCGCACCGTCGTGTCGCTCGCATCGCGCAGGTTCTTCTTCTGCAACGCGTTGTTCAGCACCGGCAGGTCGGCGCGCGACACGAAGCCATGGTCGAAGCGCTCGAGCGTGCGCGCCGGCGGCTCGGGGTTCTTGATGTCGCCGAAAGTGTTGCGATGGACGAAGTTGATGTGCGCGCTGTCGAAGCTGTTCTCCATCAGCCGGAAGCCCGCGCAGTTCCAGCGCTCGTAGAACTGGTCGATGCGGCGATAGCCTGCACCCGTCTCCTCGGGCCAATCGGGGATCGGCGCCAGCGGCTCGCCCAGCGCCACCCAGACATGGCCGTAGCGCTCCTCGCAGGCGAAGCTCTGCACCGCCTGGCCCTTCAGCCCGTTCGACTCGGGCCGCTGCGGCACGCGCACGCAGGTGCCGGCGTGATCGTAGGCCCAGCCATGGTAGGGGCAGACGATCGCATTGCCGTCGACCCAGCCCTTGCTGAGCGCGGCCGAGCGATGCGGGCAGCGATCTGCCATGGCGATATAGCGGCCATCGGCGTCCTTCCAGATCACGATCCTCTCGCCGAGCAGCGTGAACGGCTTCGGTCCCTCGTCGACCATCGCCACCGACATCACCGGATACCAGAAGCGGCGCAGGACGGGCTGGCGGTTGTTGAGCATGGCTACTCCGCGGCGGTTGCCAAGGACGTCGAGGGCGGTTTGGAGACCGGGCCGTCGCGGCGTATCTCGGCCTCGCCATGCTCGGCCAGCAGCTTGGCCAGCATGCGGCGCATCTCGAGGCCCGGCCTGTCGGTCGGCATGTGCAGTTCGCCGGTCATGGAAAGCGGCACGTCCCAGTCGCAGGCTTCGAGAATCGTCATGTCCTCGTGCGTCACCTGGCGGTCGAACTTGATCAGGTTGGCGGCGGGCGCCTCGGCCTCGCTGTCGGTGCGCAGCAGGAACTGGATGACCTGGCTGCGGCGGTCGTCGATCGGCGCGGTCAGCGTCATGATGATGTGCACCAGCCCGTTGGGATAGGTCACCTTCATCTTGCGCGAGAACGGCATCCACCAGGTCTTCTCGTAGTGGCGCACCGTGCGGTCCGAGGCGATGCCGAGATTGCCTTTCTGGATGTCGGGATTCTTCACCGGTACGTCGGCGTACATGACGAAGCCTGCCGGATGCGGCTCGAGTCTGGGCTGTACCGGCTCGGGTTCCTCGACGATGCCGAAGCTTTCCTTGTGGACGTAGGAGAAGTGCGCGTTGTCGAAGCTGTTCTCCATGATGCGCAGGCCCGGCGCCTCCCACGGCTCGTAGAACTCGAAGACACGGCGATAGGCCGGGTCGTCGTATTCGGGCAGCTCGGGGATATCGCGCAACGGCTCCTCGAGCGCCACCCACACCACGCCGTAGCGCTCGGCGCAGCGGAACGCCTCGACCGCAATTCCCTTGCCCGGTTCGGCGGCGGCCTTGTAGTCGGGCCGCTGCGGGACACGCACGCACTTGCCGGCGCCGTCATAGGTCCAGCCGTGATAGGGGCAGACGATATTGCCCTGCTCGAGCCAGCCCTTGCTGAGCTTGGCGGTGCGATGGCAGCAGCGGTCGATCAGCGCCGTCGCCTTGCCCGTGCCGTCGCGGAACAGCACGAGGTTGGTGCCGAGCAAGGTGAAGGGCACGGGCTGATCGGCCAACCGGTCCGCCGGGATCACCGGATACCAGAAGCGGCGCAAGACAGGCTGTTGGGTGACGAGCATGGGCGACCTCTGAAGCAATGATGCCTTTTTGGGCGCGCCCATGAAACGGGCAAATTCGAGCGGCGCCTGGCGGAATCCCCCTTCCGGAGGGGGGGGTGGTGAGACTCTGAGACTCGCGGCGGAAACCCTTGTGCCATCGGCATCGAACAGGTCTCAGGGCCGTGAGACTCCGAAAGAGTCCCGGTGCGACTCAAGCGTCCTGCCACGCCTTCATCTTTCCGGGATTGAGCAGGCCCTTGGGATCGTTGCGGCGCTTGAAGGCGAGCTGGGCCTGGTCGACGGTCTTCATGCCGCCGTCCTCCAATATAAAGGTATGCGGGTCGGCGACCGGCACGCCGTTGGCCTCCAGCCAGCGGATGATCTCGTAGAGCCGCTGCTCGCTGCGATAACGCACGAGCTGCAGGCCGAAGGCAGCGACATGGCCCTCCAGGCGCGTGAACTCGAGATGCATCGGCGTCTCGTCGCCGAACCGGGCGATCGTGCGCGCGATCTTGTCGAGATAGTCGGGACCGTCGAAGAGGCATTGCAGGTAGGTGATCGTGCGGTCGGCCTTCAGCGCCCAGAGCGTCGTGTGGTTCCAGGTGAATTCGTAGAGCGGCGGGATGTCCTCGCTCTCCTCGCCGTAAGGCCGCTCGAACACGATCGTGCCGCCCCGCTCCGCCGTCTGCACGGCGAAGGCCTCGCGCGATCCATCGGCGATCATGCACAGCGCCACCGCCTTGCCCGCCGGCAGGTGCGGCAGCAGCGGCTTGAAGTACTGTGCCGTGCTCCAGTCGAAGATCGTGACCAGCTTCTTCACGATCGCATCCGCCTCGCCCAGCGCGTGGCCGAAGGCGCTGGCTTGGGCGATGTCCGGAAAGGAAACCAGAACCTCGTGCCAGGGCCAGGCGCGGGCCAGCGGCATGTCGAGCTCGGTGATGATGCCGTTGGTGCCGTAGGCATGGATGGCCGGCATCACCTCGTCGCCCGCAAGCTCCAGCACGCGCGGGCTTGCTTCCATGGTGACGACACGCAGGCCCAGCACGTTGCCGCGGCTGCGCAGGCCGCCGAACTGGATCGAGCCCACCCCGCCCGAGCCGCCGGCGATGAAGCCGCCGATGGTCGCGGTGCGGCGCGTCGAGGGATGGAAACGCAGCTCCCAGCCCTGCTTCAGGCTGTGGGCTTCGAGATCGATCAGCTTCAGGCCGGCCTGCACCCTCGCCACGCCGTCCTTCAATCCCAGGAACCGGTCGAGCCGCGAGAGATCCAGGACCACGCCGCCCTTGAGCGGCATCGCCTGCCCGTAGTTGCCGGTGCCCGCGCCGCGCGGCGTGACGGGGATGTCGTGCGCATAGCAATAGGCGAGCGTGCGCCTCACCTCGTCCTCGTCGGCGGGGCAGACGACAAGGTCGCCGCGCACCGCCTTCAGCTTCTCGTTCAGCACCGGCGAATACCAGAAGAAGTCGCGGCTCTTCTGGCGCACCAGCGCGCGGTCGGCGATGCAGTCGATCGGCGCCAGGTCGGCCGCGGCCCGTTCCCAGTCGATGGCGTTCATGCCGGCGTCCAGCGGCTCATCTTGCCGGGATTGAGCAGGCCCTGCGGGTCGGCCTCGCGCTTGAAGGTGAGCTGCAGGTCGGCCGACAGCACGCGCGCGCCCTTGTCTTCCAGGATGTAGCTGTGCGGGTTGGAGAGCTTGATGCCGATCCCGTCGAGCTGCTTCACGATCTCCCACAGCCGCTCGTCGCTGGTGTAGCGCACGACCTGCAGGGAGGAGCAGTTGGTGCGGCCCTGGCGGCGCTGGAATTCGGCATGCGCCATGACTTCCTCGCCGAACATCTCGTGCGAGGCGACCAGCGCTTCGACATTGGCGCCGAGGGGAAAGATCGTCTGCAGATAGGTGACGGTCTTGTCGACCTTGAGCGCCTGCAGGGTCGTGTGGTTCCAGGTGTATTCGAAGAGCGGCGTATTGTTGGACTGCTCGTCGTAGGGCCGCTCGAGCGTGACCGTGCCGCCGCGCTCCGCAACGAGGCTGCGCACCGAAGGCGCGTTGGCGGCGGCGACCATGATCATTATGACGTGCCTGGTCTCGGGCAGCGCGCCGTCCAGTCCGCGGAAATAGCTCGGCAGCGGCCAGGCCATCAGGCTATCGAGCTTGAGGAAGATGCCGTCGGCCTCGCCCAGCGCCTGCGCGAAGCGGGCTGCCGCAGTGAAGTCGTCGAAGGCCGCCACCATCTCGACCCAGGGGTAAGCGGGCGCCAGGGCGAGCTCGACCTCGACCACGATGCAGGTCGTGCCGTAGGCGTGCAGCGCCTTACCGATATCGGCGCCGCGCAATTCGACGAGGCGCGGCACGGGCTCGCAGGTCACGACCTTCATCGCCAGCACCGAGCCCATGTCGCGGAGTTGCCCGTAGCGGATGGATCCCACGCCGGCGGCGCCGCCGCTCACATAGCCGCCGACCGTGGCCTGCCGGCGCGTCGAAGGGAACATACGCAGCTCCCAGCCCGTCTTCTGGCATTGCTGGTCGGCATCGCCCAGCTTCACGCCGGCCTCGAAGCGCGCGCGGTCGCCCGTGATGAAAAGCGTGCGGTCGAGCTTCGCCATGTCGAGCAGCACGCCGCCTTCGAGCGGCACCATCTGGCCGTAGTTGCCGGTGGCGCCGCCGCGCACGACGAGCGGCACGGAAAAGCGCGCGCAAGCCGCCGCGACGCGGATCACCTCGTCGATCGAATGCGGCACGACGATCAGGTCGGCGGCCTTGCCGTCGAGCTCGCGCTTCAGGATGGGCGAATACCAGTAGAAGTCGCGGCTCCTCTGGCGCAGCAGCACCGGCGTGTCGATCAGCTCCAGCCCGTCGAGGGCGGTGCGGAAGGCCGGCGACGAAGCGACGGTCATGCCGGCAGGCCGAGGATCGGATCCAGTTCTCGATAGTCGGGCAAGGAGCTGTCGATCGCCTTTCCGGCCCGCAGCACGACACGATCGGCCTGGCTGCGTGACAGCATCTCCGACATGAAGCGCGCCGACAACAGCACGAGATCGGCCGGCGCCCCTGCCTTCAGCCGGCCGTGCCCCTTCAGCCCCATCACCGATGCCGGCACCGAGGTGAACACGCTCGGCCAGTCGGCGAAGGGATGGTCGAGATGGGCGATGCGCGTGGCCTGCGTGAGGACTTCCAGCATGTCGTGGTCGCCGAACGCATAGAAGGGGTCGCGGCAATTGTCCGATGCGATCGAGAGCGGGATGCCGGCGGCCTTGATCTCGTGCAGCAGCGTGACGCCGCGCCAGCGCGGCGTGCGCCCGGAGCCGCGGCCCTGCAGGTACATGTTGCACATCGGCAGGCTCACGATGGCGATGCCGGCGTTGGCCACGGCGCGAAGCGTCTGCTCGACGTGATCGTCGTCCTGGACAGCGAGCGAGCAGCAGTGGCCGCACTGGATGTGGCCCTTGAAGCCGAGGCGCTCGGCCATGCGGGCGATCTCGATCAGGGCCTTGGCGGCGGTGTCGCCGCTTTCATCGACGTGCAGATCGAGATCGAGGCCGCGCTCCATGGCGAGCCGGAAGATACGCTCGAGCAGATCGAAGAACTCGGGCGGGAGGGCATCGTGGCCGCCGCCGCTCACGCGGGTGACAGTGCCCAGGATGCCGCCGGCATCGGCGACGATATCGGCCAGATGCTCGCCCTGCGGCTGGCCGAAGAAATCCATCGGCATCAGGCAAACACCCTGCAGCTCGACTCGGCCGGCCCAGGCGTCGCGCAACGCGACCAGCACCGGCCAGGAGATGTCGGCCTGCGGCGCATGGCTGTCGAGATGCGTGCGCACCGCGACCGTACCCTGGGCATAGGCACAGCGCAGGCCGAATTCCATGCGGGCGCGAATGTCCTCCGCCGTCCAGTGCGCCGCACGGTCGCTCGAGGTCATGCTGGCCGCGCCGAGGAAGCTGCCGTCGGGATTCTGCGAGCGCGGCCAGATGTGTCCCTTGTCGAGATGGGTGTGGATATCGACGAAGCCCGGCCAGACCAGGCCGCCGCGCAGGTTGACCGAACCCGCAGGCGCACCGCCCCGCGGCGCCAACCGGGCGATCGAGCCGTCGCGGATCTCGACGTCGAAACGCACCAGGCCCTCGAAGTCGGGCGCCCCCAGCCCCTCGGCGTCGACCAGGCAGGCCTGTGCCCGCGCGTCGGCCAGCCAATAGTGCGGCCGGTCGGGGACGGTGGCATGACCCGTTCGCTTCACGTCAGTTCTCGCGGCGCACGGCGCTCTCGTGCCAGCGCCGCAACAGGAGATGGGAGATCAGGCTCAACACGAGGAAGATGATGATGCCGCTCGCCGAGACCATGACAAGCGCGGCGAACATGCGCGGGATCTTGAGCTGGTAGCTCGCTTCGAGGATGCGAAAGGCGAGGCCTGACGCCGTGCCGCCCGAGCCCGCGACGAACTCCGCGACGACCGCGCCGATCAGCGACAGGCCGCCCGAGATGCGCAAGCCGCCCAGGAAGTACGGCAGGGCCGCCGGCAGCCGCAGATAGCGCAAGGTCTGCCAACGGCTGGCGCCGTAGAGCTGGAACAGGTTGATCAGATTGTGGTCGGCCGAATTGAGGCCGAGGATGGTGTTCGAGAGGATCGGGAAGAACGCCACGATCCAGGCGCAGATCAGCAACGACAGTAGCGTGTTGTTGACCCAGATGATGATCAGCGGCGCGATGGCCACGATCGGCGTCACCTGCAGGATGATGGCGTAGGGGAAGAGCGACAGCTCGAGCCATTTGAACTGCGTGAACAGGATGGACAGCAGCCCGCCCATCGTCACGGCCGCCAGCAGGGCGAGGCCGGTGATCTGAAGCGTGATGACGAGGGAGCCCGACAGCGTCCCCCAATCCGTCACGAGGGTGCGCGCGATCAGCAGCGGTCCGGGCAGGATGTAAGCCGGGATGCCGGCCCAGCGCACGATGAACTCCCACAGTCCCAGCACGAGCAAACCGATCAGCAGGGGCGCCACGACCTTCTGCCAGCCGCTTGCGGTCAGACCGAGCCAGCGCCGTTCCTCGATGAAGACGGGCCGGGCTTCCGCGTCGGTGCCGCTGTCGGAGATCGTCGTCATCCGATGGCCTCCTGCAGCTTGGCCGACACGACCCGGCAGGCCTCGGCGTATTCCGGCGAGGTGCGAAAGCCTTCATCGCGCGGATAGGACGTGCCGGTCGCGATATCGGCGATGACCCGGCCGGGGCGCGCCGCCATGACGACGATGCGCTGGGAGAGATAGACCGATTCGAAGACCGAATGCGTCACGAACGCCACGGTGAAGCGTTTGGCGTTCCACAGCGCCAGCAGATCGTCGTTCAGCTTGTGCCGCGTGATCTCGTCGAGGGCGGCGAAGGGCTCGTCCATCAGCAGGATGCGCGGCTCGGTGACCAGGGCGCGGGCGATCGAGACGCGCATCTTCATGCCGCCCGACAGCTCGCGAGGATAGGCGTTCTTGAAGGCGGCGAGGCCCACCGAAGCAAGCGCCTCCTCGGCCTGCTGCGTCGCCTCGCGCGGCGGCCGATACTTGAGCTTCAGAGGCAGCAGGACGTTCTGCAGCGCCGTCGCCCAGGGCATGAGTGTCGCTTCCTGAAACACGAAACCCAGGTCGCGCACCGGACGGCCGCGCCAGTCATGCTTGGAGGTCGGCCATTCGACGCTGCCGGCGCTCACCTCGCCGAGGCCCGCGATCATGCGCAGCACGGTCGTCTTGCCGCAGCCGGAGGGCCCCAACAGGCTCACGAACTCCCCGTCGCGCAACGTGAGGTCGACGCCGGTGACGGCGATCGTGCCATTGGCGTAACGCTTGGTGACGCCCTGCAGCTGCACCAGCGGCCGGCCGGCGAGCGGAGACCACAGCTTGCCGGCGGCAGTTTCGACCGCCGCCTGCATCAAGCCTTGCCCACACCCTTGTTGACGAAGTCGAGGCTGTAGCCCTTTTTCGGGTCGAGCCCCTTGGGCAGGACGCCGACATCGGCCATCGACGTGTAGAAGCGCGACCAGCGAGCCTCCGTCATGGCGCCGATGCCGAGCGTCAGCGCATCGCCCGAGAGCACGATGCCGCTCTCGTTCATGACCTTGATGGCATAGACGATCTTGTCGTCGGACATGTCGGGATTGTCCTTCTTGATGAGCGCATTGGCCGCCTCGATGGCCGGACCGCCCTTGAGATACTGCGCCCAGCCCTCGAGCGAGGCGGTGACGAACCGCTGCACCAGATCCTTCTTCTCGCTCGCCAGCTTCTTCGACATGGCGATTGTCGTGTTGTAGTTGTCGAAGCCCGCATCGGCGATCAGCATCGGTGCGGGATCGGAGCCGGCCTGGGCCAGCGCATAGGGCTCCGAGGAGATGAAGCCCTGCTGCACGACATCCTTGTCGGCCAGGAACGGCGCCAGGTTGAAAGTATAGGGTTTCAGCTGTTCGTCGCTGAGACCGTACTTGGCCTTGAGGAAGGGCCAGTAGGTGACGCGCCCGATGCCGCCCACCAGGATGGTCTTGCCCTTCAGCTTCTCGAAGCTGTCGACGCCCGCCTTCTTGTGGCCGATCAGGACCTGCGGATCCTTCTGGAAGATCGCGGCGACGCAGAAGAAGGGCAGATCCTCCTTCGCATAGTTCAGCGCCTCCAACCCGCTCGACATGATCGAATCGACACGGCCGCCCATCATGAGCTGCGAGCCCCGGACCTGCGGGCCGCCCTGCTGCAGGTCGCACTCGATACCGTACTTTTTGTAAATGCCCGCCGCGACCGCCTGATAGAAGCCGCCATGCTCGGCCTGGGCCCGCCAGCTCGTGAGGTAGCTGATCTTGTCGAGCGTCTGGGCGCTCGCCGTGCGGCCCGGCAACTTCACCAGGACGGAGCCCGCCGTCGCCCCCGCCAGGCCGAGCGCGGCGCGGCGCGACAGCTGGTATTTGGTCATGCTCATTCGGGCCTCCCTGTCCTCGGAGGCCGGAAACGCAATCGCCGTGCCAGAATGCCTAGTTGTTGTGCAGCGGCCCGGCCTTGATTGCCGTCAGCGGATACCGGTGGATCTCTTCCAGAAGCTTCACGAACCGCTGCGCGCTGAACTCGACCAGCTGGCGGCCGCGCTCGGCGTCGGCATCGAGCGCGTTGCCGCATGCCCCCGGCTCGCTGAGATCCTGCGTTTCCCAGCCGAAGCCGACACGTCCCTCCGGTGTCAGGATCTCGTACTCGCCTTCCATGTCCAGCGAGCTCGGCCGGAAGTTGGCGAGGTGCTCGCGGCGCACGAGACCTGGCCGCAGGTGCATCATCATCGACGTCTCGACGGAGCCGCCGTGGATGCCGTGCTTCAACTCGGAATCGGGAAAGAGGCCGGGCGGCCGGCCCAGCGCATAGGTGCCGCAAGTCACGACAAACATGTTCCGCCGCACGCGCAGCTCGCGCGCCACGATGTCGGCGATCTGCGGCTGTCCGCCATGGCTGTTGAAGAGCACCATCTTGCGTACGCCCGCGCGCGCCACGCTCTCGCCGATCTCGGTCCACAGCCGGATGATCGTCTCGGCCGAGAGCGTGAGCGTGCCCGGATAGGAGATGTGCTCGTTCGACTTCCCGACCGGCATGGCGGGCAGGACGATGACCGGCATGTCCGGCGCCAGCAGCTCGAGCGCGCGGTCGAGCACGCCGCGATTGATCGCAGCATCGACCTCGACGGGCAGATGCGGCCCATGCTGCTCGATGGCGGCGACCGGCAGGACGGCGATCGCCGACGACATGTCGGTTTCCTGAAAATCGCGGGTGGTCATTTCCACCCATTGCCGGCGCAATTTGCCGGTCATGTTCCAGCCTCCGATCCTTGTGAGGTCAGCGATGCCGGTTACGGTCAGGAACCGATCAAGTCAAGCGAGCCAACGCGACAGGCGTTCAGGTTCGCCGAAGCCCGGCCAGGCGGTTTTTCGTTCGCTTAGCGAGTGGGGTCCGATACCGGTAGTTTAGCGCCGGTAGAGCGGCGGCCGGAACGTGGCAAGATCGGCCGCAAGACCAAGGAAGGAAACGCCCATCCCATGACCCGCATGACCGGCGGCGACGCCATCGTGGATTCCCTTTTGCGCCACGGCATCGACACCATCTTCGGTATTCCGGGCGTGCAGATGTATGGCCTGTTCGACGCCTTTGCCCGCAACGCCAATCGCTTGAAGGTGATCAACGCCCGGCACGAGCAGACGACGGCCTATATGGCGTTGGGCTACGCCCAGTCGTCGGGCAAGCCGTCGGCCTTCACCGTGGTGCCGGGACCTGGCGTGATGAACACCATGGGCGCGCTCACCACGGCCTGGGGCGTCAACGCGCCCATCATGTGCATCACGGGCCAGGTGCCGAGTGCCATGATCGGCCGCGGCCGCGGCCAGCTTCATGAAATGCCTGATCAGCTCGCGACCCTGAAGACGCTGTTGAAGTTCGCCGAGCGCATCGAGCATCCGACAGAGGCACCTCAGGTCATGGCGCGCGCGTACCAGGCCATGACGTCCGGCCGTCCCGGCCCCGTCGCCGTCGAGATCCCGCTCGACATGCTTCCCGCGACTGCCGACGTGACGCCGATCGATCCGCTCGGCAAGCGCGAGCCTCCCCTCCCCGATCCCGACAAGATCGCGGCGCTGGCCAAGCTGGTCGACGAGGCGAGCGCGCCGATGATCTGGGTCGGCGGCGGCGCCGTCGCGGCCGGCCCGGAGGTTCTGGCGCTGGCCGAAAAGATCGGCGCATCTGTCGTGTCGTTCCGCATGGGCAAAGGCGTGGTCGATTCACGCCACCCACTGTCGCTCGGCACGGTCGGCGGCTTCGAGCTCTGGGAGAAGACCGACCTGCTGATCGGCATCGGTACACGGCTCGACTTCCCGATCGCCCGCTATGCGCCGGCGCCGGCCGGCCTCAAGACCGCGCGCATCGACATCGATCCGGCCGAGCATCGGAGACTTACCGTCAACGTCCCGATCGTGGCGGACGCCGCCGACGGCACGCGCGCGCTCACCGCCGTGGTGAGGCGCAACGACGATCCGGCGCGTCGCGCCCGCGTGGCCAAAGCGCGCGCGGCGCAGCAGGCGGCGATCGAGAAGGCCGATCCGCAATACTCCTATATGAAGGTATTGCGTGAGGCGTTGCCCGACGACGGCATCGTCGTCGATGAGGTGACGCAGCTCGGCTACATGATCTGGTACGGCTATCCCGTGCATCAGCCGCGCCGCCTGATCTCCTCGGGCTTCTCGGGCACGCTGGGCTACGGCTTCCCGACGGCGCTCGGCGTCAAGGTCGCCAATCCCGACCGGCCGGTGATCTCGGTCGCGGGCGACGGCGGTTTCCTGTTCGGCGGTTCCGACCTAGCCACGGCCAAGCAGTTCGGCATCAACCTGGTGACGGTCGTGGTGAACAACGCCTCCTACGGCAATGTGCTGCGCGACCAGAAGCGGCTCTTCCAGGGCCGCCATGCCGGGGCGGAGCTGACCAACCCGGACTTCGTGGCCTATGCCCGCTCCTTCGGCATCGGCGCCTGGCGGGTCGACAGCGCCGACAGCTTGCGCGGCGCCGTTCGCGAAGCGCTGGCGAGCGACGCGCCGGCCCTGATCGAGGTCACGTCCGACATCGACAAGGACTACCCGCCCTTCGCCTTCCACCAACCCAGACTGCGCTGACCACGGCGAGCATCCCATGACCGACGGAATATTCGACGGCCTGAAAGTCATCGACTGCGCGAGCTGGATCGCCGGCCCCGCGGCGGCGACGATCCTCTCCGACTTCGGCGCCGATGTGATCAAGATCGAACCGCCGGGCGCCGGCGATCCGTGGCGGGCCGCAACGCCCGTTCCCGGCAAGACGACGGACTATTGGTGGCAGCTCACGGCGCGCAACAAGCGCAGCCTGGCGATCGATCTCAAGCATCCCGAAGGCCTCGCTGTTCTCCGAAAGCTGATCGCCTCGACCGATGTCTTCATCACCAACTTCCCGCTGCCGGTGCGCGAGCGCCTGAAGATCGCAGCCGCCGATCTGCTCGCAATCAATCCACGGCTGATCTACGGCTCCATCTCGGCCTATGGCGAGCTGGGCGCCGAGGCCGCCCGCACCGGCTTCGACGCCACGGCCTATTGGGCCCGCACCGGCCTGATGGACATGGTCCGCGCGTCAGCAGACATCGAACCGTCCCGCTCGATGCCGGGCATGGGCGATCATCCCACCGCGACGGGCCTCTATGCCGCGATCGTGACGGCACTCTATCGGCGCGAACGTACGGGCAAGGGCGGCGTGGCACAAACGTCGCTGCTGCAGAACGGCCTGTGGGCCAACGGCTGCTACGTGCAGAACCGTTTGTTCGGCGAACACGTCGCGCATCGGCCGCCCAGGATCGAAACGCCGAGCGCGCTTGCCAATCACTATCGCTGCCGCGACGGCCGCTGGTTCCTGATGGCGCTGCACAACGAGGCGCGGCAGCTCCCGAGCTTCCTGAAGGCGATCGACGCCGAGCACCTCGCGCAGGATCCGCGCTTCGCCACCCAGCCGGACCGGCGGGCGAACCACGAGGCCCTGACGACGATCCTCGACGACGTGTTCGCCAGGCGCGACCTGGCGGAGTGGCGGCCGATCCTCGAGAAGGCCGGCGTCACCTTCGGGCCGGTCTGTTCGGTCGACGAGGCGGCCGACGACACGCAGGCCCGCGAGATCGGCGCGTTGGTTCCCTTCGCCGATGGCAACAACCTCACCGTGTCGAGCCCCTTCCACCTCGACAACACGACCAAGGTCGCGCCCGTCCGCGCCCCGGCTGTCGGCCAACATACCGAACAAGTGCTGCGCGACGCGGGCTACTCCTCCGAGGAGATCGCGCGGCTGGAGAAACTCGGACTTCTGGGAGGACGTCATGCCGCTTCTCTATGAAAAGAAAGGCCACACCGGCATCATGACGCTCAGCCGCCCGCAGGCGCGCAATTGCTGGGGCCAGGACTATGCCGACGGGCTGCTCAAGCATCTCGACGAGGCGAACGACGATGACGACATCCGCTCGATCATCCTGACCGGCGACGAGGCGGGCGGCGCCTTCTCGGCTGGCGCCAACCTCCGCGACCCCAATACGCACAACACACGCTCGGCCGAGGCCTTCATCAAGAGGGTCGGCAAGTCGCGGAACTTTCCGTCCAACCTGGTGAGCGACTTTCCCAAGCCGGTGATCGCCGCCGTCAACGGCTATGCCATCGGCATCGGCTGCATCATCACCTTCTGCTGCGATCTGATCGTGGCCTCCGACAAGGCCGAATGGCGTCTGCCGCAGGTGGCACTCGGCATCCTGCCCAACTATGGCGGCGCGACCCGTCTCGCCCGCCACGTCGGCAAGGGACCCGCGATGAAGGTGGCGATGGGCTTTCCGTTGAAGGCCGAGGAGGCCTATCGCATCGGGCTTGCCCAATGGCTGGTGCCGCATGATCGGCTGATGACGCAGGCCTTGGCGGTTGCCGACCACATCGCCGGCCTGCCGCCGCTCGCCGTGCGCATGGTCAAGGAGTCGATGAATCGCGGGCAGGACATCCCCAACATCGCCGACGCCTCGCTGATCGACGCCTATCGCTTCATGGTGCTCGAGATGAGCGAGGACAAGACCGAGGCGCACGAAGCGTGGCGGGAACGACGCAAGCCGCGCTTCCGCGGGCGATGACAGTCAAGGGGAGGTCGAACGAAGGTTCTGCAGCTCGCCCTGGACGGCACGCAGGAATTCCTCGGCCACCAGGGGCAATTGTCGCGACGCGTGCGTCACGGCGTCGATGGTCGCCGTGTTGACGATGCGATCGCGAATGGGAACCGCCACCAGCTCGCCGGAGCGCAGGCTGTCCCAGGCGGACAGGCGCGACAGGAAGGTGATGCCGCTGCCGGTGTGGACGAACGAAACGCGCAACGGGATCGAGTTCGTCTCGAGCACCGGTTTCATGTGGACCCCGACCGCCTTGCACGCCACATCGATGACGATGCGGCTGCCCGTGTTGGGCATGGGCGCGGCGATCGGATAGGCGGCACATTCGGCGAGGGACACCTTGGCGCGATTGGCGAGCGGATGCTGGGCCGACATCGTCGCCACCAGCGGCTCGCGCGTCCTGAAGACCGTCGACAGCTCGGGATCGGGCGGCGCGTAGAAAGCGAGGCCAATGTCGGTGCGGCCTTCGCGGACCGCGGCGATGACATGGTCCGAACCGTCGATGGTGATGTCGAAATTGATGCCGGGATAACGCTGGCCGAAGCGGGCGATCACGCGCGGCAGCAGGTGCGGTACGAGCGATTCGATCGAATAGACGTGCACCGTGCCGCGCCGCAATCCCTTCAGCGCGTCGACCTCGGAACGGACCCGTTCCACCTGCCGCAGGCTGGTCTGGGCGAAGCCGAGAAGAATCTCTCCTGCCGAGGTGAGGTCCACGCCGCGCGCATGGCGCTGGAACAGGGGCGCGCCGAGCTCCTCCTCGAGCTTGTGGATCTGCCGGCTGAGCGCGGATTGCGCCACATGCAGCTCCTCCGCCGCCAGCCTGATCGAGCCGTTTCGCGCGACCGCAGCGAAGTATCGCAAGCCCGTGTTGATCATCTTCCCCGTCCCGCCTCCGGTGCTGGCAGCCTGATGCCGATTCAGCATCGCTTCAACGACAAAATTGAACTTGTGCGATCACTGCGAACGGCGCCCAATTTTGCCGGGGCAATTTGAGGGGTTCGTCATGACCGATTATGTCGGGGAAGCCGTCGACAAGCTCATCACCATCGAAGCCAAGAACCACGGCATGCCGCACGGCATCCTGCAGCCCATGTACGACGCCGCGCGCAAGGCCGCGGGCAACAAGCCGGTCACCATGACCGCCGCCAAGGGCCTCAAGAAAGCACTGGGCAAGGGCGACGTGGTCTTCATCATGACCGGCGCCGGCTACGAACCGACCATGCCCAAGGGCGAGAGCGATGGTCCGCCGGGTGCGGCCTCGCTGGCGAGGATCCTCTATCGCGGCCTGGGTGCCATCCCGGTCTTCGTCAACGAGGAATGCCACGCCGATCCGATCATCGCCTCGAGCGAAGCGGCCGGCCTGATGGTGAAGCCGTTCGACCAGGCGCGCGACCGCCATCTCGGCGCCGCCATCGTCAACGCGCCCACGCAACAATCGAAGGTGCCGGCCTGGATCAAGAAGATCTACGCCGACTACAAGCCCAAGGCGGTGGTCGCGACCGAGCGGCTGGGCGCCGGCAAGAACGGCATCGTCCATAGCGCCACGGCGCTGCCGCTCACGGGTCCGAAGTCGAAATTCCAGGGCTGCATCGATATCGGCGACGTCGTGACCGAAGCGAACAAGCGCGGGATCTTCTCGGTCGGCATCGGCGATCACGGCAACGAGCTCGGCTTCGGCACCATCTGGGAGGCCGTCGCCAAGACCATGCCCAAGGGCGAGATCATGGCGACCGTGGTCAAGACCGATGTCGTCGTGCCGGCGATGATGTCGAACTGGGGCTGCTACGGCATCGAGGCGTGCCTGGCCTATCTCCTGAAGAAGCCGCAGCTCGTCCACTCGCCCGAGATGGAAAAGCGCATCGTCCGGGCCTGCCTCGACGCGGGCGGCCTCGAGGCGATGTATTGTACCACCGAATTCCTGGTCGACGGTCTCGACGGCGAGACTTCGATGGCCTGCATGCAGTTTTTGTCGAACATCGTGCGCAAGAATCTGGAGCCGCCGGACGCGGGGCTCACGCACTGATGTCGAGAAACCCGGCCCCAATCCCGCGGGCGTCGTGCGTATCGGCGATGGCGGGCGACACAGCCCGCGCCGGGTGCTTCATTCAAGGAGAAAGCAAGACATGGCCATCGACGAAATCGTGGGCGACTCGATTGACCGCGCGATCAACATCGAAATGCGGTTCCGTGCCGGCCTGCCGCGCGGCGTCACCTATCCGCTCTACGAAGCGGCGCGGAAGAAGCAGAAGAAGCCGCTGACCTGGCTCGCCGCCAAGCTGCTGAAGGACTCGATCAAGCCCGGCCAGAACGTCTTCGTCGTGGCCGGCGCGGGCACCCCGCCCGGCCTGCCGGCGGGCGAGACCGACGGTCCGCCGGGTGCCGCGGCCATCGCACGCGCCATCGAGTTCGGGCTGGGCGGAAAGCCGATCCTGATCAGCGAGGAGCGCAACATGCCCGCGGTCATCAAGTCGACCGAGGCCGCCGGCCTTGGCGTGTATGACGAGGCGCTGTTCAAGCAGCGCCGCTCCTGCGCCATGGCGATCAACTTCCCGCTGGGCGACGCGGCCGGCAAGAAGGCGGCCGCGCAGCTCATCAAGAAGTACAAGCCCGCGGCCATGGTGTTCATCGAGAAGGTCGGGCCCAACACCAAGGGCGTCTACCATTCGATCATGGGCACACCGCGCACGCCCGACAAGATCGCCAGCGCCTATCATCTCGCCGAGCAGGCGAAGACGGCGGGCATCCCCACCATCGGTATCGGCGACGGCGGCAACGAAATCGGCTGCGGCGTCATCAAGGAAGCGGTCGCCTCGATCCAGCCGTTCGGCAAGGATTGCGGCTGCCCCTGCCATGGCGGCGTTGGCACGGTTACTGAATGCGACGTGCTCGTGTTCGCCGCCGTGTCGAACTGGGGAGCCTACGGCATCGCGGCGGCGCTGGCCGGTCATCTGGGAGACCGCGAGGTGCTGCACGATGAGGCAACGGAGCTGCGCATCGTGCACGCCAGTGTGGCCGGCGGGGCGATGGACGGGGCCTATTCCCGGCTCATCCCCTATGTCGACGGGACATCGGACAAGCTGCAGGCCGCGCTCATCACGACGCTGCATCAGATCATCGAGAATGGATTGAAGGAATACGACAGGGGCTTTTGACGAAAATACGACAGGAGGCGTCGATGAGCAGAGGGTTTCGCGCGAGCAATGGTCGAGGCATCACGCGTCGCGGCGCCGTGGGCGGTGCACTGGGCGCCGGGCTCGTTCTCGGCACGGGTCGGGCGCCGGCGCTCGCGCAGGGCAAGCGCGATCTTCGCGTCGGCGTCTGGGGCGGCGAGTTCGGCAACCTGAGCCCCGTCATCCGCTTCGACATCCAGGGCGGCCTCGTCCTCTACAACATCTTCGACAATCTGGTGAGCATCAACTTCAAGACCCGCGCGATCGAACCGATGCTGGCGGCGGAGTGGGCCAATCCCGACCCGCTGACCTGGCGCATCAAGCTCCGCGAGGGCGTGAAGTGGCAGAAGGGCTATGGCGAGATGACCGCCGACGACCTCGCCTACACCTGGAACTTCCACATCGAGTCGAAGAGCTTCCAGGTCGGCACCGCGTTGTTCCCGGTCGCCTCGGTCAAGGCCGACGGCAAGTATGTCGTCGAGGTCAAGACCAAGCTGCCGTTCGGCGCCTTCCCCGGCGTCACCATGGGCTATGCCGGCACGGTGATCTCGCAGAAGGCGCACAAGGAAATCGGCAACGATGCCTACAGCGCCGTGCCCGTCGGCAACGGTCCGTTCCAGATCGAGAGCAAGAAGGGCACGGAGATCGTGCTGGTGAAGAACCCGGACTACTGGCGCCCGGGCTTTCCCAAGCTCGACAAGGTGGTCTATCGCGCGATTCCCGATTCGACGACGCGACTGCAGGCCCTGCAGAAGGGCGAGCTCGACTTCGTCACGCATCCCGATCCGAAGGACCTGAAGGCGCTGCGCAAGGAGACGAACTTCACGGTGAAGTCGACACCGGGCTGGGAATGGGACTACCAGGAGTTCAACCTCAAGGCCAAGCCGGACGCGGCCTATCACAACAAGCTGGTGCGCCAGGCGATCTCCTACGCAATCGATCGCGAGGCCATCGTCAACGAGATCTACTACGGCGAGGCGCTGGTCACCGACAACCAGATCCCGGCCGGCTACATGGGCTATCGCCAGCCGCTACTCAAGTATCCCAAGAACGGCGACCTCAAGAAGGCCAAGGAGCTGATGGCCCAGGCCGGTGTGAAGGGCTACGAGGTCGAGGTGATCACTTCGGACAAGGACTGGCTGCGCAAGGAGCTCGAGCTCGTCGCCGCGATGGTGAGTCAGATCGGCATCACCTACAAGATCAAGAATATGGACATGGGCGGCTACAACAACCTCTGGCTCAACCAGAAGTTCGACCAGCTCCTCGAGGACATCACGCTGGTGGCGCCCGACCCCGACGCGACGTCGTGGTGGTTCCTGCACAGCAAGGGCAACGCATCGGGCTACAACAGCCCGGCGATGGACGCCATGCTCGATGGCGCGCGCAGCGAGCTCGACCCCGCCAAGCGCGAGGCGATGTACCACAAGATCGTCGACGTGACGCTCGACGAATGCCCGCTGATCTATCATTGCAACACCAACAACATCCAGATCTACAGCAGCAAGCTCACGGGCTTCGAGCCGACGCCGCAGGAGTACACCGAGAAACTCGATACCGTCTCGTGGTCCTGAACGGCCGGCGCCGAACGAAAGGGTAATCGCGGGCGATGTGGTCTTATCTCGGCCGCCGCCTCATCCAGGTGCCGCTGGTCCTGCTCGTGGTGTCGCTGATGACGTTCCTCATCACGCGCGCCACGCCGGGCGATCCGGTGCAGATCATGCTCGGCATGCAGACCTCGCCCGAGGCGGCGGCGGCGATGCGCAAGGAGTTCAACCTCGACCGCTCCCTGCCCGAGCAGTACGGGCTGTGGGTTGCCAAGGTCGCCACCGGCGATCTCGGCCGCTCGATGCGGCTCAACGATCGCGTAACGAACCTGATCGCCGAGCGCCTGCCGATCAGCCTCCGGCTCGCCACCGCCGGCATGCTGTTCGCCCTTCTGGTCTCCATCCCGCTCGGCGTGATCGCGGCGCTGCGACGCAACAGCTGGATCGACTATCTTTGCACCGGCTACACGGTGCTGGGCTTCGCCGTGCCCAACTTCGGCCTGGCGCTGATCCTGATCTATGTCTTCTCGATCAAGCTCGACTGGCTGCCGATCACCGGCATCGGTACGGCGGAAGCCGAGACCGGCGGACTGTGGAAGCAGTTCAGCCCCTTCATCATCCCGGCCGTGGCGCTCGGCACGCTGCAGACGGCCATGCTCACACGGCTGCTGCGTTCCAGCATGATCGACGTGCTGTCGCAGGACTACATGCGCACGGCGCGCGCCAAGGGCCTGCTTCCCGCGACCATCGTCGTCATCCATGCGCTCAAGAACGCCATGATCCCCTTCGTCACGATGGCAGCGGTGCAGTTCGGCTACATGATCGGCATCCAGGTCACGATCGAATACATCTTCGCCGTGCCCGGCATGGGCTCGGCCGTGCTGAACGCCGTGGTCAATCGCGACTTCCCGGTGATCCAGGGCTTCACCCTGGTGATCTCGATCTTCTTCCTGCTCGCCAACATCCTGGCGGACATGCTCTACGCGCTGCTCGATCCGCGCATCCGGTACTGACGATGGCCGACGCGCGCACCCTGCCTTTCCAGTTTCGCGGCTCGCTGGTGCTGGCGGCGCGACAGTTCCCGCGCAATCGCGCCGCCACGGTGGGCTTCGTCGTCCTGCTGCTGATCTGCCTTGCGGCGGCGCTGGCCCCCTGGATCGCGCCCTACGATCCGATCCAGATCAAGCTCGCGATGAAGCTGAAGCCGCCATCGCTCGAGCATTGGATGGGCACCGACCATTTCGGCCGCGACGTCTTCTCGCGCATGCTTTACGGAGGGCGCACCTCGCTGTCGGTCGGCCTGCTGGTCGTGGGCTTCGCCTTCGCGGCCGGCGTGCCGCTCGGCCTGCTCTCGGGCTATTTCGGCGGCAAGCTCGACAATCTCCTGATGCGGCTGGTCGACGCCTTCCTCACGTTCCCGCCGCTGCTGCTCGCCGTGGCCCTGGTCGGCCTGCTGGGGCCGGACATCAAGAACGTCATGCTGGCGCTGGGCCTGGTGCAGGCGCCGATCCTGGCGCGCATGGTGCGCGGCAGCACGCTCGCGGTGCGCGAGGATGCCTACGTGATGGCGGCGCGCGCGCTGGGCGCCAGCCCGTTGCGCATCGTGCTCTCGCACCTCCTGCGCAACATGGTCTCGCCCATCGTCGTGCAGCTCACCGTCGTCTTCTCCGCGGCGGTCGTGGCCGAGGCCTCGCTCTCCTTCCTGGGCTTCGGCACGCAGCCGCCCGAGCCGAGCTGGGGCCGTGACATGAGCGAGGCGCGGCGCTTCCTGGGCGACGCGCCCTGGATGTTCCTGGCGCCCACCGGGATCATCGCGATCTGCGTGCTCAGCATCAACTTCATGGGCGACGGCCTGCGCGATGCGCTCGATCCGCGTGCCTGGCGCACGCGCCGCAGCGTCGCCGCGGAAGAGAATGGCGCATGAGCCTGCTCAGCGTCCGCAATCTCCGCACGCGCTTCGCCACCGACCGCGGCGATGTGCGCGCCGTCAACGGCGTCTCCTTCGATCTCGCCGAGGGCGAGATCCTGGGCCTGGTGGGCGAAAGCGGCAGCGGCAAGAGCGTGACGGCGCTGTCGATCATGCGCCTCGTGCCGGAGCCGCCGGGCCATGTTGCCGCCGACAGCCTGGCGTTCGACGGCCGCGAGCTGCTCGCCCTCTCGGAAGCCGAGATGCGCGAGGAACGCGGCTCGAGCATGGCCATGATCTTCCAGGACCCGATGCGCTCGCTCAACCCGGTGCTGACGATCGGTCGGCAGATCCTGGAGGTGCTGCGTCGCCACCAGAAGCTGGACGGCGCCGCTGCGCGGAAGCGCGCCATCGAGTTGCTTGAGATGGTCGGCATCCCCTCGGCCGACAAGCGCCTCAGCGCCTATCCGCACCAATTCTCCGGCGGCATGCGCCAGCGAGTCATGATCGCAATAGCGCTTTCCTGCAATCCCCGCCTGCTCATCGCCGACGAAGCGACGACCGCGCTCGACGTCACCATTCAGGCGCAGATCATCGACCTGGTGAAGCGCCTCACGCGCGAGCGCGGAACGTCGGTGATCTGGATCAGCCACGATCTCGGCGTCGTTGCGGGCCTGTGCGACCGGGTCAACGTCATGTACGCGGGCAATGTCGTCGAATCGGGGCCGATCCGCGAGCTCTTCCATCGCCCGGGCCATGGCTACACGCTCGGCCTCATGGGCTCGACGCCGAGGGTCGACGGAACGGGGGCGCGCCGACTCACGCCGATCGAGGGCATGCCGCCCAACCTGATCGATCCGATCGAGCTTTGCCCGTTCCTGCCGCGCTGCCGAGTCGCCGTTGCCGCCTGCCGCGCGCAGCCGCCGGCACGGCGAGATCTCGACATGGGACACTGGGCAACCTGTTTTGCGGATCTCCCGACATGAGCAGCCTGCTCGAAGTCGAGGACCTCGATGTCCACTATGGCCGGCCTGGCGCGCCCGGCGCGGTGAAGGCCGTCGACAGCGTCACGTTCGGCGTCGAGAGGGGCAGCACGCTCGGCCTGGTGGGCGAATCGGGCTGCGGCAAATCGACGACCGGCTACGCGATCCTTCAGCTCGTGCGCGCCAGTTCCGGCCGCGTGATGTTCGACGGCCAGGATCTCTGCCAGGCCAACCGGCGCGAGCTTCGCCGATTGAGGCGCAAGCTGCAGATCATCTTCCAGGACGCGCACGCCTCGCTCAATCCGCGCATGCCGATCGGCGATCTTGTGGGCGAGGCCCTCGACATTCACGGCCTCTTCCGAGGCCGCGCGCGGACGGGCCGCATTCGAGAGCTGCTCGACATGGTGGGCCTTTCCAGCCATCTCGCCGAACGCTATCCCCACGAATTGAGCGGCGGACAGGCGCAACGCGTCGCGATCTGTCGCGCCCTCGCCGTCGAGCCCGAACTCATCATCTGCGACGAACCCGTGTCGGCGCTCGACGTGTCGATCCAGGCGCAGATCGTGAACCTGCTCGTCGACCTGAAGAAGCGCCTCTCGCTCTCGTACCTCTTCATCGCGCACGACCTCGCCGTCGTGCGGCACATCTCGGATCGCGTCGCGGTCATGTATCTCGGGGCGATCGCGGAGACGGCGCCGACGGACGTGCTCTA
>DATJWN010000323.1:0-34581 GCA_035501235.1 Reyranella sp.
CTGCGCAACGTCTTCCAGATGCTGCCCGGCATCTCCGATAAATCGACACAGGGCAATCCCGGCAAGTACAGCTTCTGCATCGCCGAACGTTCGCGCGGCAATCCCTGGCCGCTGCTCTGCGAGACGCAGGGCTACCCGAAAGGAACTTCCAGCGTCACGGCCTATGCCGGTGGCGGCTTCTGCAATGTCGAGAATCATGGCGGCAACACGCCCGAGCAGATCCTGGGTTCGGTGGCCGATGCCATGGCGAATTATGGTTGCATCACCCTTGGCCAGAGCGTCGTGATCCTGGCGCCCGAGCACATGACGATCATCGGCGATGCCGGCTGGAGCCGCGAGAAGGCGCAGGACTATCTCTTCACCCAGGCCAGGCGCTCGGTCGAGGGCATGAAGGGCGTCGGCAAGTATCGCGACCGCGAATACGACAGCCAGCATGGCGAGGGCGCGCACAAACTCGCCGCGACCGACTTCATGCATCGCGGGCTCACGCCCGACGACATCCTGATCACCATGGGCGGCGGCGATGCCGGCGGCCATTCCTGCTTCATCCCGTCCTGGAGCCGCGGTCGCGGCTCGATCCTGCAGCACGCGCCCATCAAGGCGCCGCCCAAGAACTAGAAAGGAAAAGGAGGAACCTCCATGCAGCTCTATTCCCCGATGGCGACGACGCCCAAGCGCAAGGCCTTCCGCGCGCCGCCGCTCGCCAAGATCGACGGCCTGCGCATCGGCGTACTGGAGAACGGCAAGCTCAACGCCGAGGAGATGCTGAACGAGCTGGCGCAGCTCTTCGTGCAAAGGAACGGCTGCACCATCCGCACGCTCGCCTCCAAGAGCAATGCCAGCGCGCCCTGCCCGTCCAACACGCTCACGAAGGTCGCCGGCGAGGTCGACTTCCTGATCACCGGCCTGGGGGATTGAGGCAGCTGCTCGACGTGCAGTCTGCACGACGGAATCACCTTCGAACAAATGGGCAAGCGCGCGGTGGTGCTCTGCACCGAACCCTTCGTGGTCACCGCCAGGAACATCGCGCGCGTGCTCGGCCTGCCCGACTATCCCTTCCTCAAGGTCCAGCATCCGATCGGAAGCTGCACCCTGCCCGAGCTCAAGGCGCGCGCCGAGATCGCCTATCAGCAGGCGCTACCGATCCTGCTGAATCCCTAGGCCCTACTTTTGACGCTGGCGGATCGGCACCGCCAGCAGGCTGCCGACGATCAGCGAAATGCCACCCACGGTCAGCGCCAGGGTAAAGCTGCCGGTCATTTCCTTGGCCCGGCCGAAGAACCACGGGCCGACCGTACCGCCGAGATTGCCGGCGCCGTTGATCAGGCCGATGCCGACACCGGCAACGGCTGGCGGCAGCACCTCGGTCGGCAGCGACCAGAACGGCCCGAACCGGCCGAAGAAGCTCGCCACGGCGAGCGTCAGGCAGATCAGGATGCCGACCGTGCCGGTTCCGCCCACGAACTGGGCCATCAGCAGGAACACGCCCGACATGGCAGTGGCGACGATCATGTGCCACTTGCGCTCCTGGCGCTGATCGGAACTCGCCGCCACGAGCAGCATCATCAACGCGCCGGCGGCCGGCGGAATCGCCGCCAGGAAGCCGACCGTGGTGATCGAGAGCCCCGTCTCCTTGAGCACCGTCGGCAGCCAGAAGGTCACGCCCCATTCGGCCATCAACGCCGCGAAGTTATAGAGTGCCAGCATCAGCACGGCCGGATGCCAGAGAGTGCTGATCCAGTGTCCCTGGGTGGGCGCGATCTGCAACTCCTCGGCGGCCAGCGCCGACACGATGCGCTCCTTCTCTGCCGGATCGAGCCACTTCGCATCGCGCGGCTGCTCGGTGATCGCCCATACCCAGACCAGCGCCCAGGCGAGGCCGGGCAGCGCCTCGACCACGAACATCATCTGCCAGCCGAAATGCTCGAGCACGATGCCGGAGATCGGATTGGCGATGACCTGGGCCATCGGAATGCTGATCAGGAACAGCGTGTTGGCTCGCGCCCGCTCTTCGCGCGTGAACCATTTGCGGATCAGCACGATGGTGCAGGTGAGCACGCCTCCCTCGAACACGCCGAGCGCGAAGCGGTTGGCGATCAATTCGAACTCGGTGCGCACGAAAGCGGTCGAGAAGGAGATGACGCTCCAGACGAGGAGCAAGATCAGGATCACGCGCTTGGCGCTCCACACCGAGGCGATACGTCCGGCCGGGATCTGCAGAACGATATAGCCCCAGAAGAACATGCCCGTGGCGAAGCCGATCGAGGACGGGCTCATGCCGAGTTCGCCGCGCATGGCCGGGATCGCCATCGCGATATTCGTTCGGTCGATGTAGGAGAGCACGTACATCACGAACGAAACGCCGAGGATTCGCCACCAGCGATTCCTGTGCGGCGCGAAACTGCCTGTTGCCACCGAATGTCCCTCCCTGACGGCTTTGCTTTTTTTCGAGGTTAGCCGCCGGGATGGACGCTCAGCAAGCACTGTGCTTCGCTGCTCGCGGTCCGAACGACCGGAGGAAACGCGTGGTCAGGAAGGTCATCGATCTGGAATGCGTGCTGCCGCCCGACGAGAAGGGCGATCCACGGCAATACAACGAGGCGGCCTCGCATCGCCTGGGCTACGGCGATCCCGAGCTGCTCCCGCCGCTGCCCGGCTACGGGTTCGACAACTACAAGAACATCTTCCGCAAGCGCACGGACAAGCCGGTGAGCGAAGAGGCCGCGAAGAAAGAGCCCAAGGGAATGTCGCTCGAGGAATTCGTGAAGGAGCTCGATCGCGAGGGCGCCGAGGTTTCGGTGCTGGGCCGCGTCGACAACAATCTCCTGGCGGAGGTGGTCGCCGAATGTCCCGGCCGCTTCTATGCGCTCGCCGCCATCAGCCCGTTCGACGGCATGCGCGGCGTGCGCGAGTTCGAGCATCTGATCAAGGAGCGCAAGCTCCACGGCCTGCGCGTCTCGGCGCTCTACAACAACCTCTCGGCCAGCGACCGGCGCTATTACCCGCTCTATGCCAAGTGCGTGGAGCTCGACGTGCCGGTGCGCATCTATTCGACCATGAACTACGCCAACGACCGGCCCTACGATCTCGGCCATCCCCGCCATATCGACCAAATCGCGATGGATTTCCCCGAGCTCCGGATAGACGCGGCGCTCGCGGGCTGGCCGTGGGTGAACGACATGGTCGGCATCCTGCGCCGCCATCCCAACGTGTACTGCGACACCTCCTCCCATCATCCCCGCTACTTCGGCATTCCCGGCGCGGGCTGGGAGATGTTCGTTCAGTTCGGCAACACGCTCCTGCAGGACAAGATCATGGTGGGCTTCTCCAAGGAGTCCTTCGGCCTCACCATCCCCGAGGCGGTGGCGATGTACGAGAAGCTGCCACTCAAGGACAAGGTCGTCGAGAAGTGGCTCTACGGCAACGCCAAGGAATTCCTGCGCTGTTGAAACGCGACGGCTTTTGCCTCGTCCGTCCGCGCCGACCGCACGATTCAGCGGAGTGCCATCGCGCTCCGATCAGCGCGGCGACGGCTTCGGTTGCGCGGCGAGCCAGGCCCGCGCCTTGGCCTCGCTGTCGAACAGCATCGCGGGACGTTTCGACGGCGATATGTTGGTGAAGCGCGCGAAGCCGTCGCGGATCATCGCGCCCTTGCCCACGACGGCAAGCGGCCCCGACTCGAAATTGGCCGTGTAGGCGCTGAGCCGTGCGCCCAGTCGCATCACGTCGTCGTCGTCATATTTGGGCTTGATTCGCGACGCATCGAACAGCTTGGCGTAGCCCATGGCATCCGCCACGACGATCGCGTCGAAGTGCGCTTCGAAGTCCTGCAGGGTGACGACACCGTCGGCGACGATGTGCACGAATTTTTCCGGATGAAGGATCTCCCAGCGCAACGGCATACCCGGCCCTCACATCGTACGCGCCAGAAGAGGTTATACTCCGGACGCTACAGCGGCTACTTTGCCGGCAACGGGAGTACCCATTTTGAGTTTCTCGACCCTCTTCGCCCGTCTCGTCGCCGTGGTCGGCGGCACGGCCCTGCAGATCCGGCGCATGAAACACGGCTCGCCGACGCCGGCCTGGGGTAACACGCCTGTCATTCCTGCAGCCGCACCGCAAGGAGCCATCCCGACGCTCAAGATGCCGACGGCGCGCGGCTGGGCGCCCGGCCAGTTGCCGATCGCGGCGCCCGGCCTGAAGGTCAACGTCTTCGCCGACAAGCTCGACCATCCGCGCTGGATCGAGGTGCTGCCCAACGGCGACGTGCTGGTCGCCGAGGCGATGAACCAGGATCGCCCGCCGCGCTCGGTGTTCGACTACGCCATGGTGAGCACGCTCCGGCGCGCCAATGCCATGGGCCAGAGCGCCAATCGCATCACGCTCCTGCGCGACAGCGACGGCGACGGCGTCGCGGAGACGCGCGAGATCTTCCTCGCCAATCAGACGCAGCCCTTCGGCATGGCGCTGGTCGGCGAGACCTTCTATGTCGGCAACACCGACGGCGTCGTCGCCTTCCCGTTCAAGGTCGGCGACACGCGCATCACGGGACAAGGCAAGAAGCTCGTGACCTTCAAGCCCGCCGGCCACTGGACGCGCAGCCTGCTGCTCAGCCCCGACAAGAAGAAGCTCTATGCCGGCGTGGGCTCGCTCACCAACATCGCCGAGCAGGGCATGGCGGTCGAGGAAGGTCGCGCCGCGGTCTACGAGCTCGATCTCGAGCGCGGCACGCATCGCATCTTCGCCTCGGGCCTGCGCAACGCCGTCGGTCTTGCCTGGGAGCCGAACACCGGCGTGCTGTGGACCGTGGTCAACGAGCGCGACGGTCTCGGCGACGAGACGCCGCCGGACTATCTCACCTCGGTGACGGACGGCGGCTTCTACGGCTGGCCCTATTGCTACTGGGGCCAGACGGTCGACGATCGCGTGCCGCAGGACCCGGCCATGGTCGCCAAGGCGATCACGCCCGACTATGCGCTGGGCGGGCACACCGCCTCGCTCGGCCTCTGCTGGGTGCCGAAAGGCACGCTGCCCGGCTTCCCCGACGGCATGGCGATCGGCCAGCACGGTTCGTGGAACCGCAGCAAGCTCTCGGGCTACAAGCTGGTCTTCATCCCGTTCGAGAACGGCAAGCCGTCAGGCCCGCCGCGCGACATCCTCTCGGGTTTCCTCGCCGCCGACGAGAAAGTGTCCTATGGCCGTCCCGTCGGCGTAACCATGGGCCACGACAAGAAGTCGCTCTTGATGGCCGACGATGTCGGCAACGTGATCTTCCGGGTGACGGGCGCGTAGAGCGCGATAGCTCTAGAAGACGGCGCCGGAACAGTCGACGCCGATCGTCCGGAAGATATTTCCGACCGAATCGGTGACGATCAGGATCGTGCGATCCTTGTCGCCGCGGATGAAGCCGATCGAGATCAGGCCGGTCGGCTCGACCTTCGACATCACGATCATGCCGGCAATGCCCTGATCGCTGATCAACGGCTGAGTGGGCGCGCCGCCATTGTAGGACACGCTGATCGTGTCGCTCTGGCGAACCACCGAGAATTTGCGGCCCTCGCCCGAGCAGCTCACCCTGCCGTCACCCTCCGGCGGCTTTTGCTTCTGCTGCTGCTGCGGCGGCGACAGCGAGGCCACCACCGTGGGCGCCTTCTTCTCGCCTTCGTGGGCGGCCAACCGGCTCCGCGCCGCCTCGACCTGGGAAGCCTGCAGGCGGGTCACCCGTTCGACGTCCCGAGACAGCGCGCTCAGGTTGGCCGCCACGGCATCGCGGTCGCCATAGCGATCGTCGTGGCGCGGCGGATCGACCCGGACGATGGTCATCTGTTCGCGCTCGGCGGCCATGCGCTCCAGGCGCTGCTGCACGATCACCGTCGCCGCCGTGATGACCGCCAGCGTGACGCCACCTGCATAGAGCCAGCCGCGGGCCGTCCGCTTGCGATGAAAGGCCAGCGCCGGCGGCGGCATCGGCGGCACGAAGCCCGGGGCCATGCCGGGGGCTCGGCGATGGGCGAAGGCTGCGCGCTGTTGCCGCAGGAGTTCCTCCGCGGCATCCCGGCGGCGGGCGCACTCCAGATCGTATTGCGCCCGGCGATCGGGATCGCCCAGCACGTCATAGGCTTCCTGGATGCGCACGAACCTGTCGGCCGACGCCGTCTCGGGCCCGGCGGCATCCGGATGATATTGCTTGGCCAGCGCCCGATAGGCCGTGCGTATGGCTTGCCGGTCGGCCCGTGCCGCGACTCCCAACAACGCGTAATAGTCAGGAAGGCTTGCGATCATATTCCCTGTAGCCGCCCGGCCCCTTGGCCGCCGGACCGACATGGATAGCAGCTGAAAAACATACGCGGGATGCGACCTATTATTAGCCCGTACCGGGCCGATAGTCGAACACCGGCCGGGGTATATACGGCAACGCGATAGTGAAATAATCGCCCGAAACGACCACCGGCTGGGGGATAATTGCAATGTCAGAACCGCTGCCCGCACTCTGCCTGATCGCCATGCCGGGGCGGCGGCGGCGCACCATCGAGCTCTGCCAAGAGGCGGAGCGGCGTGGCTTCAACGGGATCTACGTACCGAGCCCCATGGGCAACATGTCGATGTGCGAGGCGCTGGCGTGGCAGACGGCGAAGATCCCGTTCGCCACGTCCATCGTGCCGATCTACCAGCGCACCATGATCGATTTCTGCCAGAGCGCGGCGATGATGCATGAGATCTCGAGCGGCCGCTTCAGCCTCGGCATCGGCATCGCGCACGGCCCCTCCTACGTGCGCATGGGCGTGACGCCCGGCAAGCCGCTCGCCGACACGCGCGCCTTCATCCAGAAGTTCCGCGCGGAGACTTCGTTCGGGCCGCTGCCGCCCATCATCGTGGCGGCGCTGCGCGAGAAGATGGTGGCGCTGGCGGGCGAACTGGCCGAGGGCGTGGTGTTCGCCAATGTCTGCCGTAGCCACATGGGTCATTCGCTGGCGGCCCTGCCCGCCGCCAAACGCAAGGGCGCCGGCTTCTTCATCGGCAACATGATCCCGACCTGCATCAGCGACGACGAGGCGGCGGCCCGCACGGTCAATCGCAACACGCTCAGCCGCTACGCGCAGCTCCCGAACTACCGCAACTACTGGAAGGAAGCGGGCTACGTCGAGGAGATGGAGGCCATCGAAAAGGCGCTGGCCGAGGGCCGCGCGGCCGACGTGCCCAAGTATCTCACCGACAAGTGGTTGGCCGACAACACGCTGTTCGGACCGGCGGCGAAAGTGCGCGAAGGCGTCGCCGCCTGGCGCGCGGCGGGCGTGCACACGCCGATCCTCGTGCCATCCTCGGCCAACGGCAATCAGATGAAGGCGATCGAGGAAGTCTTCGCGGCCTTCGGCTAGGGCCGCCGACCCCGACGTTGCACCTGCAGAGGGGGCGTGCCACAAAGTTGCCGATGTCCTTGAAGCGCGCCGCGCAAGCGGTGGTCCAGAAGCTGATTATCGATCCCATCCGGTGGCTCGACGACCGGACCACCAGGACGCATCTGCGCGCCGACAGCGTCTACAAGATCATCTCCGACCGGGCCGCCCAGCGCGCGGCCGACTATGTCGAGAAGCACCTCGACACGGCGCTGATGTTCCAGGCGCGCGAGGGCCTGTGGAACTTCGCCCTGTCCAAGGCGCCGCGCGACGGTCTCCATCTCGAATTCGGCGTCATGACCGGCGTCTCGACCAACCACTTCGCGCGCGCGCGCCGGAACGCCACGATCTACGGCTTCGACAGTTTCGAGGGGCTGAAGGAAGACTGGCCCGGTACCGAAGCGCCGGCCGGCGCCTATCGGGCCGCCAAGCCCACCGACATGGAGGCGAACGTGGTGCTGGTCGAAGGCTGGTTCGACGCCACCCTGCCCACCTTCCTCGCCCAGCATGCGGGCCCGTGCTCGTTCCTCCACGTCGATTGCGATACCTATCCTTCGACCAGGCTGGTGCTCGACCTGCTGGCCGATCGGATCGTCGCCGGGACGGTGATCGTGTTCGACGACTATATCGCCGTGCCCAACTGGGAGAACGGCGAGTTCTGCGCCTTCAAGGAGTTCGTCGCGGCGCGCGGCCTCAACTACAAATATCTCGCCTTCGCCAACCAGCAGTCGGCCGTGCAGATCGTCTAGCGCAACGAAACGTAGATCGACTTGGCGAGCTTGTAGAGCTTGCTGTCCTGCGCCGCGAACCGCATCACGAAGTCGCGCGACATGTCCTCGAAGGCGCTGGCGATATAGTCGAAGCCCGCACGCCTGCGATATTCGGCGAGATAGGCCTTCACCTCGGCATGGGTCTCGGCCTGGCCGTTGTCGCCGTACTTGGCGACATAGTAGTTGAAGCCGCCATCCTGCAGCGAGCTCACGCCGTGCAGGGTCGTCTTCATGTAGTTGCCGATCAGCAGATCGTCGAAGATGCGGTAGTCGATCGAGGTCATCAGGCTGCCGCGCGGCGCGGCGAAGCTGATGCCGCGCTCCTTCGGTCCGCGCATCTTGACCGTATGGTCGCGGCCGCCGACGCGGAAATTGACGAAGCCGAAATAGTCCTGCACCGGCTCCTTGCGCGCGAAATAGGCCTCGATGCGCTTCCGGTCGTCGGCTTCGAGCACGTCGGACCAGTTGTCGCCGAATTCCTCCGGCGCCTTGGGCACGACCACGATCTCTTCCGGCGAATAGGACTCGAATGAGCCATCGCGGCAATCGATCGTCGAGAAGGGCGGTATGAACTGCACGTCGGGCGACAGGCCCTGGGCGAAGGCCTCGATCGGCGTGGTGTAGTCCTGCGCCCACATCGAATCGGTGCGCTGGTACTGATGGAAGGCCGAGAACGGGACCACCGCCTTGGCGCCCGTCGCGTGCGCGAGGTTCGTGAGCTGCTGGCCGACCGACGGCTTGCGGGCGGCCCTGGGCGTGAGGAACTTTCCCGACTCGTCGAAGAAGTTGATCATGTCGGCGTCGCCATAGCCGGACAACGCCAGCAGGTAGGAGCGTTCGTAGCGCCGGGCGATGTTGCGGATATAGCGCGTGCAGTCGCGCGTGCCGGCATCGTTGGTGTCGATGAACAGGCTGCCGCAGGACTCGATCAGCAGGATCGAGTCCTGGATGCGGGTCGTGATGCATTGCACGCGGACATTGTCCGACAGGCTGACCCACTGCCGGTCGGGGAGAATCTGAAGGTCGTAGCCGGCCGGCTGCAGGTCCTTGAAGATGCGGGCGTTCAGGTGGTCGGGCAGCAGGATCTTCTTACCCTTGAAGCGCTCGATGGTGACCGGGTTCAGGTGATCCGGATGGCCATGCGAGAACCAGATGTAATCGCAGGCCTGGATATCGTCCTTCAGCGCCTTCGGGATGCGATGGCTCAGCACCCAGCTGCCGAAATAGGCCGGGTCCTCGTCGCCGTACCAGGGGTCGGTGGCGAGCAGCGGCCGGCCGTCATAGACGATCAGCGTTGCATTGCCGGTGGTCGTGACCTTGTTCATCGGCGCGTTATAACATGGCGCCATGGACACCAATCGACTGAAGACCTTCGTGGGCCAGTTCTGGGACGACCAGATCCTGCCCTCCATCACCGACTATATCCGCATCCCCAACAAGTCCCCCTCCTTCGACCCGAAGTGGGCCGAGCACGGCTACATGGACGATGCCGTGAAGCTGATGGAGGCCTGGGCCCGCCGCGAGCTCGCGAACTTTCCGGGCGCGACCCTTGAGGTCGTCCGGCTACCCGGCCGCACGCCGCTCATCTTCATGGAGATCCCGGGCGACGGCACGGACACGGTCCTGCTCTACGGCCATCTCGACAAGCAGCCGGAATTCACCGGCTGGGCCGACGATCTCGGCCCCTGGAAGCCGGTCATGAAGGGCGACAAGCTCTACGGCCGCGGTGGCGCCGACGACGGTTACGCGATCTACGGCTGCCTTTGTGCCCTGCGAGCGCTGGCCGAGCAGAAGGTGCCGCGCGCCCGCTGCGTGATCATGATCGAGGCCTGCGAGGAGTCTGGCAGCTACGACCTGCCCTTCTATGTCGACCATCTGATGAGCCGCATCGGCGATCCGTCGCTGGTCGTCTGCCTCGATTCGGGCTGCGGCGACTGGGAGCGGCTCTGGCTCACCACGTCTCTGCGCGGCATCGCGGCTGGCACGCTCACGGTGAGGGTGCTGACCGAGGGCGTCCACTCGGGCGACGCGTCGGGCATCGTGCCCTCCTCTTTCCGCCTGCTGCGCCAGCTCCTCTCGCGAATCGAGGACGAGAGCAACGGCGCGATCAAGCTGCAGGATCTCTACGTGCAGATCCCGCCGCAGCGCATCGAGCAGGCCAAGGCCGCCGCCGCGGTGCTGGGCGACACGGTGATCGACCGCTATCCCTTCGCCGGCGGCACCAAGCCGATGGCCGACGAGAAGGCCGAGCTGGTGCTGAACCGCACCTGGCGGCCGCAGCTCGCGGTGATCGGCATGGACGGCTATCCGACGCCGGAGAATGCCGGCAACGTGCTGTTGCCCGTCTCGACCGCCAAGCTCAGCCTCCGCCTGCCGCCGACGCTCGAGGCCAAGCAGGCGATGGCCTCGGTCCGCAAGGCGCTGGAGGCCGATCCGCCGAACGGCGCGATCGTGTCCTTCGACGGCAAGGACGGCCAATCCGGCTGGCATGCGCCGCAGCTCGCCCCCTGGCTCGAGACGGCGGTGCGCGAGGGCTCGCAGGAAGCCTTCGGCAAGCCCGCGGCTTACATGGGCGAAGGCGGCTCCATCCCGTTCATGGGCATGCTGGGCGAGAAGTTCCCCAACACCCAGTTCGTCATCACCGGCGTGCTGGGCCCGCACTCCAATGCGCATGGCCCGAACGAGTTCCTGCACATCCCCACAGGCAAGCGCGTGACGACCGCCGTCGCGGTGATGATCGCGCGCCACCACGAGCGGAAGAAGCACTAGTCTCATGCCGACAGATACGTTCGACCGCTTCCGGCTCACGGGCCGGACGGCGCTGGTCACGGGCGCCCGCCGCGAGATCGGCCGCGCCATCGCGCTCGCGCTTGCGGGAGCCGGCGCGAAGTTGGCCGTTCACCATATCGGCTCCGCCGAAGAAAAGGCCGATGCCGATTCGGTCGTGCGGGAGATCGAGAAGAGCGGCGGCCAGGCAAAGGCCTTCGGCCAGGATTTCGCCGAAGACGACGCGGGGCGGCGGCTGGCGGCTGCCGTCACGAGCTGGTCGCCCGTCGACATCCTGGTGCTGAACGCCTCCATCGAATTGCCGGAGGCGTATCACGGCATCACGCGCGACCGCTTCGACAAGCAGATCGCGGTCAACCTGCGCACGCCGATGGAGCTCTTGCAGGAGCTGGTCCCGCCGATGGGCACGCGCGGCTGGGGCAGGGTCGTCACCATCGGCAGCGTGCAGCAGGTGCGCCCGCATCCGCAGATGATGATCTATGCCGGCACCAAGGCGGCGCAATTGAACTGGGCGTGGAACCTCGCGCGCCAGTTCGGCGGCCAGGGCGTCACGGTGAACAATCTCGCCCCCGGCGCCATCCTGACCGCCCGCAACCGTGCCCAGATGGTGACGGAGGGCGAGGCGATCACGCAGCGAGTCCCGGTCGGCCGGCTGGGCCGGCCCGACGATCTCGTCGGCGCGGCACTGCTGCTCTGCTCGGATGCCGGCGCTTACATCAACGGCGTGAACCTCTACGTCGACGGCGGCAGGGCAATTACCTAGGGCAGCTTCCCTCGAGGCCACCGGTCGGCGAAGCTTCCCCGAGTCTCGGGCGCATGGAGCAGGAGTCTCACGGCGCTGAGACTGGTCAAATGCCGACGGAACAGGGCTTTTGGCCCCGAGTCTCAGAGTCTCACCACCCCCTCCGCCAAGGGGGGGGGGATCCACAAAAGACGGATAAAGGGTCCCCGGTATTTAGCGCTTCCACATTGCCGCGCGCGCGAGCAGGCGGCGGGCGCGCTCGACCACGGGCAGGTCGATCATGCTGCCTTCGAAGGCGACCGCGCCCTCACCCGCCGCAGCGGCCTTGTCGAACGCCGCGATCAGACGACGCGCGCGATCGATCTCGGCGTCGGAGGCGCCGTATTCCTCGTTGATGATCGGCACATGCGCGGGATGGATGCAGGACGCCGTCGTGAAGCCCAGTGCGCGGCCCCGCTTCAGGCCGGCACGATAGGACTCGAGATCGTTGATATTCGCGAGCTGGCCCATCGAGCCCATCGGCAGGATGCCGGCCGTGCGGCAGGCCGCGAGCCCCTGCATCGCGAAGACGTACATGCTGTCGGCCGAGGGGACCGCCCCCAGCTCCGTCGCCATGTCCTCGCCGCCCACCGACATGCCGGCCATGCGCGGCGACGCCGCGATGGCGTAGAGATGCGGCAACGCCTCCGGTCCCTCGATCAGCACCAGGAAACGCGTGTGGCCCACCTCCATGCCGAGCGCTTCTTCGCGCGCCGTCACCAACTCGCCCAGCAAGCGCACATGCTCGGGGCCGATCACCTTGGGCAGCATGAGCGCCGCCACGCCGGGCATGACCGCCGCCGCGATATCCGGTACGGCCAGCTCGAGCGGCCGGTTGATGCGCACCACGACGTCGGCGCCGTCCTGCGACACGCGCGGCACGGCGGCGGCGAGTGCCGCACGCGCCTCCGCTTTCTTGGACGGAATGATCGAATCCTCGAGATCGAGGATCAGCGCATCGGCGCCGCGCTGATGCGCCTTGGCGAGGAAACGCTCGGACAGGACCGGGACGAACAGCAGCGATCGCCAGGCCGGCAGGGGCCTCGTCATGCGGGGTCGACTACTCCTTGAAGCCGGCGGGCGGATCGCAGGGCCGGGTGCCCAGCACGCCGGGCGCCGACACTTCGAGGATCTCCATCTCCTCCGACGTGCGGATCTCGTTGTGCGGCAGGTAGCCCGGGATGAAGAGCGAATCGCCCTCCTCGACGCGGATCGTGCGGCCGTCCGCGAACTGAAGATCGACCCAGCCCTTGATCATGTAGATGAACTGGCCGTCGCACTCGTGATAGTGCCAGCCGGTCGGCTGGCTCATGCCCTTGCTGGACTTCATCACCTGGGCGCGCATGCCGCCGGCGCTGCCCTCGGCCACGCCGAGATCGCGATAGGTGAAGAAGTCGCGCCGGCCCTTCACCAGCTTGGGTTCGGCGAGGCGCGCATGCGCGACCGTCTGGCCGGACGTCTTCTGCGAGGCAAGCGAGTCGGGTGCCATGGTTTCCTCCTGTTGTGGAGAGGGTCGCGCCGTCGCGGGCGCGTTGCAAGCTCAAGCCTGCAGGATCTCCAGATTCACAATCGCATCGCGGTCGGGCTTGCCGGCTAGGAAGTCGATGACATTGCCCGCCGAATCCCAGGCCATGCGGCGCAGGCCCTCGGCCGTGCTGGCCGCGACATGCGGTGTGACGATCATGTTCTCATGCGCCACCATCGCCGGCGGCTGGATCATCGGCTCGACCTTGAGCACATCGACGCCCGCCGCCGCGAGATGGCCCGAGCGCAGGGCCTCGTCCAGCGCCGCCTCGTCGACCAGAGTGCCGCGCGCGGTGTTGATCAGGACGGCGCCCTTCTTCATGCCTGACAGGAACTTGGCATCGACGATGCCGCGCGTCTTGTCATTGGCCGGAATGTGCACGGTGACGATGTCGGCGCGCGCGAGACCTGCATCGCGCTCGACGATGGCTTCGTAGCCCGCGCCGCGGATCGTGCCGGCCGGAATGTACGGATCGTGCACCATCACCTTCATGCCGAAGGCGGTGCAGAGCCGTGCGACGCGCGTGCCGATGCGGCCGAAGCCAATGATCAGGATCGACCGCCCGCCCAGCTCGAAAGTGCTGGATTGGCCCTGCACCCGCCATTGGCCGCGCCGCACGCCCTGCGATACCGGCACGACCCGGCGGGCGAGCGAGAGCATCAGCATCAGCGCATGCTCGGCGACGGAGGCCGCATTGGCCTCGGGCGTGATCATGAGAGCGATGCCGCGTTCGCTGAGCGCCGGCACGTCGACCAGGTCGTAGCCCACGCCATGGCGGCAGACGACGCGCAGCTGCTTGGCCTCGGCCAACAAGGCCGCATCGACCACCGTGCCGCGCACGATCAGCCCGTCGGCGTGGCGAAGCCGTTCCACAAGCGTCCCCGGCGAAGCATTGCCGGGATAATCGAGCGTCACTCCGGGCGCCTTCAAGAGGCGCTCGATGCCGTCGGCATGGATCGGATCAGCAACGACGATGTGCGGCATGGTTGTTTTGGCTCCCCCTTCAATACGCCAGAAGAGCCGAGTAGAAGCGAGGGATGGAATATCGTCCACTCGGAAAAACCGGCCTCACCGTCAGCGTCGCCGGGCTCGGCTGCGGCGGCAACAGCCGCCTGGGCCTCGGCCGCGGCGCCAGCTTCGACGAGTGCGTGGCCGTCGTGCGCGCTGCCGTCGACCTGGGTGTCAATTTCCTCGACACCGCAGAAGCCTATGGCACCGAGGAGATCGTTGGAAAAGCTGTCCGGAACTACGACCGCAGCAAGCTCGTCATCTCGACCAAGGCGATCTTCCGGAGCGGCAATGAAACCGCCGATGCCGTCACGACCAAAGTCGAGGCGTCCCTGAGGCGGCTCGGCCTCGACCATGTCGATATCTTCCATTTCCACGCCGTCAATCCCGCAGGCTACGATCGCCATCGCGACGTGCTGGCGCCGGCGCTCCTGAAGCTCAAGGAGCAGGGCAAGGTGCGCCATATCGGCATCACCGAGACCGGCCCGAACGATCCCGACCAGAAGATGCTCACCCGCGCCGTCGAGGACACGCCGTGGGAAGTGATCATGCTGGCCTACAGCCTGATGAATCAGGGCGCGCGGCGGAAGATCTTCCCGATCACCGAACGACGCGGCATCGGCACCCTGCTGATGTTCGTCGTGCGCAACATTTTCAGCAACGCCGCCTATCGCCGGAGCATCGCCGCCAGGCTGGTCGAGAAGGGCGAGCTGGATGCGTCGCTTCTGTCGAACGGCGATCCGCTGGAGTTCCTGGTGAGCGAAGGCGGCGCTGAGAGCATCACCGATGCGGCCTATCGCTATGCCCGTCACGAGCGCGGCGCCGATGTCATCCTGTTCGGCACCGGCAACAAGGCCCATGTCGCCGACAACGTGGCCTCGATCCTGCGGCCGGCATTGCCGCCCGCGATCGTCGAGCGGCTACACGCCTCGTTCGGCCACCTGAGCGGTGTCGGCCTCGATCTGCCGGGGCCGGTCAAAGTCTAATCCCCTCCCCATTTGAATGGGGAGGAATACCCACGATCAAGCGGTGGAGCGCACCAGCTTGCCCGGCCGCGCGCCGGTCTCCTCGCCCTTCTCGAAGATCGGGGTCCCGGAGCTGATCGTCATGTCGTAGCCGTCGACCTTCTGCACCAGGCGGCGGCCGCCGGCCGGCAGGTCGAAGATCATCTTCGGGCTGTACAAGGTGAGGCCCTCGAAGTCGATGACGTTCACATCGGCCTTCTTGCCGACCTGCAGCCGGCCGCGATCGGGGAAACCGTAGAAATCGGCCGTCGAGCTGGTCATGCGCTGGATCGTGCGCTCGAGCGGCATGCGCGGTCCGCGCGTGCGGTCGCGCACCCAGTGGGCCAGCATCGAAGTGTTGAGCGAGGCATCGCAGATCACGCCGCAATGAGCGCCGCCGTCCGACAGGCCGAGGATGGTGTGCGGGTCCTCGATCATCTCGCGCACGACCTCGAGATCGCCATGCACGTAGTTGGTGACCGGGAAGTAGATCATGCGGCTGCCGTCGCCACCCGTCAGGTAGTCATAGCAATACTCGGGCGGGCTCACGCCCTCCTTCGCAGCCAGTGCGGCGATGCTGCGCTCGGGCGGCGGCTCGTAGTCGGGCAGATCGCCCAGGACATACATGCGGTCCCAGCGCGTCGCGATCTGGCGCGACAGCGGCGGCATGATCTCGAGCAGGCGGGCTGCCGGCTCCTGCCCCAGGATCGTGCGGCGCGTCTCGGGATCGCGCAGCCGCGCCAGCATCTCGGCCGGCGGCAGTTTGGTAAGTGCCGCAAAGGCCTCGCGCATGTGGAACGGGTTCATCGAGGTGCCGAGGCCGAGCGTGAGGCCCACGGGGCGCCCCGCGACCTGGGCGTACATCGGCAGGTTGTCGGCCCGCCCCGCCCGCACGCCGTCCATCAGGCGGCGCCAGCGCTGCGGATCGTAGCTGCGGTCGGTCAGCAGGAACCACACCGGCCGGCCGCTTTCCTTGGCGACCTGACGGACCCACTTGAACTCGGCGGCCTCGTCGTCGAAGTCGGACAGGAAGCCAAAGGTGCCGCGGTTGGCGCGGCCCATCGCGCGGCCGATGGCGATCAGCTCCTCATGCTCGGCATAGCGGCCCGGTACGAGGTCGCCGGCCAGCGTCTTGTGCTGGTTGGTGCGGCTGGTGGTGAAGCCGACGGCGCCTGCCTTCAGTGCTTCCTCGGTGAGCCGCGACATCAATTCGATGTCCTCGGCCGTAGCGTTCTCGCGGTTGATGGCGCGCTCGCCCATGGCATAGACGCGCAGCGGATGGTGCGCGACCTGGGCCGCGACATCGATGGTGCGCGGCAGGCGCGCCAGCGCATCGAGATATTCCGGGAAGCTCTCCCAATCCCACTTCAGCCCTTCCGTGAGGGTGATGCCGGGGATGTCCTCGACGCCTTCCATCATCTCGATCAGCGCCGTCTGGTGCTCGCGGCGCACCGGCGCGAAGCCCACGCCGCAATTGCCGAACACGATGGTCGTGGCGCCGTGCCAGGAGGACGGTGCCAGCACCGGATCCCAGGTCGCCTGGCCGTCATAGTGCGTATGCACATCGACCCAGCCCGGGGTCACCAGCCTACCGTCGGCCTTCACCTCGCGCTTGGCAGGGCCCGCCTTGCCGCCGACCTGGACGATCTTGTCGCCATCGATGGCCACGTCGCCCTGAAAGGCCGGCGCGCCGGTGCCGTCAACGATGGTGCCGCCGCGGATGACGATATCGTGCATGGACTGTCCCTACTGAACGTAAGGATTCGAGTTTTTCATACATCGGCGGGTATCGAAAGCCGGAAGTACTGTGCCTGCCGCATGGCAGGGCGCGCTCTTTCGGCGACAAGCAGAAATGACGGCCCTTGAGGGGCCGTCATTCCCGATCCTGGCGGAAGAAGAGCGGTCAGCGCCCGCCAGGGCCGCTGTGGTTCTACTGCGCGCCGTATTTCGGAGTCGTGCAGCCGCCGCACACCCAGGGATAGGCCCAGTCGGCGACCTTGCCGGCATTGGCCTCGACATAGGGGCTCCACGCCTTGGGCGGCAGCGCCTTGCTCTGGTAGACGATCGAGAACTGGCCGTCGGCCTGGATCTCGCCGATCATCACGGGCTTGGCCATGTGATGGTTCGAGCCCATCACCACCTCGAAGCCCGACGGCGACTTGACCTTCTGGCCGGTCATCGCCTGGCGCACCGCATCGACATTGGTCGTGCCGGCCTGCTGCACCGCCTGCGTCCACATGTGGAACAGGATGTAGGCCGACTCCATCGGATCGTTGGTGACGCGCTTGGGGTTCTTGGCGAACTCGCGCCACTTGGCGATGAAGGCCTTGTTGTCGGCATTGTTCACCGACTGGAAGTAGCTCCAGGCGGCGAGATGGCCGACCAGCGGCTTGGTGTCGACACCCGCCAGCTCCTCCTCGCCGACCGAGAAGGCGATGACCGGGATGTCCTTGGCCTTGATGCCCTGGTTGCCGAGCTCCTTGTAGAACGGCACGTTGGCATCGCCGTTGATGGTCGAGACGACGGCGGTCTTCTTGCCAGCCGAGCCGAACTTCTTGATCGCGGCCACCTCGGTCTGCCAGTCGGCGAAGCCGAAGGGCGTGTAGTTCTCCATGATGTCCTCGTCCGCCACGCCCTTCTTCTTCAGGAACGCGCGAATGATCTTGTTGGAGGTGCGCGGATAGACGTAGTCGGTACCCTCAAGCACCCAGCGCTTCACCTCGCCGCCGTCCTTGCTCATCAGATACTCGACGGCCGGGATCGCCTTGTTGTCGGGCACCGAGCTGCCGTAGAAGATGTTGTACGAGGCCTCTTCGCCCTCGTACTCGAGCGGATAGTAGAGCAGCCCGTTCAGCTCCTCGAACACGGGCAGCACCGACTTGCGGCTGACCGAGGTCCAGCAACCGAACACCGCGGCGACCTTGTCCTTCTGCAGCAGCTCTCGCGCCTTCTCGGCGAACAGCGGCCAGTTCGACGCCGGATCGACGACCACGGCTTCCACCTTTTTGCCGAGCAGCCCACCCTTGGCGTTGAGCTCGGCGATCTGCATCAGCATGAGGTCCTTCAGGATGGTCTCGCTGATCGCCATCGTGCCCGACAGCGAATGCAGGATGCCGACCTTGATCGTGTCCTCGGCCTGGGCGGGCGCAGCCGCACCGCCCAGCATCAGCGCGCAGGCGCCCAATGCGCCCCACCAGGACTTTCGCGTCGTTGCTTTCATAGGCTCTCTCCTGTGTTTTCGATTGAAAGGAAGAGAGGCCCCCCCGCCTCTCCAATCGTCCATGCGTGCCGCAGCATGAGCGGCCATAGGCGACCGCCCGAGAGCCACGATGGGAAAATGGGAGAGGGCCAGTCGGCCGGCCGAAGGGCCGCTCTCGCCGCCGGAATCTGATCACTATTTGACCGGCGCTTCTTCGGCCCTGCAGCAATCTGCCGGTTCGATGGGCGTATTGCCGACCGGCACGGCAGACCTGGGTCCAGATGACGGTGGAGCGACGGAACCAGTTCCCCATCTGGACGCGGAGACTTTCGAGCAACTGGACCTATCGGCCCCACTGGCTTGGCACCTGTCCTGCTAAGCCGGACTCGTGCAGATTCCTCTGCTCCTCGACCGATCCCGTCCGGCGACCTTGGCGCTCCAGATCGTCGAGCAGCTGCGCGACGCGATCCTGCGCGGCCGCATCGCTCCCGGCGCACGCATGCCCTCCTCGCGCCGGCTCGCCGAACAGCTCGACGTCTCGCGCAACACGGTGGTCCGCGCCTACGAATCGCTCACCATCGAAAGCTACGTCGAAGCGCGGCCAGCCTCCGGCATCTTCGTCGCCGATCGTCTGCCTGACCGGACGGTGCGAGCGGTACAGCCCGTGGCTCCGCTCGACGCGGCGAGCCATTCGCCGATGCCGCTCCCTTACGTGCCGATCCGCGCGCAGGACCTGGTCGCCAAGGCGCGCAACCGGCTGATCTTCGACTTCTTCCCTGGTCGCCCGAGCGCCGCCCTGTTCCCGCTGAAGACCTGGCGGCGGCTGGTGCAGGCGAGCCTGTCGCATGGCGGCGCCGTGGGGCTGGCGCAGTATTCCGATCCGGCCGGTCTCGCGGTGCTGCGCACGGCGATCGCGAGCCATGTCGCGGCCGCGCGCGGCATCGTGGCCGATGTGAGCCGCATCGTCGTCACCGGCGGCGTCCAGGAGGGCATCAATATCGCCTCGCGCCTGTTCCTGGGGGCGGGCACGGTCGCGGCGATCGAGAACCCCTGCTACCAGGGCGCACGCTTCGCCTTCGAGGCGTGGGGCGCGCAGGTCGCGAGCGTGCCGGTCGACAATGAGGGCATCGACACCGATTCGCTGCCGCGCACGCCGACCGCGCTGATCTACGTGACGCCGTCGCATCAATATCCGACCGGGCACACGATGAGCCTCGCCCGCCGCCACGCCCTGATCGACTGGGCGCGCCGCACCGGCTGCTACATCCTCGAAGACGATTACGACAGCGACTTCTGCTACGAGGGCTCGCCGCTGCCTTCGATCGCCGCTCTCGCACCCGACTGCACGATCTATCTCGGCACCTTCTCGAAGTCGCTGGGGGCGGGATTGCGGCTCGGCTACATCGTCGTGCCCGAGCCGCTGGCGCAGGCCGCACGCAGCGCCAAGGCGCTCCTGAACAACGGCAACTCCTGGCTCGATCAGGCGGCGCTCGCCGAGATGATCCGGGGCGGCAGCTATGCCGCGCACCTCGCGCGCATCCGCGTGCGCTACAAGGAAAGCCGCGACAGCCTGCTGCTGGCGTTGCGCCGGCAGTTCGGTGGTGCCGCGATCAGCGGTGCGGCCGGCGGACTGCATCTCTTCTGGCAGCCGCCGCCCGGCGTACCCGACGCTCACGTGCTGGAAGAGGTCGCGCGGCGCGCCCGTGTCGGCATCTATTCGATGCAGAGCGGTGCGGCTTACGATGCGACCGATTCCGACATAGCGCGGCGCGGCGTGATCCTGGGCTATGCTGCCCTGCTGCCGCGCCAGATCGAGCAAGGCATGGTCCGCCTGTCGGAAGCGATCGACGAGGCGCTGGAATTGCCGAGCGCGCATCTGACCACGGCTCCGGCGGCGCCTCTGGCCCTTCGCTTTCCGCAGCAGCCGGCTCTACGTCCGCCCGAACCGCGTCGGGCAAGCTTCCGTCTCGACACCGTCGCGGAGAGCCGCCTGTCCATGCCCTCATTTCCCATGCCAATCGTCGCCAATCTTTATCAATATCCGATCAAAGGCCTCAGTCCGCAGCGCGTGACGGGCGTGACGTTGCAGGCCGGCCAGATATTCCCCAACGACCGCCTGTTCGCCCTGACCCGGCCGCGCAATCCGGCCAACTCCTACATCGCCAAGTGGGCCAAGAAAGGCATGTTCGTCATGCTGATGCTCGACGAGGCGCTGGCCGAGGTGAGCACCCATCTCGACGCCGAGACGCTCGACTTCACGATCCGGCAGGGCAGCCACCAGCTTCTCGCGGTCAATCTGGCGAGCGAAAAAGGCCGCCACGAGGTCGAGGCCTTCTTCCAGCGACTGGTCCCCACGCTCGACGGCACGCCGCGGCTGGTGCGGGCGGAGACCGGCGGCCATTTCATGGACAAGCCCGACAACGTGATCTCTCTCATCAACCTCGCCACGGTACGCAGCCTCGAGGAGCAATGGGGCTTCGAGGTCGATCCGCTGCGATTCCGCGCCAATATCTATATCGACGGCGCCGAGCCCTGGTCGGAGTTCGACTGGATCGGCCGCGACATCGCAATCGGCGATGCCGTGCTGCGCGTCGACCGCCGCAACGGCCGCTGCGGCGCGACCAACGTCAATCCCGTCACCGGCCGGCGCGATCTCGACATTCCACGCTCGCTGCGCGCCGCCTTCGGCCACAAGGATCTCGGCGTCTATCTGGTCACGCGGAAGGCCGGCGCCGTGACGGTCGGCGCGCAAGTGGTCGTGCCGCGCGGTCCCTCGCAAAGCCACGCCGTTGCGCCGCCTCCTCTCGCGCGCGATACGCCGGAACGCCGGTTCATGTGCCGCGGCTGCTACTATGTCTACGAAGAGCAGCGCGGCCTACCCCAGCAGGGCGTCGCGCCAGGGACCGCTTTCGGCGCCATCCCTGACACCTGGCGCTGTCCCGACTGCGGCACGGAAAAGAGCAACTTCCGGCCGCTCGTCTTCACGTCCGCCTGAGCGATCTCCCTGTCGTCCCGGCAAGACCCGCCCTACGATGGCGAGGCAATGACGGGAGGACAGACGAGATGAGCGAGACACCGACCTTCGGCCGCTACGCCGAGATTCCGTACGACAAGATGACGCCCGAACAGCAGGAGGGCTACAGGGCGGTGACCGGCGCGCGCGGCGGCCTGCCGGGCCCGACCAAGATCTGGATACACAATCCGAAGCTCGCCAAGGTCAGCGCCGCCTTCGGCGCGCATTTCCAGCCCGGCCAGTATTCGCTGAGCGAGCGCGAGCGCGAGATCGCCGTCTGCGTCATCACCAGCCACTACCGCTCCGCCTATCCGACCTCCGCGCACGAGCGGATCGGCAAGCAGTCGGGGATTCCCGCCGCCAAGGTCGAGGCGATCCTGATCGACCTGCCGACCTCCTTCGAGGACGAGCGCGAGCAGGTCGTCTACGAGATGGCGATCGTGCTCTCCAAGGGGCGCTGGGTGCCGCGTGGGCTCTATGAGCGGGCGGTCAAGGCGCTGGGCCATGTCGGCATCACCGACGTCATCACCCTGATGGGCCACTACACCAGCGTCGCGATGGCGCTCGCCTTCTATGACGTGCCGGACGGCGCGACGGGCATGAAGCGTTAACTAGCTGTCGCCGCGATGTAGCGCGAGCGCCCGGATGTCGGCTGCGAGGCCGACATAGACGCCGACCCTGTCGGGCCGCAGCATTTCCTTGTCCGCCAGGCCGTCCAGCAGACGCGCTGCCTCTTCCAGCGCGTGTGCCCTCGCCCGTTTCACCATGCTTTCGGCCGCGACCAGCGCCTGGGCGATGACGAGCTGCTCCTGCGGCGCGAGCGGCTTGTCCGGTTGGGCCACAAGGTGGCGAGCAAGGTCGAGGGCGGGTGCGAGATCGGGAGAAGGAGAAGCCATTCGCCCATTCTACGGCGCGCGCGGGGCGCGGGGAACTCGCAAGCCCCGTCGTCGTTCCCTGATCGAGGAGAACGCCATGTCCCACCCGTTCAAAATTGCAGCCACGATGGTCTGCGCTGCCCTGATCGGCTTCGCGGCCAGCGCCACTGCGCAGACCACCGGCGAGGAGATTCCGCCCTTGCCAGGGCAGGCCGCCGCGGCACCGGCGAGCGGTCCCGCGAGCACCCTGCCGCCGCTGCCGCTCGGCCATGACGGCATCGTCGAGGTGCAGCACCAGCTGATCGCGCTGGGCTTCAATCCCGGCCCGGCCGACGGCGAAGTCGGTCCCGGAACCATGGAGGCCGTGCAACGGTACAACGAGAGCCGCGGCGGTATCGGGCGGGTCCCCGTCGACAGCCGGCTGCTCGCCCGCTTGCAGCAGGATACAGGCCCGCGTCTCACCGCTCGCCAGGTCGCCGCGCGCGCCCAACCACGCTCCTCGGCACCGGCGAATCCGTTGGCCGGCATGATGCAGCAGTTCGAGCATAACCTGCGGCGCATGTTCAACGGCGGCTAGCGATATCCACCCTGGCGAGCCAGCGACGCGCGTCGGCGATCTTGTCGAAGACCTGCATTGGCCTGTCCGCGACGGCGAGGATGCCGAGAAAACGGCGGGCCAGGTCCATCATGTCGAGCGGCAACACGATGGCCAGCGGACCGATCTCGCCGCCGGGCCGATGGAGGCCCTGCATGCGCACGCCGAGCGCAAGCATGTCGTCGGCGCTCATCCTCGTCGCCATGGCGCTGGCGTCGAACAGCTTGCGATAGGGCGCCACATGCGCGGCCGTCGCCTCGTCGAAGAAGGCTTCCATGTCGGCGCGCGTCACATCTCCCGTTGCCACCGCCGTCATCAAATGCTTCTCAGGGTCGACCGACCAAACCACAGGCATAGCGACTTGTAGCGCCGCCGGTTCGCCGCGCTCAACGCCTATCTGGGTTGGAGACCGGTCATCGAGCACGTATCTTCCCGACATGCAGGCACCGCTCGTCCTCGGCCGCCGACGCCTGATGCAGGGCTCATTGCTCGGCGGCAGCGGCCTTTTATCGGCCTGTACGACGGCGGGCTCGGAAGCGGTCTCGCTGCCGCCCATCCGCGCGCAGACCGACCGGATCTTCGACATGGCCGTCTGCCTGCGGCCATTCCGCGCCGCCGGGCCGCGGCTCGATACCGAGCGGATGGGCAACACACTGGTCGTGCACAATTACGGTCACGGCGGCAGCGGCTGGTCGCTGTCCTGGGGCTCGAGCGCCCTCGCCGTCGCTAAGGCGATGGAGCCGAGCCCGCGGGAGGTCGCCGTGATCGGCTGCGGCGCGCTCGGCCTCACCTCGGCGATCCTGGCGCAGCGTGCCGGCGCCCGCGTGACGATCTATGCGCGCGAGCAGATCATGGATACGCGCTCCTTCCGGGCGAGCGGCGCGTGGACGCCGGACTCGCGCATCGCGCTCGCGAGCACGGCCGGTCCTGGCTTTGCGACGCTGTGGGAACAGATGGCCCGCGCCTCCTTCAAGGCACACCGGGACTATCTCGGCCTGCCCGGCACGCCGGTCGAATGGACCGACTACTATTCGGTCCGCACCGACCAACCACCCTTGCAGCCGCTGGCCCCGCCCGCGACCCCAGCACTCGATTTCGCCTCCTACAGTCATCTCATCGCGGACCTGACGCCCCAGTCGCATCGGCTTGCGCCGCAGGCGGCGCCGTTTCGCGCGAGATCCGTCTATCGAAGCGACATGATGGTCTTCAACATCGCCGACTACGGCCACACGCTGCTGAGCGATTTCTTCACCGCGGGCGGAAAGTTCCAGCACGCCGACTTCCACTCGCCGGCCGACATTGCCGCGCTGGGCAAGCGCGTGGTTATCAACTGCACAGGCTACGGCGCCCGCGCGCTCTGGAGGGACGAATCGATCGTGCCGGTGCGCGGCCAGATCGCGCGCCTGCTTCCGCAACCCGACGTGCATTACGGACTCGGCTACAGGAACGTCTATGTCGTGCCGCGGCGCGACGGCATCGTCGTGCAGGATGTGAGCGGCGGCGACATGAAGGGTTACGGCGACAGCAACGAGACGATCGACCGCCCCGAATCGACCCGCGCCGTCACCGCCCTGGCAGACCTGTTCAGCGCGCCGCCCGCCGCCTGAGAAGACGAGCGCGGCGGCAGTTGCGGAAGGTCTGCCCGCGCGCTACCAAATTGGATGGCTATTGATAGCGTTTGGCGCAAATGCCGATTGGCGACGCTCGCGCCCTCGCATGGAATACTCGGGTTGATCGACAAGGGCCTCGTCGCGGCGGATGGCGGCAAGATCGTCTATGCCGGTCCGGCAAACGATGCGCCTACCGGCCTCGACCCCCGCCGCACGATCGACTGCGAAGGCCGCTGGATCACGCCGGGCCTGATCGACTGCCACACGCACTTGGTCTACGGCGGCGACCGCGCCGAGGAGTTCGAGCTGCGCCTGGCCGGTGCCAGCTACGAGGAGCTGTCGCGGCGCGGCGGCGGCATCGCCTCGACAGTGAAGGCGACGCGACTTGCCAGCGAGGACCAGCTCGTGGCCTCTGCCCTGCCGCGCCTCGACGCGCTGATCGCCGAGGGCGTCACCACGATCGAGATCAAATCGGGCTATGGCCTCGACCTCGAGACCGAGAGTCGTCAGCTGCGTGCGGCGCGTCGGCTGGCGCGCGAGCGGCCGATCGACGTCCATGCGAGCTTCCTCGGCGCGCACGCCATGCCGCCGGAAGCCAAGGGCGACACCTCGGCCTATATCGACACGGTCTGCCGCATGCTGCCGCCCATCGCCGCCGAAGGGCTGGCCGATTCGGTCGACGCCTTCTGCGACAACATAGGCTTCAGCCACGACGAGACTGAGCGCGTCTTCGCAGCGGCGAAGAAGCTCGGCCTGAAGGTCCGGCTGCATGCAGATCAGCTCGCCAATCTCCACGGCGCGGCCCTTGCGGCGAAGTACAGTGCCCTGTCGGCCGACCATCTCGAACGCAGCGACGACGCTGGCATCGCCGCCATGAAGGCCTCCGACACCGTGGCCGTCCTGCTGCCCGGCGCCTACTACTTCATCCGCGAGACGCAGCTGCCGCCCATAGAGGCGATCCGCCGCCACGGCGTGCCGATCGCCATCTCGACCGACTGCAATCCCGGCTCCTCGCCGCTCACCTCGCTGCTGCTGACGATGAACATGGGCGCGACCTTGTTCCGCCTGACCGTCGAGGAGTGCATCGCGGGCACGACGCGCGAGGCGGCCAAGGCGCTCGGCATGTGGGATCGCAAGGGCAGCCTCGAGCCGGGCAAGGATTGCGACCTTGCGATCTGGAATGTCGAGCGGCTGGCCGAGCTGGTCTATCGCATCGGCTTCAACCCGCTTCACGCGCGGATCTGGAAGGGCCAATGAAGCCCGGCGCGATGACGCTCCGCCAATGGCGCGACATCTATCGCGGTGCCACACCGACCCTCGATCCCGCCTGCGTGCCGGCAATCGAGCGTTCCGCCGCTGTCGTGTCGGCCATCATCGCCAAGGGTGAGCCTGTCTACGGCATCAACACCGGCTTCGGGAAGCTCGCCACCGTCCATATCCCGCCCACGGACCTCGCGGCCCTCCAGCGCAACATCGTGCTGTCGCATTCGGCCGGCGCCGGCGCGCCGATGCCGGTGCCGGTCGTGCGCCTGATGATGGCGCTCAAGCTCGCGAGCCTCGCGCAGGGCGCGTCGGGTGTACGGCTGGAAACCGTGCGCCTGCTCGAGGCGATGCTCGCCAAGGGTCTGGCGCCCGTCGTGCCCTGCCAGGGCTCGGTCGGCGCGTCGGGCGACCTGGCACCGCTCGCCCACATGTCGGCGACCATGATCGGCACCGGCCAGATGATCGTCGACGGCCGCATCGTGCCGGCCGCCCAGGCGCTTGCCGGCGTCGGATTGAAGCCACTGACACTCGGCGCAAAGGAAGGGCTGGCGTTGCTGAACGGCACCCAGTTCTCGACGGCCTATGCGCTCGCCGCCCTGTTCGAGATCGAGGTGCTCTTTCAATCGGCGCTGGTCACCGGCGCTCTGGCGACCGACGCCGCGCGCGGCTCGGATGCACCGTTCGATCATCGCATCCACGCGCTGCGCCGCCATCGCGGGCAGATCGAGACGGCCGATGCGCTGCGCGAGCTCATGAAAGGCTCCGCGATCCGCGCCTCGCATCTGGTGGGCGACGAGCGCGTGCAGGACCCGTACTGTTTGCGCTGCCAGCCGCAGGTCATGGGCGCGGCGCTCGACCTGCTGCGCCAGGCCGCGGCGACGCTCGAGACCGAGGCGAACGGCGTCACCGACAATCCGCTGATCTTCACCGACACCGGCGAGGCCCTGTCCGGCGGCAACTTCCACGCCGAGCCGGTCGCCTTTGCCGCCGACACGATGGCGCTGGCGATCTGCGAGATCGGCTCGCTGGCCGAGCGGCGCATCGCCATGCTGGTCGATCCGGCACTGTCGGGCCTGCCGGCCTTCCTGACACCGCGGCCGGGGCTGAACTCCGGCTTCATGATCCCGCAGGTGACGGCGGCGGCGCTGGTCTCGGAGAACAAGCAGCGCGCCCATCCCGCGAGCGTCGATTCCATCCCGACCTCGGCCAACCAGGAGGACCATGTCTCGATGGCCGCGCACGCCGCGCGCCGGCTGATGGACATGGCCGACAATTGCGGCACGGTGATCGCGATAGAGCTTCTGGTCGCCGCGCAAGGCTGCGACTTCCATGCGCCGCTCGCCTCCAGCCGGCCGCTCGAAGCGGTGCGCGCCGTTCTGCGCCGCGAGGTGCCTCATCTCGACGAGGACCGCTCGCTCCATCCCGACCAGCAGGCGGCGACCAAGCTCGTGCGCAGCGGCACCATCATCGCGGCGGCCAACCAGCCCCTTCCGTCCCTTTCCCCCTGAGGACCCATGACACGCATCGACAATGAGCGGGTGATCAAGAGCCCGCACGGCACGACCCTCTCGGCCAAGAGCTGGCTCACCGAAGCGCCGATGCGCATGCTGATGAACAACCTCGATCCCGGCGTCGCCGAGAAGCCGGGCGAGCTGGTGGTCTATGGCGGCATCGGCCGCGCCGCACGCGACTGGGAGAGCTTCGACCGCATCGTGGCTTCGCTGAAGCGGCTGGAGAACGACCAGACCCTGCTGGTGCAGTCGGGCAAGCCGGTCGGCGTGTTCCGCACGCATGCCGATGCGCCACGGGTGCTGATCGCCAACTCCAACATCGTGCCGCACTGGGCGACGCTCGACTATTTCAACGAGCTCGACCGCAAGGGCCTGATGATGTTCGGCCAGATGACGGCGGGCTCGTGGATCTACATCGGCAGCCAGGGCATCGTGCAGGGCACCTACGAGACCTTCGTCGAGATGGGCCGGCGTCATTTCGGCGGCAGCCTCAAGGGCAAGTGGATCCTGACGGCGGGCCTCGGCGGCATGGGCGGGGCGCAGCCGCTCGCGGCGGTGATGGCCGGCGCCTCCTGCCTCGCGGTCGAGTGCCAACCCTCACGCATCGAGATGCGGCTGCGCACGCGCTATCTCGACAAGCAGGCCAGGACGCTCGACGAGGCGCTGGCGATGATCGAGGCCTCGCACAAGGAAGGAAAACCCGTGTCGGTCGGCCTGCTCGGCAACGCCGTCGACATCTGTGCGGAGATCGTGCGGCGCGGCATCCGGCCCGATGCCGTCACCGACCAGACCTCGGCGCACGATCCGGTCAACGGATACCTGCCCAAGGGCTGGACGCTCGCTGACTGGCAGGCAAAGCGCGAGAGTGATCCGAAGAGCGTCAACAAGGCCTCGCGCGCCTCGATGGCCGAGCATGTGAAGTCGATGCTGGCCTTCCATCGCATGGGCATCCCCGTCGTCGACTACGGCAACAACATCCGCCAGATGGCCTTCGAGGAAGGCGTGAAGGACGCCTTCGACTTCCCGGGCTTCGTGCCGGCCTATATCCGTCCGCTCTTCTGCCGCGGCGTCGGCCCGTTCCGCTGGGCCGCGCTCTCCGGCGATCCCGAGGACATCTACCGCACCGACGCCAAGGTGAAGGAGCTGCTGCCCGACAACAAGCACCTGCACAACTGGCTCGACATGGCGAAGGAACGCATCGCCTTCCAGGGCCTGCCGGCGCGCATCTGCTGGGTGGGCCTGGGCGACCGCCATCGCCTCGGCCTCGCCTTCAACAAGATGGTGGCCCGGGGCGAGCTCAAGGCGCCCGTCGTGATCGGCCGCGACCATCTCGATTCGGGCTCGGTCGCCTCGCCCAACCGCGAGACCGAGTCGATGAAGGACGGCTCGGACGCCGTGTCCGACTGGCCGATGCTGAACGCGCTGCTCAACTGCGCGAGCGGCGCCACCTGGGTGTCGCTGCATCATGGCGGTGGCGTCGGCATCGGCTACTCGCAGCACGCCGGCATGGTGATCGTGTGCGACGGCACGCCGGAAGCCGCGCGCCGGATCGAGCGCGTATTGTGGAACGACCCGGCGACCGGCGTCATGCGCCATGCCGATGCGGGCTACGATGAGGCGATCGAATGCGCCAGGGAAAAGGGCCTCGACTTGCCAGGCATTCTCTAGAGCGGGGCTTGCGCGCAGCGTGCCAGGTTGGCCCTGACCACCAGGTGGTGAAACGGCCTGATCAGGTTGAGATAGGTGACGCCCAAAACATTGTGGGCATGCACGACGGTTGTCGCGACGAGTAACGCGCCAGTTGGCGAAAGGCGTCGCAGCAGGGATAGCCGGAAGTCCAGGTGTCGGTCATCCGCCCCCAGCACGATTTCGTCGTTCCCCTCCCAATGCACCGGAAAGAAGGCGACGCGTTCATTGCTGTCCCGCGACGCCCCGACCATGCCGGAGGTCTTGAGGCCAAAGGGCGTAACCATGGCGTCGCGCATCGCGATCAACGCCTTTTGCCACGCAGGCGGATTGGCGAGGGCCCGGGTCGCCAGCACGCGCATGCTGGGATGTTCCGATACCCTCAAATCGAGGCCGTAGCTATCGAGCAGACTGGCGTTCTTGTACCAGCTCGCGATGACACTCTCCGATGGCGGGGTCGTCCGGCGTACCTGCGGTTTGCGGTCTGGGCGCATGTTCATGACGCTGCCAAAAGCGAAATGGTGCCCCGGCCAATTCCGAACCGAGCCCGTGAGCGCTCGATGCGACTCGGTTTTCATTCGGGAGCGACGAGAGCGTACCCGTATTTATATCGCCAGGACAGTGAGTATTAGCGAGGACCGAGAGCGTCGACCCGGCGATGGCAGTCGATTGACCGTCAGGAGGTCCGGGATGGATCGCCAGGGCGCTGTCCGAGATGGAAGTCGAGGAAGTCGATTCGAATTCCTTTCCTGGATTGCGCCAAGGCGGCCGTCGGCAATCTGAACTCGACAAAGATTTCATCGTGCGCCGCCAGCTGCTGCCCCGGCGGCAGAACAATCTCAGCTACCAGTGATTGGCCCAGTGCCTGCATCGACACGGAGGCGAGGTAATCCGCGCCGGCCCCGACTGCCAGAATCGGTGCGTCAAGCCTGACGTTCGAAAGGACGTCGCATCGAACAGTCGCTCGTAACGGCAAGGTCGCTTCCAGTTCTCCCGCCTGGCATCCGCGAAAACGGATGCAGACGACCGCATCGGGATGATCCGGCAGTGCCCCCGAAAGAACCAGCTTCAGGACGGCACGATCGCCTCCCTCGTTCCATTCGATCCTGACGGCGAATCCGACGGGCGCCGACGGCCAGCAATGAACGCCCAGGGCCAAAGGAACAGCAAGACCATCATTGGCGATTTGCTCGATGCTCATATCCACGTGTGGAGTCGAGACCGCCTGTTGGTGCCGCGTGCGGTGAAGCAATAGATTGGATCGATTGGTTCTGCCGATGGCGCCCGCGATCGTATCGGACTGCGCCGGAGGCGGAATCCGGCGGACAGGCCGACTCTCCCCAGCCTGCCGCCCAGCCTTCGATGCATGAAGCCGGATATCCAAGTTCAATAAGGCCGCCCGCAAACCGGTCGGAAGCCCCCGTAGGCCCTTTCTTGCGGGCTTTTGCAGCCAGTGCCGAAGTGAGGGCAGCGCCACGCCGGCGTTGCGCCGCCTGGCCACAACGCCGGCCATGAGCCACTTCATCGCATCGTGCGGCGGCGGATGATACAGGTGGCAAAGCGGCTTGCGACGGGACCTCACGTCATGCAGCTCGTTTGTAGTGAACATCGGGAACGGCTCCCGCAGGGTGACCGCGCCCTGCCTGGCGGCGGCTATTCCAAACGCCACCTCATCGGCTAGCCCGTGACTTTCGCGATGCTTGGAAAGCAATAATTCGTTTCTCCACACGGCCAAGCACTCCGCAAAGTAGCGGCGACCATTCTCGCGCTCGAAGGCAACCAGCCCGGAATGGTTGTGGAAGTATCGGGACAGCCCGAACTCTCCAATCAACTCCTGCACGGAGAAACCATTGTGGTCCGCGTTCGTGGGAGCGGTGCAGTAGTGCCCTATCATGGCAAAATCCACACGCTCTGCGTCAGCCAGGACGGCTCCCAGGTCGCCCAACACGATGGTGTCGGCATCGATGAACACCGTTCGCGGAAATGGCGACACGTCGGCCAGAGCAAATTTGTACTCCCAGCCTGCCGATAGGGAGCTGGGCAGTCGAACGATCGCATCGAAGACGCCGGGATATCGTTTCGCGATGTACCGTTCCGCGGGCTCGTCGACCGCGATTGCGATCGGCTCGCCGTGCCACTCGCGCAGCGATAGAGCGAAATCGACTGCCATTTCGACATAGTCGGACCGCCCGAAAGCCAAGGTCATGAACCCGACTTCGGCCCCGACAAGCATGCCAACCGACTGAGAGGATCTCACTTGCCGATTCCCGATCGACTTTTCCGAGGCTGACCGAACCACCAAAAGACCCGCAGGGGAAACCCGAGCAGCCATTCCTAGCACGTCGATCAGGCTGGCGGAGGTGGCGCGATCAAATTCTCCCTCCGCGCCGCCTGGATTGTTCACGCTCCCAAGCGCCCGGACCATGGTGGATATCGTATGAATGTTTCTGCGCATTCCAATTTGAACGCTCCGGCAATGCGACGTGTTTAGTCTCTCTTTCATCGAGCCGGCACGATTTGCTCGGGCAAATAGGGGTGCCGCCCGACGTTCTCCATGAACCCAAGCGCACCATTGGAATGCGTCGCTCACACGCGTAGCAGCGCCCACATTTTTGACAGTATGAATCAGTCCGACTGGCGTGCGGTAACTTGCGCCAAAGCAACCCAGACAGGATTGGCTTATGCGCTCCACAGCCGGTACACGCGGGACCGCGGCCCACCATCGTCTTCGCGGACGGCGGCTCCGTGATGCGCGGGCTGCATTCCGAATCCAGACGTGCTGTCTTCATGGCATCGCTCGGCTCGACATCAAGCGATGCGCCTTTGGAGAGCAAGCGTTCCACGACTTCGAAATGGTCGAATTCAAGGGAGAGTCTGTCGAGTGGCCGGCCCGTTTGCTCGTAGGCGTGATGCAGTGCGGTCTTGGCCTTGTTGTCCTTCGCATGGACCTCGGCGCCGTGCCTGAGCAGGTCCCGCACCGTATGCTTTTTGCCGTAGAAGGACGCGAGCATCAGGGCGGTCATACCATCGTCCCTTCTGGCGTTTGGGTCAGCTCCCATTTCAAGCAGGTCCTCCGCTATCCGCCACGTCGCGCGAGGACCACATGCCTCCATTAGTGCGGTGCTGCCGAAAGACGTTCTCGCATTGACCTTTGCTCCATGCTTCAGCAGCGAGAACGCCGCTCCTTCCGCGCCAACCATGCAAGCAAGTATCAGCGGTGTCAGGCCGTCTTCATCTCTGGCATTGACCCTGGCCCCCTTTTGAAAAAGCGCCTCGATCAATTCATAGTTTTCCGCAACCACCGCATCAGAGAGTTGGCCGCCAAATGGTCGCCGCCAGCCAATCGACGCGAACGACCAGTGATGAAGGCGCATGCTATGATCTCCCGCCCGCTGCTGACCTAGAGTCGCTGGCCTCAAGGGGTGAATGGGCCACCAACTCTAATTTTGCCACGAGTTCGGAGTCTCCGGGTCAGACTGTCGCTCAGTACAAAAGCACTATTTCGTGCTGAGTTGCGACTTCATCGGACGACTTTTGTGCAAATTGGCGAACTGCTAACCCGTAGTCGGCGGTGCCGCCTCTTCAGAGGCGATCGCGGCCGGCCCAAAGAGGCGGGCATCGCGCGCTACGGCGAGCCCGAGGAGATCGCCGAATTGATGGCGTTCCTCGTGTCCCCGGCCGCGCGCTGGCCGACAGGTTCCGCGCTTCGCGCGGATGGTGGCGAGGTGAAATCGACCCAATCGCGCGACGGCACCTAGCCCCGCCCATCGCCGTATCACTCCGCTGCCCGTTTTTCCTCTGCCGATGTCTCGCCGCCCAGCGCGGCCGCTACTCGCGACCGCCGGTGGCCGTGGCCCAGCCAGCGGGACAGCCGTTCGAGGTAGAGATAGATGACCGGCGTCGTATACAGCGTCAGCCATTGCGAAACCAATAGACCGCCGATGATCGCCACGCCGAGCGGCTGGCGCAATTCCGCGCCTCCGCCGGTGCCGAAAGCGATGGGCACCGCGCCGAACAGCGCCGCAAACGTCGTCATCATGATCGGGCGGAAGCGCAGGAGACACGCCTGGTGAATCGCTTCTTGCGGACTCTTGCCCTCGATGCGCTCTGCCTGCAACGCAAAGTCGATCATCATGATCGCGTTCTTCTTGACGATACCGATCAGCAGGATGACGCCGACGATCGCGATCATCGACAGTTCGTAGTGCAGCAACATCAACATCAACAGGGCGCCGACGCCGGCCGACGGCAGCGCCGACAGGATCGTGATCGGGTGGATGTAGCTTTCGTACAGGACGCCGAGGACGATGTAGACGACGAGGATCGCCGCCGCCAGCAGCAGCGGCATTGATGACAGCGAGGCCTGGAAGGCCTGCGCCGTCCCCTCGAACGCAGTGTTCAACGTCGGCGGTACGCGCAGGCGCTCGGTCATCGACTGGATGGCGCCGACGGCCTCTCCGAGCGAGACGCCGGGCGCCAAATTGAACGACAGCGTCACCGCCGGGAAGATGCCCTGGTGACTGATCAGCAGCGGCTCGCTCTTGCTGGCGAAATGAGCGATCGTGCTCAGCGGCACTTGCGCACCGGAGGGAGCCGACACGTAAATTTCCGACAGCAGGTTCGAATCGTTCTGGAACTGCGGTTCCACTTCGAGCACGACCTTATATTGATTGGTCGCGGTATAGATCGTTGCGACCTGGCGCTGCCCGAAGGCGTCGTAGAGGGTCTCGTCTATCAGATCGGCCGACAATCCGAGGCGAGCGGCGGCATCGCGATCGACGTCGATCGCCAGATGCGCCGCGGCAATCTGTTGATCGGACGCGACCTGTTGCAATTCCGGCAACTTTCTCATGCCGGCTTCGATGATCGGCGCCCAATGATTGAGCGCATCGATATCGGTATCGGTCAGCGTATATTGGTACTGGGTGCGGGAGAGCCGGCCACCAACGGTGATGTTCTGCGGCACCTGCATATAGAATTTGGCGCCCACGACATTATCCACCTCTTTGCTCAACCGCTGGATGATCTGCTCCGCGGTGTCGGTGCGTTCGCCATAGGGCTTCAACCCCCAAAAAATGCGGGCCGTGTTTTCGGCGGGATTGTAGGGCGTGGCGCCGGCGTAGGAGAAGACACCCTGGACGCCGGGTTCACGCATCACGAGCTTGACGACCTCGCTGCGGACCTTGTCGGTCTTTGCAACCGATGCGTCCTGACGAATGTCGAGTTCGCCGAAGATGAACCCGGTATCCTGCTGAGGGAAAAAGCCCTTCGGAATCTTGGTATAGAGATAACCGGTGGCAAGCATCAGCAAGAGTGTCGCCATCAGCGCAGACAGTTGGTGACGGAAGACGAAAGTGAGGCCTCGGTCGTAAACGCGCAGCGCCGCCTCGAAGACATGCTCGCAGCCGCGATTGAAGCGGCCTTTGGGATGCAGCCCCTCCTGCTTCAGGAACAGTGCGCACATCACCGGTGTCAGGGTGAGCGATATCGCCGCCGACGCAATGACCGCGACCGAGATCGTCACGGCAAACTCGCGGAACAGCCGGCCAATGATGCCGCC
>DATJWN010000324.1:0-14278 GCA_035501235.1 Reyranella sp.
GACGCGGATCTTGACGTTGTAGTCGATGACCCGCTTGACCGCGACCAGCACTTTCATCGCGTTGTTGCCTATTGGTGAGTGGCCGCCCGGCAAAAAGCCCGCCCGGCGAAGGGCATTTCGTGTAGGGGCGATCAGCCGATCATGTCAAGGCTATGGCGCACTGCACAAAATCGCACAACGGAAGATTTTTGTTTACTATTTCAACGGTTTAGACCCGGGACCCACAGTACATCTGCGGCGCCGTTGCCGTTCATCTTCCGCGCCAGCACGAAAAGATGGTCCGATAAACGGTTCGCATACTTGATCGCCTCTGGATTCACGGACTTCTTCCTGGCGGCCAGCGCCGTCATGCAGCGCTCGGCGCGACGCGTCACGGTGCGCGCAAGATGCAGCCATGCCGCCGCCTCGCCGCCCCCCGGCAGCACGAACGAGGTGAGCGGCGACAACGCTGCGTTCATGGCGTCGATCTCGTCCTCCAATCGCTTCACCTGAGCGGGCACGATGCGCAGCGCGGGCTGGCCGCGCCTGGCCCGCACGGTGCACAGGTCGGCGCCGAGATCGAACAAGTCGTTCTGGATGCGCTTCAGCATGGCATCGACGTCGGCGCGCATGGCGTCGTTCTTCACCGTGCGCTCGATCACGCTGCGCGCGATGCCGATCACCGAGTTCGCCTCGTCGACCGTGCCGTAGGCCTCCACGCGCGGATCGTGCTTGGCCACGCGCTCGCCGCGGCCGAGCGAGGTCAGTCCCTTGTCGCCGCCTCGCGTGTAAATGCGCGTCAGCTTGACCATGGGATCAGGTCTTGGTTGCCCACCAGAGCAGGATGAAGACGAGAGTCAGGATCTGCAGGCGCACGCGCCACCACATCAGCTTGTTGCTGGCCCGGGCGCGCTCGAGGCTGTTGGTCGGTCCGCGCGCCATGCTGAAGAGCCCTGCGAACAGCACGCCCAGGGTGGAAAGGCCGGAGACGATGACCAGGATCAGGAAGATCGTGTTGGCGAGATGCATGTCTCGCTCCTTCTATCATCCATTGTGACGGCCGGCACCCGTGCGGGCACCGGACCAGGGGCGCAGGGTCCGTGAAGGATCGACGCCCGCGACCCGCCGGAAGATCGCTTCCGCCGTCTGCTCGGCCGACCATAAGGCGGCATGAACGGTGCCGTATTCCGTGGGCTCGGTGGCCTCACCGGCGAAAAAGACGCGGTCGCCCAGCGGCCGGGCATGATCGAAGTGATCCTCGGGCGGGCTGCCGATCGCGGGATAGGAGTAGCCGCCCAGGCTCCAGGGATCGCTCAGCCAGCGCGGAAAGACGAAAGCCTCGGGCTCGGGCACCTTGTTGCCGCCGAACATCTTGCGCAGCGAGGCGAGGGCCGAGTCCTTCACCTCCTCGTCGCTGAGCTCGCGGTCGAAGCGCACGGCGGCGTGGCCGTTGGCGAAGCTCAGCAGGATCGGCAAGCCGGTCTCCTCGACGTGGCTGACGAAGGTGTTGAACGTGCCGCGCCGGTCGGGTGCATCGGGCAGCCGGCCGAACCACTTCGACTTGTCCGGCCAGAAGACGTGCGGGAAGCGAATATAGACCTTGGCCAGCACGCCCGCGCCGTAGCCCAGCCGGCCGATCGCCTTCTGCTGCTCGGCGGGCGGCAGCGGGTCGAGCCGGAAGCGGCCATCGCGCAACAAACCCACGGGCAAGGTCACGACCGCGCGTTCAGCCTCCAGACGCTCGCCGCTGTCGAGCGTCGCGACAACGCCGCTGCCATTCCACGCCAGCGCCGTCACCGGCGAACGCAGCCTGACGTCGAGGCCGCGCGCGGCATCCTCGATCAGCGGATGGAAGCCGCCCTGCGGTTGCGCGTTGCCGTCGAGTCCTTCGGTCGGGAACCATTCCTCGGCGGACAGCTGATCCCACACCGAGCCGTTCACGCCCTCGCTGCCTTCGACGAAGGTCGCGACCACCAGCCTGTCGACCTCGGGCAGCCAGGGCGCCCGCAGCAGGGGTTCGATCGCATCCTTGACCGATATGGAGCGCGGGCCACGCACGTTGGTGAGGAACTTGCTCTTCCAGCCGGCGAAGGCGATTGCCGTGTTGAACGCGGCGACGCCCATGAAGGCCTTGCGGCGCTGCGCGGTGCGCGTGTGCGCGGAGGCGCGCTCGTCGATGATCAGGCGATCGGCTTCCGAGCTGATCAGCCGCACGCCGAGCTTGTCGCTCCACAGCGCCAGCGGATTGCCCTCGACGCCATGCACCCACGAGCCGCCGAGATCCACGGAGGCGCCGACGCGATCGTCGGTCCACACGCGGCCGCCCAGGCGCTGGCGCGCCTCGAGCACCGTGACCTTGAAGCCCGAATCGTGCAGCAGGCGTGCCGCCACCAGCCCCGCCATGCCTGCGCCGATCACGATCACGCGCTCGGGCCTGCCGGTACCCATCGACCAGGAGCCGGTCGTCATTGCAGCACCAGCTCGGGCAGTTGCTTCATGTCCGTGAACAGGAACGCACCGGTCGCGCCCAGGGCGTCGCGATCGGTGTGAGGCGCGGCGGCATAGCCCAGCACGCGCATCCCCGCCGCCTTCGCGGCCTCCGCCCCCGGCACGGAGTCCTCGACGACGATGCAGTCGAACGGCTGCTCGTCCATCGCGAGCGCGGCATGCAGGAACAGATCGGGGAAGGGCTTGCCGCGCTTGACCTGCGAGGCGCTGAAGATGCGGCCCTCGAAGCGCGCCCACAGTCCGGTGACGCCGAGCGAGACTTCCATCTTGTCGAAGCCGCCCGAGCTCGCGACGCAGGTGTTCACGCCGGCGGCCTCCAGCGCATCGACCGCCTCGTTGATGCCGGGGATGGGCTGCAGCGGCGCGTCGCGAAAGGCCTGCAGCGTGTCGGCCTGCAGCCGGTGCACGAAGTCTTCCGGCAACTGGCGTGCCAGCAATCCCTCGACGATCTCGATGCACGATTTCAGCGAGCGCCCCATCAGGCGGCGCATCGTCTCCTCGACCGACCAGTCGAGACCTTCGCGCCGCAACGCGCGCGAGAACACGGTGTTCGACAGCGGCTCGCTGTCCACGAGCACACCGTCGCAATCGAAAATGACCAACATCGCCCCTTCATACCACCTCCCCCCGTCATCCGGGGGAGGCAGGGAGGGGGAAAGCCTCAGAACGGCTTGTCGCCGGCAACCGTCACGCGGTTGCCGCTGCGGGTATGGGGCCAGTAGTCCCACATCGCCCGGTGCTGGACGCAGCGATTGTCCCAGAAGGCGATCGAGTTCTCCTGCCAGCGGAAGCGGCACTGGAAGAGCGGATTCTCCATGTGCTGGTAGAGGTAGTTCAGGATGCCGTCGCTCTCGTCGCGCGGCACGCCGACGAGATAGCGCGTGAAGCCGCGATTGACGTAGAGCGCCTTCTTGCGTGTCACGGGATGGGTGCGCACCACCGGATGGACGGCGCGGGGATACTTCGCCTTCTCCTCGACACCGAAATTCTTGTAGAGGCCGCGATAGACCGACTCGCCGTCATGGAATGCGGTCAGACCGTCGAGATAGGTCTTCATGCGGTCCGACAGCGCCTCGTAGGCCGCGTACATGTTGGCGAACAGCGTGTCGCCGCCCTTGGGCGGGCACGTCTTGATGTAGAGGATGGAGCCCATCGGCGGCTCCTCATCGCAGCTCACGTCGGTGTGCCAGCCCTCGCCGTTGGCGCGTGGGCTGTCCTTGTCGGCGTGGATGATCATCAGCTCCGGCCGGCCTTCCTCGTGCGGCGCGGCGGGATGGACGTGCAGGTCGCCGAACAGGCGGCCGAACGCCACCTGCTGGTCGGGGGTGATGTGCTGGTCGCGGAAGAAGATCACGCAGTTCTCCGCGAGCGCGCGATGCACCTCGTCCTGCTGGCGGTTGCTGAGCGGCTTGCTGAGATCGATGCCGCTCACTTCCGCGCCGATCACCGGCGTCAGCTTGTCGACACTGATGGTCTCGAAAGGCGCGCCCTCCTCCGCCACGTGACGGATGCGGGGGCCTTGCTTGCCACTGAGCGATCCTTGCATGGGATGCCTCCTACTCGACCTTGATATTGGCACGATGGATGATCTTGCCCCAGCGTTCCTTCTCTGAACGCGTGAAGGCGGTGAATTGCTCCGGGCTCATGAGCTTGGGGCCGGCGCCCAGGGCCTCGAGCCGCGCCAGCACGTCCGTGCGGCCGGCGACGGTATGGAGATCCGTGTTGATCTTGCGCACGATGGCTTCCGGCGTGCCCTTGGGCACGTAGAGGCCGGTCCAGGTCGTCAGCTGCACATCGGGCAGGCCGGCCTCCGCCGCCGTCGGCAGACCGGGCAGCGGCGCATAGCGCTCGCCGTCGGTGACGAACAGTCCCTTCAGGGCGCCGCGGTCGATGGCGATCTTGGCGTTGATCGTGTCGATCATCATGAAGGTGAGCAGGCCGCTCTGCACGTCGGGGATGGCCTGCGGATTGCTCTTGTAGCCGACGTAGACCGCTTCGACGCCGGCCGCCATCTTGTAGAGCTCGGACGCCACGCGCGCGGGCAGCGCGCCGGCGCCGTAGTTGTTCTTGCCGGGCTCGGCCTTCAGCTTTGCCGTCAGCTCGGCCGCCGACGTGATGGGACTCTTGGCGTCGACCAGCAGCACGAAGGGCGAGGTGCCGAGCCGCGAGACCGCCTCGAAGCTCTCGATCGGATCGTAGGGCAGCTTGTCGTAGATCGCGGGATTGACCACCTGGGTCATCGCCGAAGTGGCGAAGATGGTGAGCCCATCGGGCTTGGAGCGCGCCACGCCCTCCGCCGCCGGAATGCCGTTGCCGCCGCCGCGGTTGTCGACCACCACCGGCTGGCCCCACATCGCCGAGAGCTGCTCGGAATAGACGCGCGCGCCGAGATCGGTCGCCGCACCGGCGGGGAACGGCACGACCACCGTGACCCGGCTCGGCGGCCAGGCTTCGGCGCGCACGATCGCCGGCGCCGCCAGAAGGGCCGCGCCGGAGGCCACGAAGTGTCGTCTGCCGAGCATGCTTCCTCGAATGTCTTGCTTGTTGACGTCGAAGATAGTGCGGCGTGCCGCGGATTGCGCGCGCTCCGTCGACAAAGTCCGTATTACGGAATAGCCTGCCGTCATGATCGAACCTGTCGCGCGCAGCTTCGCGGTCCTCGAAGCGCTGAGCCGGCGTCCTCACGGGACCATCTCGACCCTGGCCGACGAAACGGACCTTCCTCGACCCACCGTCGTCCGCCTGCTGCAGACCCTGACCGAGCTCGGCTATGCGACGCAGGTCTCGCGCGAGACGGGCTATCGGCTCACCGACAAGGTGTTGGGCCTGGCCCAGGGCATCCGCTTCGTCGATCACCTGGTCGACGTCGCGACGCCCCACATGAGTCGCTTCACGCGCAAATACGGCTGGCCGCTCTATCTCGGCACGATCAGCGACCGCGCCATCACCATCCGCCATTCGACGGCGGCCGAAAGCCCGATGTCCTTCGAACGCTCGGCACTGCAGAAGAAGAGCCCGATCCTGTCGAGCGCTCTCGGCCGCGCCTGGCTCGCCTTCTGCTCGGCCGAGGAGCGGCGCGCCGTCCTGAAGCATCTCGGCGTCCGCCTGACGCCGCATCTCGCGGCCGGCTTCGCGAAGATCCGGCAGGACGGCCATTCCTTCACCGTCCTGCCGCGCAACGGCCGGTTGCAGGGGATCGGCGTGGCGGTCCGCCAAGGCGAGCGGGTGATGGGCTGCCTGTCGATGCGCTTCATCCGCTCGGCCATGAGCGAGCAGGAGGCGGGCGCCCGTTATGGGGCGCCGCTCAATGCGCTCGCGGCGGCGATTGCGGCCGACGCCGAACGGTAACCTGCGATGGCCTGCGGCAAGAGTATCCTTTTGGGCAGTGGTCTCGGCACGACGGCCGGCCCATACTGCGGTCCGGGGAGAATGATGCACCTCAAGTCCAGACTTGCGGGATTACTTGCTGCGTTGGCGTTTCTGGGCACCGCTCAGTTGGCGGGCGCAGCGCCGCCGGAAGGCAGCGGCCCGACGGCGGCGGAATATGCCCGTAGTGCCGCCGCTTTGCGCCAGCGCGCCGATGCAGGCGACGCCGCCGCACAGAATTCGCTGGGCGTGCTTCATCACCGCGGCCTCGGCGTGCCGCGCGACGATGTCGAGGCGGTGCGCCTCTACAAGCTGTCGGCCGCCCAGGGCTACACGGCGGCCTACGCCAACCTCGGCGTGCTCTATCTCACCGGCCAGGGCGTGGCGCGCGACTACAACGAGGCCGTGCGCCTGTTCCGGCTCGGCGCCGACAGGAGCGATGCGACGGCGCTCTTCCTGCTGGGCCATTGCTATGCCGAGGGCCAGGGCGTGCCGCGCAACGACACCGAGGCGGCGCATTATCTCACGCTGGCCGCCAACCGCGGCAATGCCGCCGCCCAGAACGACCTCGGGCGCATGTACGAGGATGGCCGCGGCGTGCCGCGCAACCCCTCCGAGGCGCTGCGCCTCTACCGCGCCGCCGCCGAGCAGGGCAATCCGGCGGCGCAGACCAATCTCTCGCGGCTCTCGACGGCGGTGGCAAGCCGGGGCCCGGCGCCGCCGGCCGCCCGCGTTCCGGTGCCGACGCCCACGCCCCAGGAATTGTCCTCCGTGCAGCAGAAGCCCGCGGAAGGCATGAACGAGTCGTTCGACGTGCCGCTGCACAAGCAGGGCGGCGTGCTGGTCGTTCCCGTGCTGATCAACCGCTCCGTGCTGGTCAACTTCGTGCTCGACAGCGGCGCGGCGGACGTCGTCATTCCCGAGCAGGTGGCGGTCGACATGATGCGTGCGGGCACGCTGTCGCGCCAGGATCTCCTGGGCGAACAGAACTATCGGCTGGCCGACGGCTCGACGGGGACCACGAAGGTCTTCGTCATCCATTCGCTCATGGTCGGCGATCGCGTGCTGCAGAACGTGAAGGGCAGCATCTTCCCGCCGGGCAGTCCGGCCCTGCTCGGCCAGACCTTCCTCAGCCGCTTCAAGAGCTGGTCGATCGACAACCAGCGCCAGGTCCTGGTCCTGAAGGAGATCGGGCGCTGAGCTAGCCGTTTACTCGTCCAGCGCATCCTCGAGCGTGCGCAGGCCGGGGCGCTTGGCCGAGACCAGCACGGCCATGTTGCCGGGCTTGTGCTGGTTCTTCCACATCTTGGTGTGGGCCGCGGGAATCTCGGCCCAGTCGAAGACCTCGCTCATGCACGGGTCGATGCGGCGCTCGATCACGAGCTGGTTGGCCTGGGCCGCCTGCAGGAGGTTGGCGAAGTGGCTGCCCTGGATGCGCTTCTGGCGCATCCATACGAATCGCGCGTCCATGGTGAGGTTGTAGCCGGTGGTGCCCGCGCAGAAGACCACCATGCCGCCGCGCTTCACGACGAAGCACGACACCGGGAAGGTCTGCTCGCCGGGGTGTTCGAACACGAAGTCGACGTCGTTGCCCTTGCCGGTGATCTCCCAGATGGCGGCGCCGAACTTGCGGCACTTCTTCATGTACTCGGCATAGCCTTTCTGGTCGTCGACGTCGGGCAGCTGGCCCCAACAGTCGAAGTCGTTGCGGTTGACGACGCCGCGGGCGCCGAGGCTCATCACGAAGTCCTTCTTAGACGGATCGGAGATCACGCCGATGGCATTGGCGCCCGCCGTGGCGATCAGCTGCACCGCCATCGAGCCGATGCCGCCCGCGGCGCCCCATACCAGCACGTTGTGGCCGGGCCGGAGAATGTGCGGGCGATGGCCGAACAGCATGCGGTAGGCGGTGGCGAGCGTCAGCGTGTAGGAGGCGCTCTCCTCCCAGGTGAGATGCTGTGCGCGCTTCATGAGCTGGCGCGCCTGCACCTTGCAGAACTGCGCGAAGGAGCCGTCGGGAGTCTCGTAGCCCCAGATGCGCTGGCTGGTGGAGAACATCGGGTCGCCGCCGTTGCACTCCTCGTCGTCGCCATCATCCTGGTTACAGTGGATGACGACCTCGTCGCCGACCTTCCAGCGCTTCACCTTGGCGCCGATCGCCCAGACGATGCCGGAGGCATCCGAGCCCGCGATATGGAACGGCTGCTTGTGCACGTCGAACGGGCTGATCGGGAGACCGAGGCCCGCCCAGACGCCGTTGTAGTTCACGCCCGCCGCCATCACGAGGACCAGCACCTCGTCCTCGCCGATCGTGTGGGTCGGCACGACTTCGAGCTGCATGGACTGCTCGGGCGGACCGTGGCGGTCGCGGCGAATGACCCACGCGTACATGTCCTTCGGCACATGGCCGAGCGGCGGGATCTCGCCGATCTCGTAGAGATCCTTCACCGGCTGATTCGCGGTGGGATGATTGCGCGCCGCGAGAGCGACAACGGACATGAGCGAGCCTCCTTCTGCGGTGCAACAGGCTATTGCTGCGGACGCGAGGTTGCAATGCACAAAATACGAATCGTGCACAATAAGGATGCACGCCCACAATATTATTGCGCGCCCGCAAGTCGCGCATTGACAGGGCTTGGCCGGTAAACGAGCGTTTACCTGCTACGGTCCGAGTCTCAGGGAGGACGCGCGATGAAGCTCATGTGGTTCCACTTGATGCCGTACACAGAGCTTCCGGATGACTTCAACAAGAAGCATCCCTCGGTGTGGGTCGACATCCATTCGTCGCTGTTCGACCCACGCCGGGCGCATCACATGTACAACGACTTCATGGACGAGCTCGAATACGCCGCCGAGGTCGGCTTCGACGCGGTCTGCGTGAACGAGCACCATTCCAACGGCTACGGGCTCATGCCCTCGCCCAACCTGATCGCCTCATCGCTCGCGCGCCGCACGACGGACACCGCGCTCTGCGTCATGGGCAACAGCCTCGCCCTCTACAATCCGCCGACGCGCGTCGCCGAAGAGTTCGCGATGATCGACTGCATCTCGGGCGGCCGACTCATTGCCGGATTCCCCGTCGGCTCGCCGATGGACACCTGCTACGCCTACGGCCAGAACCCGAGCCTGCTGCGCGAGCGCTACTACGAGGCGCATGATCTCGTGAAGAAGGCGTGGACCGAGAAGGATACCTTCGCCTTCTCCGGACGCTTCAACCAGCAGCGCTACGTCAACATCTGGCCCAGGCCGATCCAGAACGATCCGCATCCGCCGATCTGGATTCCCGGCGGCGGCTCGGTCGAGACATGGCGGTGGTGCGCGGAGATGGACTACGTCTACTGCTACCTCTCTTACTACGGCTACAAGGCCGGTCTCACGACGATGCAAGGCTTCTGGAACGAGATGGCCAAGCTCGGCAAGGACCGCAATCCCTACCGCGCGGGCTTCCTGCAGTTCGTCGGCGTCGCCGAGAGCCGCCAGCAGGCGCTCGATCTCTATACGGAGCCGGCGGAGTATTTCTACGGCCGCTGCCTGCACGTCGATGCGCGCTTCGCGCTGCCGCCGGGCTACACGACGGAAGCGACGCAGCGCGCGGGCATCGAAGGCATGATGACCAAGGCCGCCAATCTCGCGAACCCCGCGACCAAGGCGGCGCTCAAGGCCACGAACATGAAGGACATCGTCGACGGCGGCTACGTGATCATCGGCTCGCCCGACGAGGTGGTGGAGCAGATCCGGCACGTGGCGAGCAGCCTGAACGTCGGCCATCTCATGCTGCTGCTGCAGTACGGCAACATGAGCAAGGACACGACCAAGTACAACACGCGCCTCTTCGCCGAGAAGGTGATGCCCAAGGTGAAGGACCTGTTCTCCGACTGGGAGGACAAGTGGTGGCCCAAGCCGATGGCCAAGGGCCAGCGTGCGGCGGTTCCCGCCTATCGTCCCCCCGTCGACGCAAACAATTCCGTCGCCGCGGAGTAACCCTTGTCCGATCCGAAGACGGAGACCGTCGAGCTGAACGGCTTCCCCTGCCGCGTCTGGAGCAAGGGCAATGGCCCCAAGCTCGGCTTCCTCGCGGGCCTCGGCGGCCTGCCGCGCTGGATACCGTTCCTCGACGAGCTTGCGAAGTCACGCACGGTGATCGCGCCGTCGCTGCCGGGCTATCCCGGCGCGCTCGGCCACACCGCGCTCGACACCCATCTCGATTGGGTGCTGGCCGTGCGCGAGCTTCTCGAAAAGTCGGGCCTCACCGGCGCCGATCTCGTGGGAGCGTCCGTCGGCGGCTCGTTCGCGGCCGAGATGGCAGCGATCTTTCCCGGCCAGGTGAAGCGGCTGGCGCTGATCGCGCCCTTCGGCCTCTACGACGACACCGATCCCGCCGCCGATCCATGGGCGCAGCGACGCGACAATGTCGCGGGCCTGATGTGCGCCGATCCCGCCCGATGGCAGGCGCTGGTGGCGCAGCCCGAAGGCGCGAACTCGATCGAATGGCCGATCGAGATGGTGCGCGCGGCCGAAGCCGCCGCTCGTGCCTTCTGGCCGCTCGGCGACACAGGCCTCGCCAAGCGCCTCCGCCTGATCGAGGCGCCGACGCTGCTGCTGTGGGGCGAGAAGGACGCGGTCCTGCCGCCGTCCTATGCAAGGAAGTTCGCGGCGGGCATCAAGGGCAGAACGCGTGTCGAGACCGTCGCCGACGCAGGTCACCTCGCCTATCTCGACCGGCCGGATGCGGTGGCGAATGCCGTCCTCGCGCATCTTGCCTGAAGGGTTGCAAGCGCGGGCCGGATCGCTATTGTCCGCCGCGTTGCATTCCTAGGGGAGTTCCTGCCATGGCGCTGCGTTCGCTGAAATGGGCCGTTGGCGTGTCGATGACGGCGCTGGTATTCGCAGCAGCCCTGCCGGCCGGCGCCCAGGGCCCCGTGCAGGCCGTGCCGCGCGTCGGCGTGTCCTTCGCCAACACCGTCACGGTGCGGGCCAAGATCGAATCGATCGACGCGGAGACGCGCACCGTGGCCTTCACCACCTCCGACGGCCGACTGCTCGACGTCGCCGTGGGCGAGGGCGTGCACAATCTCGATGCGATCGCCGACGGCTCGACCGCGAACATCACCTACAACGAGGTCGTCACGCTCCTGAACCTGCGCCAGAAGGGCCCGGGCTCGAAGGAAGAACGCAAGACCGCCGACGCGCCGGACATCGAGGCCGGCCGCTTCACCATGACGGTGGTCGGCGTCGACCTCGCCAACAACAAGGTGTCCCTGATCGACGGCCGTGGCGGCGCGGTGCGCACCTATGCGGCGACCTCGATCGCCAAGCAGGACATGCTGAAGAAGATCAAGGTCGGCGACGTGGTGATCGGCCTCACCACTCCGCTGCTGGTCACCGCGATCACGCCGGCCTCCTGAGGACGGCTTGCTGTCGGCCAGCCGGTCCCGCGCAGTCCTGATCGGCCTGCTGGCCGGGCTGGCGGCATCACCCGCCGGCGGCCAGACGGCGGCCGAACGCAACGCCTGCTTCGGCAACGACGCCACCGACGAACAGACCATCGCCGGCTGCTCGGCCGTCATCACGGGCGGCACCACCGCGGCCAGCGAGCTTGCCAGCGCCTATTCCAACCGTTGCTTCGCCTATACGCACAAGAAGGACTTCGCGAACGCGCTGCCCGACTGCGAGCAGGCGATCAAGCTCGGGCCGAACGACGCCAACAACTGGAACAATCGCGGCAACGTCCACTACGGCAAGGGCAACTACACGCACGCGCTGCAGGACTTCGACCAGGCGATCAAGCTCAGGCCGAACTTTGCCTACGCACTCAACAATCGCGGCATGGTCCGCGCCAAGATCGGCGATTCCGCCCACGCGTTCGAGGACTATGCCGCCGCGATCAAGATCAATCCCAACTATGGCGAGGCCTGGGAGAATCGCGGGCGCCTCTATTTCGACCGCCGGGACTACGCCCACGCGCTCGAGGACCTGAACCGGGCCGCGCAGCTCAACCCGCGCAGCGCTTCCGTGCGCGAATGGCGCGGCCGGACCTTTGCCGCCCGGAACGACTGGGCGAAGGCGATCCAGGACTATGACGAGGCGCTCAAGATCAAGCCGGATTCCGTCGATGCCTTCGCGAGCCGCGCCGCCGCCCATCGCAACCTGCGCCACTACGAGCTCGCCATCGCCGACTACGACCAGGCGATCATCCTCGAACCCGAGCGGCCGCTCTTCTACGCCGAGCGCGGCATCGTCTATCGCTCCATGGAGCAATGGGACATGGCGATCGCCGATTTCGACAAGGCCCTGAAGATCGATCCGGAATACACGACCGCGCTGCACAATCGCGCGCTGGCGCGCGGCGCCAAGGACGATGTCGAGGGCGCGCTGCACGACTACGACGAGACCGTGCGGCTGGATCCGCGCGACTACCAGGCCTGGAACGGCGCCTGCTGGTATCGCGCCATCGCCGGCAAGCTCGAGCGGGCGCTCGCCGACTGCAACCGCGGCCTGCGCGCCAACGCCTCCGACTCCAACACGCTCGACAGCCGGGGCTTCGTCGAGCTCCGCCTCAAGCACTACGAGGCCGCGATCGCCGACTATGATGCCGCCCTGCACCTGAACGCCAAGCTTGCGGCCTCGCTCTATGGCCGCGGCCTGGCCAAGCGGCTGAACGGCGACAAGCCGGGCGGCGACAGCGACGTCGAGGCCGCGCTCAAGCTCAACCCCTCGCTTCCGAAGGACTTCGAGAAGTGGGGCGTGCCGTCCCAGCCGTAAGCCACAATTTTATTTGCATGCCCACTATGTGGAATGCCTAACTGCTTGCCGGCGGACGCGCGTATTAAAGAAGCCGCCGGAGGAAACCAAGGAATGGGCAGCGCAAGCGGCGAACTCGACAGCCGCGTGTCATGGCGGATGGCCTGGATCGTGCTGGCGATCCTTTCGGTTTCCTATGGCTCGCCGCTTTTGATCGTCGTCTCGATGAAGACCATGCAGTCGGCGCTCCACACCGACCGCTCGGTGCTGGCGCTTGCGGGCTCGCTCGTCTGGGTCGGCACGGGCGCGGGCGGCATCTTCATGGGCTGGCTGTCCGATCGCATCGGCGTGCGCGCGACCGTCCTCATCGGCGCCTGCATGATCGCGGGCGGCCTCGCGCTTTCCTCGGTCGGCTCGATCTGGGCGCTCTATATCGGGCACGGGCTGATGATCGGCCTGATCGGCAATGGCGGCGTCTATCCGCCCCTGCTGGTCTATGTCAGCCGCTGGTTCGAGAAGCGGCGCGGCGCGGCCGTCGCGCTGATCTCCTCGGGCCAGTACGTCGCCGGCGTGCTCTGGCCGTCGCTGTTCGAACGCGGGCTCGATGCCTTCGGCTGGCAGACGCTGATGCTGGGCTATTCCGCCATCGTGCTCGCCTTCATCCTGCCGATAACGACGTTCCTGAAGCCCGCGCCGCTGGCGCCCGTGCCGTCGCATGGCGCGCGCGCCGCCACCGCGTCGAGCAACCGCATCGCCGGGCTCCATCCCAACTTCGTGCAGGCGATGATCTGCGTCGCGGGCTTCTGTTGCTGTATCCCGATGGCGATCCCGTCGGCGCATATCGTGGCCTTCTGCGGCGACATCGGCATCAAGCCGACGCACGGTGCCGCCATGCTCTCGGTCATGCTGGGCGCGGCCTTCGTCGCGCGACAGGCCTGGGGGGCGCTGGCCGATCGCATCGGCGGCCTGCGCACCGTGATGACCGGCTCGGCCTGCCAGGCCGTCGCCATCGCCTGCTTCCTGCTGACCCAGGACGAGGTCGGCTTGTTCGCCATAGCGGCCGCCTTCGGCCTCGGCTTCAGCGGCATCATCCCCTCCTACGCCGTCGCCATCCGCGAGCTCTTCCCGGCCTCGCAGGCCTCGTGGCGCATCCCGCTCACGCTCTTCACCGCCATGAGCGGCATGGCCGTCGGCAGCTGGTTCGCTGGCGTCCTCTACGACCACTACGGCTACTACGCGCCCGCCTTCGGGACCGGCGTGATCTTCAACGTCATCAACCTGATGATCGTGGGCGTCCTGGTGCTGCGACTGGGCGGCCTGCGCCGTGCCGCCGTCCTGCCCGCCGTCGCCGAATGACGCGCCGGCTGATCCTCGACACCGATGGCGGCGTGGACGATGCGCAGGCGCTGCTGCTGCTGATCGGCAACGGCCGCCCGCCGGATGCGATCACGACGGTCTTCGGCAACGTCGATCTCGAGACGGCGACCACCAACGTGCTGGCGGTCCTCGCCGTCGCGGGCGCCGACATCCCCGTGCACAAGGGCGCGGTCGAGCCCCTGGTGGCGGAGATCATCCACGCCCGCCACGTCCACGGCGAGGACGGCCTCGGCGGCGCGCCGCGGCCGGCGAGCCAGGGCGACGTCGCAGGCTCCGATGCGGTCGGGTTCCTGATCGATACGTTCCG
>DATJWN010000325.1:0-4084 GCA_035501235.1 Reyranella sp.
GCGCAGCCGCGGCCCGAGCCCGCCAACGCGTCCGACCTTTTGGACCGACAGCAGGCCTTCGGCTACACGCAGGAAGACGTCAATTTCTTCCTCGAGCCGATGGCGAAAGACGGCGACGATCCTATCGGCTCGATGGGTACCGATACGCCGATCGCCGTGCTCTCCAAGAAGCCGAAGCTGCTCTACAACTACTTCAAGCAGAACTTCGCGCAGGTCACCAACCCGCCGATCGATCCGATCCGCGAGGAGCTGGTGATGTCGCTGGTCTCCATGATCGGCCCGCGCCCGAACCTGCTCGGCCGGCACGCCGGCACGCACAAGCGGCTGGAGGTGAGCCAGCCCGTGCTGACCAATTCGGAGCTGGAAAAGATCCGCTCCATCGAGGACCTGCTCGACGGCTCGTTCCGCACGGCCACGATCGATTGCACCTGGCCCGCCTCGGAAGGCGCGGCGGGGCTCGAGAAGGCGTTGGATCGCGTCTGCTCGGAGGCGACCGACTGTGTCCTGCAGGATCGCAACATCCTGATCCTGTCCGACCGCCAGGTCTCGGCCGACCGCATCCCGATCCCGGCGCTGCTGGCGACGGCGGCGGTGCATCATCACCTGATCCGCCGCGGTCTGCGCACCCAGACCGGCCTCGTGGTCGAGTCGGGCGAGGTGCGTGAGGTCCATCATTTCTGCTGCCTCGCGGGCTACGGCGCCGAGGCGATCAATCCCTATCTCGCCTTCGAGACGCTGGAAGCGCTGCGCGTGCAGAACGGCTGGGCGCAGAAGCCCTATGAGGTGCAGAAGAACTACATCAAGGGCGTCGGCAAGGGCCTCCTGAAGGTGATGTCCAAGATGGGCATCTCGACATACCAGTCCTATTGCGGTGCGCAGATCTTCGACGCGGTCGGCCTGCATTCGGGCTTCGTCGAGAAGTACTTCACGGGCACCGCCACGACCATCGAGGGCGCGGGCTGGAAGGAGATTGCCGAGGAGACGGTGCGCCGTCACTTCCATGCCTACGGCGACAATCCGATCTATCGCAGCATGCTCGATCCCGGCGGCGACTACGCCTTCCGCCTGCGCGGCGAGGATCACGCCTGGACGCCGGAGAGCGTGTCGAAGCTTCAGCATGCCGTGCGCGGCAACAATTCGGCCGAATACAAGGCCTTCGCCCAGACGATCAACGAGCAGAACGAGCGGCTGCTGACCATCCGCGGCCTGATCGAGTTCAAGTGGGCGGACAAGCCGATCCCGGTCGAGGAAGTCGAGCCGGCCGCGGACATCGTGAAGCGCTTCGCCACGGGCGCGATGAGCTTCGGCTCGATCAGCCGCGAGGCGCATACCACGCTCGCCATTGCCATGAACCGCATCGGCGGCAAGTCGAACACCGGCGAAGGCGGCGAGGAGGCGGATCGCTTCAAGCCGCTGCCCAACGGCGATTCCATGCGCTCGGCGATCAAGCAGGTCGCGTCGGGCCGCTTCGGCGTCACGGCCGAGTACCTGGTCAACGCCGACGACCTGCAGATCAAGATGGCGCAGGGCGCCAAGCCCGGCGAGGGTGGCCAGCTTCCGGGTCACAAGGTCGACGAGAACATCGCTCGCGTCCGCCGCTCGACTCCGGGCGTCGGCCTGATCTCGCCGCCGCCGCATCACGACATCTATTCGATCGAGGATCTGGCGCAGCTCATCCACGATCTCAAGAACGCCAATACGCGTGCGCGTGTCTCGGTGAAGCTCGTGTCCGAGGTCGGCGTCGGCACGGTCGCGGCGGGCGTGAGCAAGGCGCGCGCCGATCACGTGACGATCTCGGGCTTCGAGGGCGGCACCGGTGCCTCGCCGCTCACGTCGCTGACGCATGCCGGCTCGCCCTGGGAGATCGGTCTCGCCGAGACCCAGCAGACTCTCGTGCTGAACGGCTTGCGCGGCCGCATTGCCGTTCAAGTGGACGGCGGCCTGCGCACCGGCCGAGACGTCGCGATCGGCGCGTTGCTCGGTGCGGACGAGTTCGGCTTCGCGACGGCGCCGCTGATCGCTGCCGGCTGCATCATGATGCGCAAGTGCCACCTCAACACCTGTCCGGTGGGCGTGGCGACGCAGGACCCGGTGCTGCGCAAGCGCTTCACCGGCCAGCCCGAGCACGTGATCAACTACTTCTTCTTCGTGGCCGAGGAGCTGCGCGAGATCATGGCGCGGCTGGGCTTCCGCACGTTGAACGAGATGATCGGCCGGGTCGACCGGCTCGATACGCGCCGGGCCGTCGATCATTGGAAGGCGGGCGGCGTCGATCTCTCGAAGCTGCTGTACCAGATGCCGGCCAAGCCGGGCGTCGCGATCTGGAACAGCGAGCGGCAGGATCACGGCCTCGACAAGGCGTTGGACCACAAGCTGATCGAGGCGGCACAGCCTGCGCTCGAGAAGGGCACTCCCGTGCAGGTCGAGCTGCCGGTCGGCAACGTCAACCGCACCGTCGGCGCCATGCTGTCGGGCGAGGTCGCCCGGAAGTACGGCCATGCCGGCCTGCCCGAGGACACGATCTCGGTGCGCCTGAGCGGTACGGCCGGGCAGAGCTTCGGCGCCTTCCTGGCGCACGGCGTCTCGCTGGAGCTGTCGGGCGACGCCAACGACTATGTCGGCAAGGGCCTGTCCGGCGGCCGCGTGACCGTGCGCCAGCCGCTCGGCGTCAAGCGCGATCCACTGCAGAACATCATCGTCGGCAACACGGTGCTCTACGGTGCCATCGCGGGCGAGGCCTATTTCGAGGGCGTGGCCGGTGAACGCTTCGCCGTGCGCAACTCGGGCGCGGTCTGCGTCGTCGAGGGCACGGGCGACCATGGCTGCGAGTACATGACCGGCGGCGTCGTCCTCGTGCTGGGCGATACGGGCCGCAACTTCGCGGCCGGCATGTCGGGCGGCGTGGCCTATGTCTACGACCCCAGGGCGCGCTTCAAGGACCTGTGCAATCTCTCGATGGTCGAGCTCGAGCAAGTCGGCGGCCTGTCGAGCGAGCCGCTCGACGATCCCGGCCGTCCGCGCCAGCGCGCCCATGATGTCGAGGACAACGGCATGGGCGACGTGCTGCGCTTCGACGCCGAGCGGCTGCGCATCCTGGTCGAGCGCCACCATCTGCACACCGGCAGCGCCCGCGCGCGCGCGCTGCTGGAGGACTGGGACCGGGCGTTGCCCTGTTTCGTGAAGGTCATGCCCCGGGACTACAAGCGTGCGCTCCTGCAGGCGCGCGAGCGGACGACGGCGAAGGCCGTGGCGGCGGAATAGTCATGGGTCTAGCGACGGGTTTCCTCGACATCGAGCGCAAGGATCGGCCATACGAGAAGGTGGAGGTGCGCCTCAAGACCTGGAAGGAATTCGTGCTGCCGCTGCCGCCCGCCGAGGTCGGCAAGCAGGGCGCGCGCTGCATGGATTGCGGCATTCCGTTTTGTCACAACGGCTGTCCGGTCAACAACATCATCCCCGAGTGGAACGAGCTGGTGCGCCGCGACCGCTGGCAGGCCGCGCTCGACGTGCTGCACTCGACCAACAACTTCCCGGAGTTCACCGGCCGCATCTGCCCCGCACCGTGCGAGGCGGCCTGCACGCTGAACATCGACGACAATCCGGTGACGATCAAATCGATCGAATGCTCGATCGTCGATCGCGGCTGGGACGAAGGCTGGATCCAGCCTCTCGTGCCGGCGCGCAAGACCGGCAAGCGGGTCGCCGTCGTGGGGTCGGGCCCGGCGGGCCTCGCCTGCAGCCAGCAGCTTGCGCGCGCGGGCCATTCGGTGACGCTGTTCGAGAAGAGCGACCGCGTGGGCGGCCTGCTGCGCTACGGCATTCCCGACTTCAAGATGGAGAAGCGGCTGATCGACCGACGCATGCGGCAGATGGAGGCCGAGGGCGTGGAGTTCCGCACCGGCGTCGAGGTCGGCGCCACCCTGTCGATCAAGTCGCTGCTCGAAGGCTACGACGCCGTCGCCCTGACCGGCGGCGCGGAATGGCCGCGCAATCTCGAGGTGCCCGGCCGCGAGCTCGCCGGCATCCACTATGCCATGGACTTCCTGGTCCAGCAGAACAAGCGCGTGGCGGGCGACGACGAGGC
>DATJWN010000326.1:0-11899 GCA_035501235.1 Reyranella sp.
TGGGCGGCGCGACCGAGGTCGAGGTCAAGGAGAAGAAGGATCGCGTTGACGACGCCATGCACGCCACCAAGGCGGCGGTCGAAGAGGGCGTGGTCGCCGGTGGCGGCGCTGCTCTGCTCTACGCTATCCGCGCGCTGGACAAGATCCGCACGCAGAACGACGACCAGAAGGTCGGCGTCGAGATCGTGCGCCGTGCGCTGCAGGCGCCGGTCCGCCAGATCGCCGAGAACGCCGGTGAAGACGGCGCGGTGGTCGCGGGCAAGATGCTCGACCAGAAGGACGCCAACTTCGGCTTCGACGCCCAGAAGGGCGAGTATGTCGACATGGTGAAGTCCGGCATCATCGATCCGGTCAAGGTCGTGCGCACCGCGCTGCAGGACGCCGCTTCGGTGGCGGGCCTGCTCGTGACGACCGAAGCCATGGTCGCCGAGAAGCCCGAGAAGAAGGCCCCGATGGGCATGCCCCCGGGCGCTGACGGCGGCATGGGCGGCATGGACTTCTAAGTCCACGCTTCTTGAAGAACACGGAAAGGCCGGGAGCGATCCCGGCCTTTTCCTTATGGCTTCTGGACCGCGAGCCTCCGGCTCGCTCATGATGGAGGCACATATGAATGCGCCGAATGAGCGAGCCGGAGGCTCGCGGTCCGCATGAGTCCTTATCCCGTCTCCATCAAAGGCATCCTGATCCACGAGGGGCGCGTGCTGCTGCTGCTCAACGGGCGCGGCGAGTGGGATCTGCCGGGCGGACGGCCCGACCCGGGCGAGGACCATCGCGCGGCGCTCAAGCGCGAGGTGCGGGAGGAGGCGGGCCTCGACGTCGAGATCGGCGCGGCGCTCGACGGGCATCTGTTCGAGGTGCTGCCCGGCCGCTTCGTGCAGATCGAGGCGTTCGTCTGCTCACTGGCTGGCAAGAGCGACGTGACGCTCAGCCACGAGCATCGGGGCGTTAGTTGGATCGCGCTCGCCGATCTCGGCGAGACGATCGACGGCCACCCGTTGCCGAAGGGCTATCTCGGCGCGATACGCCAGGCGATCGACCAGCGCCCCTGATCGAGCGCGCGGCTCGTCGTCATCGACAGGAAGCGGTCGCACGCGGCGGCGGCGCCGAGCCACAGCTCGTTCCAGGCGTCGAAGGCCTTCAGAGGATCGGGCAGCGCGAGCTCGCGCACGGCACGCCAGCCTTTCATGGTGACGACGACCGCGCCGTCACGCTCGGCCGTCTCGATCTCCTCGCCCTCGGCCGCCAGCACGTTCGTCAGCCACGTCGCGAAGTCGCGCGCGCTTGCGAGGTCGCCGCGTTCGAGATCCGTCGGCAAGTCCATCTCGCGCGCCGTCTCCTCGTGGAACTGCAGGCCGACCAGGCGCGCCACGCGGCCGAGCTCGGTCGTCGCGTCGTCGGAACCGAGCTGCTCCTGCAGGGTCGGCAGCATGGTGCGGAGATACTCCACGGCATAGGCACGGAAGGTTCTGAGGCGCCGCTCTTCCGGCCAGCTCGCGGTCTCGAGCTTGGGTTGCGTCGCCCAGTCGATGCGCGGCATCTCCTCGCCGTAGGCGAAGCGCACGCGCTCGTTCTCTTCGAGGGGCCGGTCGTACTCGAAGTAGTAGCCTTCGAGACCCGGACTGCCGTCGACCGTCATGCCGGTGCAGACGAAGCCCAGGTTCGGCTTGCCGAGCGACTGGCCGTTATGGCCGTGCCAGCCGTGCAGCATGGCGGCCGACACGGCGTGCGGGACGCCCGCGATCGCCGTGCCCTTCCATACCCAGCGGGGCGGCGGGTAGCGCACCCAGGCCTTGCGGTCGCTCTCCTTCAGATAGCCCGTCTTCACGCCGCCCAGCGCATTGGAGTGATAGTGATAGAGCGCGCAGGCGACGGCCGGCGGCTGGTCGGCGAGCCCCAGCTTCTGCAGGCCGGGCAGGAACTTCTCGACATGCTGGCGGCGGAAATGCCGGAACATGTATTCGCGCGCCGTCTCCTCGCCGCGCCGGCTGACGAGGCCCAGCACCAGCGCCGTCATCAGCGCGTTGTAGAGCGTGCCTACCGCCTTGTAGGCCGCCAGCTCAGCCCCGCTCATCAGCCAGAATGGCCATCGACGATGATGGCCTTGGACTTGCCGGCCTTGAGCCGCATCTCGAGCAGCGGCTTGTAGTGATCGGAATCGTAGAATTCCTCGGCCTTGGCGTAGCTCGGGAACTCGAGCACCACGACACGCGAGGGCTTCCAGCCGCCCTCGAGCGTGCGCGTCTTGCCGCCGCGCACGATGAACTTGCCGCCGAACTTGGCGACCGCGCCCGGCGTATGCTTGCGGTACTCGGCCATCAACGCCTCGTCGGTCGTCTCGACCTCGACGATCATGTATGCGGTCATGGTTGCCTCCTCAGCCCGTTTCCATCGGCAGGCTCGGGTCGTTCGACCATTCCTGCATGGAGTTGTCGTAGATCGCGACGTTCTTGTGGCCGAGAATCGCGGTCAGCACAAACGCATCGAGGCTCGCCGCGATGCCGCCGCCGCAATAGACCAGCACGCGCTTGTCGGGGGTGGTGCCGACGCCTTCGAACGCCTGGCGCAGCTCGGCGATCGGCTTCAGCGTCTTGTCGGGCCCGAACAGGCTCGCCGCCGGCACGCAGGACGAGCCCGTGATGCGGCCCGCCCGGCCGTAGGTCACGCCGCCCGCGCCCTTGTGCTGGTCGTGGCTGAGCGCATTCAGGGTCAGCGTGTCCGTCTTGCCGATCGCGGCCTTCACCTCGTTCTTGTCGACGAAGATCTCCGGCCGGCCGCGCAGGCTGAGCGTCGCCGGCGGATAGTCGGAGGCCTTGGTCTCGATCGGCCGGTTCTCGGCCTTCCACTTGTCGAGGCCGCCATCGAGGATCGCGGCATCGTCGAAGCCCACGGCACGCAGCATCCACCAGATGCGCGTGGCCCAGGTCGGCGTCGCATGGCTGTAGAGCACGACGAAGGTGCCATGCCCGATGCCCTTGGCGGCGAAAGCCTTGGTGAGCTCATCGAGCGGCGGCAGGGTGAAGCGGAGCTTCGAGTGCTGGTCGGAGAGCTCGGCGCCGAGATCGAGGAAGGCGGCGCCGGGGATATGACCCTTGTCATAGTTGGCGCGGCCGCTCTCGGCATTGTAGCCGCCCTCGGGGCGCGGCCGCAGATAGGTCGTGCAGTCGAAGACGCGGATGCCCGGCGCGCCCAGCCGGCGTGCGAGGTCCTCGGTCGAGATCAGTGCAGCAGCGTGAACCGCCATGTCGCCCTCCCAATGGGGAGGGTGACGGTACACCGTCATCCCGAGCGTAGCGAAGCGGAGCCGAGGGACCTTTTGGGGCGGTCCAGGAAAGAGACCCTTCGGCTTCGCTCAGGGTGACGGGCTTCGCCCGTCAGATCGTCTTTTGCGGCAGCGGCGGAACGGTGATCGTCTGCGGCGGCGAGGGCGGGGCGGCTGCGGCAGTCGTCTTGGGCTCGGCCGGCGCCATGGCCGAGGTGTCCTTCGGCGCCTGGAGCTTGGTTGCCTTGTGCGGCGTGGTCGGGGTCTTGTGGGCGCTGGCGACGCGCTTCAGGCAGGCCGACTTGGCGGACGTGCTCTTCAGCGTGTTGCAATAGGCCGCTGTGCCGACCTTGGGCTTGGCGGTAGTCTTGGCCGGCATAGCCGCCGGCGGGGCCGGCGTGGCGGGGGTCGGCGTGGCATCCTGGGCGAAGGACGGAGCGGCGAGGCCGACCACGGCAAGCGCCGCCAGACTGGCGAACATGAGACGCATGCGAACTTCTCCTGGGGCCGCAGGGGAGGGGGCTTCGCGGCCGAAAATCGCGACAAAATATTATTTTATTTTCGATGGTTATGTCAATTTCTTAATGTTTTACTATAAGCATTGACCGTGCAGTCGATCCTCAACATCGCCGCCCCCCTCTTCGGCGTCATCCTGACCGGCTATTTCGCCGGGCGATTCAGGATCCTGGGCGAGGAGGCGAGCAAGGCGCTGAACGCCTTCGTGAGCTATTTCGCCCTGCCGCTGCTGTTCTTCGGCACCCTCCTGCGCACGCCGGTGCAGGCCGTCCTCGAGCCCGCGCTGCTGCTGGGCTTCAGTGCGGTCACCATCGCGACCTTCCTGCTTGCGATGCTCGCGAGCCGCATGGCCAGCCGCAATCGCAACGGGCTCGCCGCGATGAGCCTGCAGGCGATCGCGGCCTCGTGGGGCAATGTCGGCTACATGGGCGTGCCGCTCTGCATCGCGGCCTTCGGCGACACCGGCCTGCCGCCTGCGATGCTGGCGGTGATCGTGACCTCGGTCATCTCGATGGTGCTGGGCGTGCTGCTGATCGAGCTCGAGGTCGCGATCGGCTACGGGCCGTTCGAGACCTTCCTCAACGCCGTGTGGAAGGTGCTGCGCAATCCCCTGCCGCTCTCCATCGTGCTCGGGCTCGCGGCCTCGGCGACGGGAATCGATCTTCCCACGCCTTTCGTGCGCTGGGTGGAGCTTCTGGGCGCCGCGGCCTCGCCCTGCGCGCTGTTCGCCATCGGCCTGTTCCTGGCCGACAAGTCGATCCGCCACGGCATGATGGAGGCGGGGCTGATCGTGATCATCAAGCTGCTGCTGCAGCCGCTGCTCGCCCTGCTGCTGCTGCCGCTGTTCATCGACCTGCACGGCGTGCCGGGACAGGTGGCGCTGCTGATGGCGGCGCTGCCGACGGCGGCCAACGCCTTCGTGCTGGCCCGCCAGTTCGACATCTCGGTTGAGCAGAACACCTCGGCCGTGCTGCTATCGACGGCGCTGTCGGTCGTCACCGTGTCGGCGCTGCTGGTCTGGCTGCGCGTGACCTGACGAGGAGAAGGAGACCGCCATGTTGAAAGAGTTCAAGAGCTTCGCGATGCGCGGCAACGTCGTCGATCTGGCGATCGGCGTCATCATCGGCGCCGCCTTCGGCAAGATCGTCGATTCGCTGGTCGGCGACGTGATCATGCCGCTCGTCAGCCGCCTCTTCGGCAAGCTCGACTTCACGAACCATTTCCTCGGGCTGACCGACGCCTCGAAAGCCGCGCCGACCTACGAGCTCGCCAAGAAGGCGGGCGCGACCCTGGGCTATGGCAGCTTCATCACGGTGACGGTGAACTTCGTCATCATCGCCTGGGTGATGTTCATGGTCGTGCGCGCCATGAACCGGCTCTTCAAGAAGGAAGAGGCGGCCCCGCCGCCGCCGGCGCCGCCTGCCGCGGAGGTCGTGCTGCTGACCGAGATCCGCGACCTCCTCAAAGCGCGCGCCTGAGGTAGCGCACCGTCTTGCTTCGGTCGTGGATCGCCGCGCGGCCGACCTCGTGGAAGCCCAGCGCCGCATGAAAAGCGTCTGACGCGGGATTGGGCGGGTCGCTGTTCACCTCGCAGACGATCCGGTCGTGCCCGCCGCGCCGCGCCGCCGCGAACAGATCGTCATACAGCTCGCGCGCGTGGCCGCGGCCACGCGCCTGGGACGCCACGACGATGCGATCGACGTAGACGAAGCGATCGTAGCGCTCGCGGAACCACAGGAAGTTCGGGCTGTCGTAGTCGGTGTCCTGGTCGAAGGCGAGCAGGAAGGCGTCGACATCGCCGATGCTGCGGACGAAGAAGGCCCGCTCGACGAGCATCTCGAGGCGAGCCGGGTCGAGCCAGGAAAGTTCGGTGGCGTGGGCATTGTTGAGCGCGAGGATGCGCCCAAGGTCGAGCGTCATGCCGCCATTCGATCGACCAGCTGGCTGTCCAGTCGCCGGGCGAGCGCCTCGGAGATGCGCGTGAGCGGCAGGCGGCATTCGGGCGAGGCGATCAGGCCCTGCCGCCACAGGCAGTGCTTGATCGGCATCGGGTTGGCCTCGGCGAACAGCATCGGCACGAAGGAGGCGAGCGGCGCCCAGGCGGCGCGGGCGTGGGCGAGATCGTTCGCCGCGAAGGCGCGCTTCACCTCGAGGAAGCGCTCGGTCATCAGATGGGCCGCCGCCAGGATGCCGCCGTCGGCGCCGTTGGCCATCATGGTGAAGTAGAGCGCGTCTTCGCCGGTCAGCACCGAGAAGTTTTTGGGCTTGCGCGCCAGCAGATCGAGCGACTGGGCGAGCGAGCCGGAACTGTCCTTCACGCCCACGATGTTGGGCACCTCGGCGAGCTCGAGCAGCGAGTCGTTGGCGAGATTGACGGCGGTGCGATAGGGGATGTTGTAGATCAGCACGTCGCGATCCGTCGCCCCGGCGATGCGGCGGAAGTGGGCGATCAGCCCGTCCTGGCTCGGCCGATTGTAGTAGGGGCAGACCGAGACGATGCCGTCGAACGGGAGCCGTTCCAGCCGCCGCAGCGTCTTCTCGACCTTGGCCGTGGCATTGCCGCCCACGCCCACGAACACCGGCACCTTGCCGGCGGCGACCTTCAATGTCCGCTCGATCACGGCTTCGATCTCGGCGTCGTCCAGCGCCGGCTGCTCGCCCGTGGTGCCGAGCGGGAACAGCGCGTCCACGCCCAGCGCCACATAGTGCGCCGCCAGCCGTTCGTAGCTTTCGAAGTCGACCGCGCCGTCCTTGAACGGCGTGACCAGCGGCATCCAGAGCCCGGCGATCCTTGTCATGCGATCAGGCTAGGGCTCGGCTCAAAATAAGAAAAACGAATATATTGAATAATATCGTTCGCATTTACTTATATACTGGACCATGGCCCAGAACCTGGACGTCGCCCTGTTGCGGACCTTCCTTGCGATCCTCGACGCCGGTGGCGTGACGGCCGCGGCCGCGGCGCTGCATGTCAGCCAGGCCGCGGCGAGCCAGCAGCTGAAGCGGCTGGAAGAGACGCTGCAATGCCGCCTCTTCGAGCGTGCCGGCCGTCGCCTCGTGCTGGCGCCGGCGGGCGAGCGGCTGCTCGCGCAGGCGCGGCGGCTGGTGGCGCAGAACGACGAGCTGCTCGCCGCCATGCGCACGCCGTCCTTCGAGGGGGAAGTGAGGCTGGGCGTGCCCTACGACATCATCGCCGCCGTCGTGCCGCCGATCCTGCGCGGCTTCGCCCGCGCGCAGCCACGCGTGCGCGTCAGCCTGGTGTGCGAGGATTCGCGCGTGGTGCGCGAGCGGCTGCGTTCGGGCGAGGTCGATCTCGCGCTCACCACGGAGACCGAGTGCGGCCGCCATGGCGAGACGCTCCGCACCGATCGGCTCGTCTGGGTCGGCGCGGCGGGCGGCGATGCGCACCTCAAGGATCCGTTGCCGGTGTCGCTGGGCGCGCCGACCTGCGTCTTCCGGCCCGTGGCGATCGAGGCGCTGGGCAAGGCGCGGCGCGACTGGCGCGCGGTCTGCGAGGTGAGCCGGCTCGAACCGGTCTATGCCGTGCTCGAGGCGGGACTCGCCGTGGCGCCCCTGCTGCGCTCGACGGTGCCGGAACGTTTCGAGATTTTGGGCCGCGAGGCGCGCCTGCCGACGCTGCCGGAGTTCCGCATCAATCTCTATGCGCCGCCGGGACTTAGCCCCGCCGCGCGCGACCTTGCCGAGCACGTACGCGCGAACTTTTCAGGCCGGGCGAAGAGCCTTCACAACAATTGATACCATCCGGCGCTGTATGGCGCGGGCGGCAGAACTTATCCTGCCCTCAGGTTTTTGGAGCGAGATTCGCGATGCGGACCCTGATGGGCTGGACGATCAAGTTGTCGGTGCTGGGCGCGCTCTATTTCGGCATGACCAGCGGCGCCAAGATCAAGCTGCCTGAGACGATCCTGGGCTACAAGGTGCCGGACACGGCGCAGCAGTGGGTCGACCGCAACGCGCAGATCGCCAACTACGGCACGCAGACGCAGCAGACGTTCAAGCACATCGGCGACGTCATCAAGTAGGCCGCTTCACGGATTGCAGACGAGGGGCACGGGCCCGGCGACGCCTTGGTTGGCGCCGCCGGGCCCGTTTTTTTGTACTCTCGCCGGCATGTTCCGATGCGTCAGTACGGTCGTGCTGCTGATGCTGGCGCTCGCCGCGCCGGCGGCGGTTGCCCGCGACGTGCGCATCGCCTCGCAGGGACCGTGGGCCGTCGACTGCGGGACGGAGCCGCCGGGCGACACCTGGTGCCAGGTCGGGGTCTCCTTCGAGAGCATCCATCCGGCCTACGGGCTGCAGTTCAATTATGTGCGCGACAGCCGGATGTTCTTCGCCATGGGCGCGCCCGCGCCGACCCTGGTGCGCGCCCATGTCGACGGCCAGGCGCCGTTCAGCCTCGAGCGCTGTCTCGCCCGGATCTGCCTGGTCAAGGGCGAGGCGGCCGAGCGCCTGCTGCAACAGATGCTCGCCGGCAAGTCGCTGGTCGTGGAGTTCGTGGGCGGCCCCGGCATGCCGCCGCCCTTCACCGTCGATCTCGCAGGCTTTGCGCCGATGTACCGCCGCGCACTCGCGGGGCCGAAGTAGCCGTCTTGGGGGCGGCCCGCCGGTCCATTGATCGGAATCGTGCCGGCAAGCGCCGGAGACCTATGCTTCGCGCCAAGATGGAGACCCGGATCCACGGCCATTCGTGCCGAAGCGCGGGGACCTAGTGATTTGGCCGCAAGGCGGCCAAATCACCAAGGAGACGCTGCACGGTGGGGCAGATCGAGCGCGGTGGCAGGAAGTGTCAGGCCATAGATTCTGGCTAAATTTGATATGTTTGACGGTAACTTTTAGTAACTACCACTATATGTAGTGTCTTCGCTTCTCCCGTGGGAACGGGGGAGGAAGCGCCGTTCTATACCGCCAGCGGCGCGGTCCAGGCGTTGTAGCCATAGACCCAGTCGGTGTCGGTGACGCCCTTACCCCAGCTGTTCTTGCCGGATGTCGTCTGCACCCGCGACGCGCGCTCGAGGCGCGTGCGCTCGTAGCGCTTCAGCGCCGCCTCGACGCCGTCGCGTCCCACGCCTTCGAGGCAACGGGACAGGACGGCCGCATCCTCGATCGCCATGGCCGCTCCCTGCGCCATGTAGGGCGTCATGGGATGGCAGGCATCGCCCAGCAGCGCCACGCGGCCCTCGACCCAGCTCGTCATCGGATCGCGATCGACCAGCGGCCGCTTGTGCACGGTGGGCGCCGCCCCGACCACGCGGCGGACGTCGGGATGGAAATCGGCGAAGGCCTCGCGCACGACCTTCGCGTCGCCTTCCGCCGACCAGGATTCGATCTTGAAGCCGGGCTCGGGCTGGCTGGTCACGAAGTAGAGCTCCGAGCGGTCGGGCTTCACCGGATAGATCACGATGTGGCGGTCCTCGCCCCACCATTTGGTGCAGTCGGGGATCTCGCCGTCGAGCAGGCGCGCCGGGAAGACGGTGCGATAGGCCACGCGGCCGACGAAGCGCGGCTCGTCCTCGCCGAACAGCGCCTCGCGCACCACCGAGTTCACGCCGTCGGCGCCGATCACGGCATCGGCGGTCGCCGTGTGGCCGTTGGCGAAGCTGAGCTTCACGCCATCCTGCGTACGGTCGATGCCGGTCAGGCGGTGGTCGAGCCGGAGATGCTCCTCCGGCACGATGCTCGCCAGCGCCGCATGCAGGTCGCCGCGATGGGCGAGCAGATAGGGTGCGCCGTACTTGTCCTCGGCGGGCTGGCCGAACAGCATGTCGAACAGCACGTCGCCCGACTTCCAGTCGCGGTTGTTCCACGAGCGCGGATAGAAGGTCTCCGAGCGCAGGAGCTTCTCGAGCCCCAGGCCGCGCAGCACGTGCATGGCGTTGCAGCCGATCTGGATGCCCGCGCCCAGCCGCGTGAACTGCCGCGCCTGCTCGTAGACGGTGACGGCGATGCCCGCCCTGGCGAAGGCCGCCGCCGTGGCAAGCCCGCCCATGCCCGCGCCGATGACCGCGACGTTCAGCTTGTTCTCGCTCATGCGCCCTGTCCCCGTTCAATCCGCCATGCGCAGGTTGAGGCGAGGGCCGGTGGTGCCGATCACCTGGAAACCCAGCCGCTCGTAGAGCTGGCGCGCACGGTCGTTGCTCTTCAGGACGTCCAGCGTGAACTGCTTCTGCTTGCGCTTGGCGCGGTCGCTCATCCAGCGCAGGAAGGCGCTGCCCAGCCCCCGGCCGCGCCAGTCGGCCGACAGGTAGAAATGGGAGAGATGGATGATGAAGCGGGTCTCGTCGACCGACAGCCAGCCCGCGTCCGACGATTCGACCACGAGGATCGAGGTGCCGCTTCCGGACAGCACCTGGGTGATCGTCTTCTGCTGGGCGGCCTCGTTCCAGGAGCCGGGGGCCACCATCAGCGGCTGCATGACCTCTTGGTAGAGCGGCCAGCAGAAGGCGAAATCGCCGTTGCGGACGGCGCGGAAGTCGAAATCGGGCTCGGACATGCGGCCGACTATATCACCTCGCGGGGAGCAGTCGCTTGGCCTGCATCTCGGTGAAGGCCTTGGCGAACATGGCCTCGGTGTCCATGACCTCGTGGAAGCCCGCCTGCTGCAGCTTGATGGTGGAGACGATGGCCGGCGCGCCGGGTGTCGTCCGGCCGAAGCCCATCGTGTAGTCGGCATATTCGAAGGAGAGGCCGACGAATTCCTTGAGCGTGCCGCTCGTCAGCCGATGGCGGATTCGGATCTCCGTCCATTGGCGCTCGCGCGGCTTGAGCTCCCGTTCCAGGGACAAGGGCACATGATTGCCCGGCGCGAAGCCCAGCGCGTCGGCGATCGCGGGCCAGATGTTGGGCCACACGAACACGTCGCCATTGGTGACGTTGAAGATCTCGTTGCCGGCCGCCGCCGCCTCGCCCGCCCAGGCGATGCAGCGCGCCAGAAGGTCGGCATCGACGGCCTGTGCCACGCGGCCCGCGCCGCCCGGATAGTCGAGCCGCGTGATGCCGCGGCTGCGCTCGAAGGCGGCGTAGACGCCGAGCGCGGGGATCACGTTCATGGCGCTGCCGACGGAGCAGCCCACGATCAGCACCGGCCGCAGGATCGTCCAGCGCCAGTCCTTGCCGGGCTGCAGGCCGGTGATGTAGCGCTCCTGGTTCCAGTAGAAGTTCGCCTGCTCGTGCAGTTCCGAGCGGTTCTCGCGCGCCGGCACCTGCAGGGGCCGGACGTGAACGCCATAGGCCTTGGTGCCCTGCAGCAGGGTCACGTGGCGCAGGCCTTTGGCCGTGCGCTCGAGCGGCCCCAGCAGGTTGCGCAGCATCAGATCGTTGGTGCGGATCTGCTCGTCCTCCTGCCAGCCCGCGACCAGGCTGGGCCGCTCGTGCAGGGCGGCATAGACGAGATGCGTGACGTCGGCGAACGATTCGGCGGCCCCGGCGCACGCGGCCGCGTTCGAGAGATCGAGCGGAAGCCAGGTCGCGCCGAAAGTCTCGTCGGGCCTGCGACGGGACACGGCGATCGTTTCGCAGCCGAGCGCCGAGAAATGCTTCATCGCGGCATAGCCGACCAGGCCGGTGGCGCCGGCGACGAGGACCTTTTTGGCAGCCATGGCGATCCTTACCATGGCGGCGGCGTCAGGCCCGAGATCGATCCTTGCTATTTTTGGTCGCGGAATTCTACTGCGCGGCGCAAATCTGCTCGAAGCGTCGACGCAGGGTCGAGAGCGGCAGCGGCACGCGTCGGCTGTTGTGGGTCTTGGTCGGCCGGCGGCCGGGCGGCCTGGTCGTCGCGGTCGCCACGAAGGCGGCCGCCAGGGCCCAGGAGCGCATCGCGGCGGCTCCGAGCGCGCTCAGGAGATTCTCCTCCTGCCAGGGGTCGAGGCCTCGCCCGGATCGTTCCATCTGCTGCAAGGCAGCTTCGAAGCTGTCCTCGAAGCGCTTGCGCTCGTTTTCCTCCGAGCCCTCGTCCAGGGCGGGCGACCACAAGGTGTCGGCTGAAGATTCCTCGGCGGCACGCATGACACGACACTCTGCTCTATGGACCTTGGTTGGACTGCATGATTCCAACGACCGATCCCGGGCAGGCGTTGCGTCGCCCAGAAATTGCCCCATGAGCCG
>DATJWN010000327.1:0-2365 GCA_035501235.1 Reyranella sp.
CATGGACTTCCTGGTCCAGCAGAACAAGCGCGTGGCGGGCGACGACGAGGCGCGTGCGGCGCCGCGCGGCACGCTGAGTGCCAAGGGCAAGCATGTCGTCGTGATCGGCGGCGGCGATACGGGATCGGATTGCATCGGCACCTCGAACCGCCAGGGCGCTCAATCGATCGTGCAGCTCGAAGTCATGCCGCAGCCGCCGGAGAAGGAGAACAAGGGGCTCACCTGGCCCGATTGGCCGCTCAAGATGCGCACATCTTCCTCGCAGGAAGAGGGCGCCGAGCGCGACTTCGCCGTGTTGACCAAGCGGGCCGTCGGCAAGGACAGGGTCGAGGGGCTCGAGTGCGTGCGGGTCGAATGGGCCGGCGGCAAGATGCAGGAAGTTGCGGGCAGCGCCTTCACGCTCAAGGCCGATCTCGTCCTGCTGGCGATGGGGTTCCTGGGGCCGCGCAAGCCCGGCATGCTGGAGCAGGCGGGCGTTGCGCTCGATCCGCGCGGCAATGTCGCGGCGACCGTCAAGGACTACAAGACCTCGGTGCCCAAGCTGTTCGCCGCGGGCGACATGCGGCGTGGCCAATCGCTGGTCGTGTGGGCGATCCGCGAAGGCCGCCAGTGCGCGCGGGCGATCGACGAAAGCCTCATGGGCGAGACTACGCTGCCGCGTTAGCCTGCCGTCTCGACCAGCGCGAGATAGAGCGCGAACAGGAAGCCCGCCACGACCGGCAGCACGATGCCCGAGCCGCCCTTGTGCAGCGCCTCGGGGATCATCGCGTGGGTGACCAGTGCCAGGATGGCGCCGCCCGCCACCGCCTGGGCCAGCACGGCGGCGAGCGATTCGGAATCGCTGATGAAGAAATTGCCGGCCATGGCGGCGATGACGCCGGCAACCAGCACCGTCGACCACAGGAGGAAGATGGAACGGTCGGAATAGTCGGCCTTGCGCAGCATGGTGGCGCTGGCGGCGGCCTCGGGGATGCCGCCCAGGAACATGCCGAGGATCAGCGTCACCGACAGGCTGTGGAAGCCCTCGAACTTGGCGCCGATAACCAGGCAGCCCGGGATGGTGTCGAGGATGTTGCCGAAGATGATGGCGAGGCCCGCGCCCTTGCCGTTGGCCTCCTGCAGCGCCTCGTGCTCCTCGGTGCGCGACAGCCGCTCGACATTCTCGCGCGCCATCTTGGTCCAGACGGCGGGGTTGGCGGCGCCACGCAGGTTGGAGAGCGCGCGATGATGGCTGAGCTTGCGGACCTGGCGGTCGAGGATGGGATCCTCGGCCAGCAGCCGGTCGAAATCCTCCTTGTCGATCGTCAGGAAGTCGGCGTCGGTCTTGGCGCGGATCGTGGCGGTGCGCGTGCCGCTCGAGAGCAGCGCCATCTCGCCGAAGGCCTGGCCGGGGCCGAGTTCGGCGAGCGTGCGATCGTCGGCGTCGCCCAGGACCTCCACGGTGCCGCGCGTCACGATATAGAGCGCATCGCCCGGGTCGCCGGCGCGGAACACGATGCTGCCGGCGGGCGTCGACCGCTGCTTCACCTGGTCGACCAGGGGCGCGATGTCCTCCGGCGGCAGATGGCGCAGCAGCTCGCACTGGGAGAGCAGCGTCAGGGTCTCGTTCACCGCCTTGCGCTTGCGGTCGATGGCGTATTCCAGGAAGCGCGACGGATAGCGCAGCGCGGCTCCCTTCTGCTCGAGGAAAAGCGAGGCGACATAGTAGAGGATGGCGCCGGCGGCGAAGCCGCCCGAGATCAGCATCCACGCGACCTGCACACCGAAGCCATGGTGCGTGAGGTCACCCGCGCCCTCGAAGCCGAGTTCGATGGCCAGCGCCGCAATCAGCGACCCCGACGCGAAGGCCAGGATGCCGGCCAGCACCTTCTTGGGAAAGGCGATGTGGAGGCCGAGCCACGCACCCAGCATGGTCGAGCTGGTCGTGAACAGGCCCAGGAAGGCCACCGACAGCAACTCGGTCAAAACGTCCAAACGCCGCCCCCTCTGAAAAGGCTAGCGCCTGACTACGAAATCGTCCATTTGCGCGCCATAGGATTATTCGGTTCAACTGTAACTTGCTCTACATTATCGCAGCACGCGTCGGACGACCGAGCGTTGCAATGAGAGAAGAATGAAGATCCTGCTGATCCAGGGCGCGAACATGGAGTATCTGGGCCGGCGCCAGCCCGAATTGTACGGAACGACGACCGCCCGGGAACTCGACGCCCTTCTCCGCCGCCGGGCCAAGGCCTTGGGCGTGGACCTGGATATCCTCTACACCAACACCGAGGGCGCGGCCGTTTCGGCGATCTTCAAGGCCCACCGGGAGGGGCTCGACGGCCTGTTGTTCAATCCGGCGGGCTTTCTCCATGCCGGCCATGCG
>DATJWN010000328.1:0-7819 GCA_035501235.1 Reyranella sp.
TGGACTGCACCCTTAGGTCGAGACAAGTAATTGAGAGACAGTTTGATCGGCGATCGAGGCCACGCCGCCGGCCATGGACGGCGGCGTGGCCTCGATCGCGTTCTCGAACTCGGCCGGCGAGCGGTAGCCCAGGGCCGAGTGTAGACGCTGGATGTTGTAGACTTGGTCGATGAAGTCGGCGATGGCGGTTTGCAGCTCGGCCAGGTCTTGCCAGGCCCGGCCGTCGATCTGCTCGCGCTTGAGCGTCGCCATGAAGCTTTCCGCCTTGGCATTGTCGTAGGGATTGCCGACCCGGCTCATGCTGGCCTGCAAGCCGTGCCGCTCGAGCACGGCGCGGTACTCCTGGCAGGCATATTGGGTGCCGCGATCGGAGTGATGGATCAGCCCCGGCGGCGGTTGCCGATCCGACAACGCCCGCTCCAGGGCCTGCACCGCCAGGCTCGCCCGCAGATGCTCGGCGAGCGCCCAGCCCACGACCTTGCGGCTACAGGCATCGAGCACGACGGCGAGATAGACGAAGGCCTCGCGCAGCCGGATATAGGTGATGTCGGCCACCCAGATCTGGTCCGGACCCGTCGGCCGCAGGCTCCGGATCAGGTTCGGCACGACCGGCCAGTCATGGTCCGACTGCGTGGTCACCGGCACGAACGGCCGCCGCCGCAGGACCAGAAGATTGTCCTGCCGCATCAAGCGCAGCACGCGCTTGCGATTGACCACCAGCCCCTCCCGCCGCAACAGCACCGACAACCGGCGGTGCCCGTAGTGCGGCTGGGCCAGGGCCAGGCGCTGCAAGGCGTCACGCACCGCCGTCTCCTCCTGCCGCGGCGCCGAGGCCTGCCAATGCCGGTAGTAGGCCGACCGGCTCACATGCCCCAGCTCACACAGCCGCCCCACCGTCAGCCCGCCTTGCGGCCGGGTCGCTTCGGCTGCAATGAGCCCGAAGACGATGCCTCGCCAGGCCCGCTGATCGGCCGGCGTGCTTCCCCGAGCTGCCGCAAGGCTTCTCGAAAAAAATCCAGTTCGGCCTGCTGCTGGCCAACCAGCCGCTCCAGCTCGATCTCCCGCGCCGAGCTGCCTCGCGGCGGCAGGCTCCCGACACGACGCGGCCGACCCCGTGGCCCGCCCACCGCCTTCTGCTCACGCCACTGCTTGCACCACAGATAGACCTGCGTCCGTCGCACACCGAACGAAAACGCCACAGCCTTCACCGCCTCACCGGCCTCGACCCGGCGCACGGCCGCAAGCTTCACTGCCATCGAATGCGACCGAAGCTTCTTCTTCCCAGACATGTTCCCTCTCTCCTCTAGAGTAGAACTGTCTCTCCTTTTCCTGTCCCGCTTTTGGGGTGCACTCCAAAGGGGGGGGTGGTGAGACTCTGAGACTCGGGGCGAAAAGCCCTGTGCCATCGACAACGGATCGGTCTCAGGCCCCTGAGACTCGAGGCCCGGCCCCGTGAGACCGGCGCATTGGGTACGGACCCTAATACTTCGCGAAGTTCGAGTTGATGCGCCAAGCGAGATAGTCCTCGGCGGTCATCGGCGGGTACTTGCGGCCCGGCCCCTCGACGATCACGTCGCGATTGGCCTGGCAGAAGAACGCGAGGCTATAGCGCGGGCCCTGGTATTCGTGGGCTTGCGGGTTCTTCACGCGATGGAAGGTCGACTGGAGCTGGTCGTCGCTCCAGCGCATCAGCATGTCGCCGATGTTGCAGGTGATCACGCCCTCGTCGGGCTCGATCGGCGTCCACAGCCGCGCCTCGCGATCCTTGCCCGGACAGACCTGCAAGCCGCCCTGCCCCGGCTGCTGGAAGAGCAGCGTCAGGCAATCCCAGTCGGTATGCGCCCCCGCGCGCCACAGATCGGGGCGGTCATGCAGCGCGGGGTCGACGGCGAAGTAGTGCAGCATGCGGAGCGTGCTCTGGTACTGCGCCACCGCCGGATCGTGCGCCCGGGTGAAGAAGTCCGACGCGAAGCCCAGCCGGTCGGCGAAGCAGGACAGGATCTTCATGCCGACCGCCCATGCCTCGGACTCGAAGCCGAGCATGGTGTCCTTGAAGTCCGGCAATAGCCCGGGCGCGGGCCAGAGCGCGTTGGGCTCCATGTGCGGCCGCGTGATCTGGTAGGACTCCTTCTGGTCGGCCGTGCCGGTCGAGGGCCGCACCTGCGCGCGGCTCTCCCAGCCCGAGTTCAGCCGCTTGATCAGCGGATGCCTGGCCTTCTCCGCATCGGGCAGCGCGAAGAACTTCTCGGTCATGGCGAAGGCCCGGGCGATGTGGGCGTTCGGGATGCCGTGATTGACCACCTGGAAGAAGCCGATCTCCACCGAGGCCTCCCACAGCTCCTCGGTGATCTCCTTCTTGCGCCGCTCGAAGTCGCCGAGATCGATGCGCGGGATCCGCCGGTCGTGGGTCTCGGTCCCCAAGGTGCCCATATGGACTTCCTTGCCGACCTCGCTGGTGTTGATGCTCATCTCGACCTCCGCCGCATCGGTAGCAAGAGGCAGGCCAGCTACAGCAGGCCGAGCCTCATCAGCTCTGCGGCCATCTCCGGCGGCACGTCGTTGGTGTCGCCCTTGGCGAGATCGGGCGGAGCGTTCCTGGGCTCGAGATACCGCCAGCCCTGGAAGGCGCGGCAGGCTTGCGGCGCGGTCGGGATGATCGTGCGCTTGACCTGGATGCGGCAGTATTTGTGCGCTTCCTGCTTGTCGAAATCCTCCTCGAAACCGACCAGCTCCTGGCGGCAGCGGATGACGCCGCGCACCACCCAGTAGAGCGAGCCGCCCTGAAGCAGCTCCTCGACCCGCTTGGGCTTGTGGCGGGTATAGACCCAGTGCGGGGAGCGCGGCGGCTGGCGGCGTTGTTTCCGTCGGGCCGCCTGAACCTTCTTCATGTGGGCGAGATCGTCGACGCCGACGGCAAGCTTGATCAGATGCAACACCATGACCCCGCCAGTATCGCAGGCGTGGCCTGCGCGCCACAGGGGGTGATTATTCACAACGGCCTTGCCCGCCTCCACAGTCCCTACACAATCTCCCCCATAGAGTCGGCAGCATCCTCTCGGGGAGAATTCGATGAAGCGTTCGACTGTTGCGGCCCTGGTCGTGGCTCTCATGCTGGGGTCGGGCATCGCCGGCTACATGCTCGGCAAGCCCGGCGACACGATCGAGCGACCTGCCGCCCCTCCGCGGACGGCCACCGCCGCACCCGCTGCTCCCGCCGCGACGCCCCCCGCCGCACCGGCCCCCGGTTCGCAAGCCCAGCCGCAGACCGCCTCGGCGCCGACCGCGATCGCAAAGCCGGCCGCCGCCCCCGGCGAGTTGCTCGCCTATCGTCGCCTTTCGATCGACAGTTCCAAGGCGGAAGGCGAGGCCTGCCTCTTCTTCAACAAGACGCTGCAGACTGCCGACACGGTGAAATACGCCGACTATCTCCGCATCACGCCCGACGTGAAGTCGGCGGTGCGCGTGGTCGACGACAAGCTCTGCCTCGACGGCCTCGCCTACGGCCAGGACTACTCCGTGCGTCTGATGGCCGGCCTGCCGGCAAAGGACGGCACGACGCTGATCAGCGAGCAGAAGGTCGATGTCGTGCTGGGCGCGCGGCCGGCCGTCGTGTCGCTCCCGGGCAAGGGCTTCATCCTGCCGCGCGGCGAGGCGGCGGGCCTGCCCATCACCACCGTCAACGTCGCGAAGGTCGGGATCGCCGTCTATCGCGTCAACGAGCGCGGACTGGTGCTCTACACCGGCAGCGGCAATTTCCCCGACCAGACCGCGATGTCCTACTCCTATCAGCTGCGCCAGTGGCTGAACGGCCAGAACGGCACGCGCATCTGGCGCGGATCGATGGAGGTGCGCAACACGCTCAATCAGCCGGTCACCACCGCCTTCCCGATCCGCGACACGATCAAGGACTGGAAGCCTGGCGTCTATTTCGTCGTGACCTGGAACGCCGCCCAGCCGCTGCCCAAGGAGGACGACGACAGCGACGAGCTGCCGGCCGGCGCCATGGCCGGCATGTGGATGGTCGACACCGACATCGCGCTCACGAGCTTCACCGGCCGCGATGGCTTGAACGTCTTCGCCCGCTCGCTCGCCAGCGCCCAGCCGGTCGCGGGCCTCGAGGTGACGCTGCTCAGCCGCGAGAACGACACGATCGGCAAGATGACCACGGCCGCCGACGGCCGCGTGGTGTTCCCGAACAACCTGATGAAGGGCAAGGGCGGCGCCGAGCCGGTCGCCGTCATGGCGATCGACTCGTCCAAGCAGGACTTCTCCCGCCTCGAACTCACCAAGTCGGCCTTCGACTTGAGCGACCGTGGCATCGACGGCCGCGACCTGCCAGGCCCCGTCGACGCATTCCTCTACACCGAGCGCGGCATCTACCGGCCGGGCGAGACGGTGCATCTCATGACCATGGTGCGCGACGATGCCGCCACGGCGCTGAAGGACCTGCCGGTCACCCTGGTCGTCAAGCGGCCCGACGGCAGCGAGTTCACCCGCTTCGCCGCCGCGCTCTCGGCTGCCGGTGCGATCTACCAGACGATCGACATCCCGAAATCCGCCCGTCGCGGCCGCTGGTCGGTCGCCGCCTACATCGATCCCAAGGGCTCGCCCGTCGGCCGCATCGAGTTCACGGTCGAGGACTTCATCCCCGAGAAGCTCAAGATCGAGCTTTCCTCGCAGGCGCCCGTGCTCCGCACCGGCAAGGCCAACGGCTTCGACGTGCAGGCCGATTTCCTCTACGGCGCGCCCGCGGCCGACCTCACGGTCGAGGCCGATATGAGGGTCACGATCGACGAGCGGCCCTTCCCCGCCTTCACCAAGTATTCGTTCGGCCTCGAGAAGGCGCGCGAGAAGTTCGAGCCGCCGCTGATCACGCTCAAGGGTCCGGACACCGACACGACCGGCAAGTCGCGCATCGACTGGCCCGGCACCGGCGTCGACGACACCTCCGTGCCGCTGAAGGCCCAGATCCAGGCCCGCGTCTTCGAGCCCGGCAACGGCCGCGCCACCAAGACCGACAAGACGCTGGCACTGCGCACGCGCGACACCTATCTCGGCATCCGTCCCGCCTTCGATGGCCGCTACGCCGCCGAGGGCACGGACACCGCCTTCGATGTCGTGGCCGTCGATGCGTCGGGCAAGCAGGTCGCGCTGAACGACGTCGACTACAAGGTCGAGCGCATCGTCTATTCGTACCAGTGGTACCAGAATGACGGGCACTGGCATTGGCAGTCGATCACCACCGAGCGGATGATCACGGCCGGCACGACGCCTCTGGCGGCCGACCAGCCCTTCCACCTGTCGCGCCGCCTCGATTGGGGTCCGCATCGGCTCACCGTCACCGACCGCGCGTCGGGCGCCTCGAGCAGCCTCACCTTCTATGTCGGCTGGTACGGCGGCGACAGCGCCGAGGATGCGCCCGACACGCTCAAGGTCGCGAGCGACCGGCAGGGCTATGCGCCGGGCGACACGGCCAAGCTCCGCATCGAACCACCCTTCGCGGGCGAGGCGCTGGTCACCATCGCGAGCGACCGCATCCTCGCGACCTACACCGCGACCGTCCCGGCCGGCGGCACGACCGTCGACATCCCGATCAAGGGCGAATGGGGCGCCGGCGCCTATGCTCTCGTGACCGCCTGGCGCCCCCTCGCCTCGCCGGCCGAGCGCACGCCCGTGCGCGCCATCGGCGCGACGTGGCTCGCCCTCGATCCGGCGCTGCGCACGCTCACGGTGCAGATGGCCGCGCCCGAGAAGGTGACGCCGCGGCAGAAGATCGAGGTGCCGATCCATGTCGGCAACGCCTCGGGCCCTGAGGCCTACGTCACGCTCGCCGCGGTCGACGAAGGCATCCTGCAGCTCACGCGCTACGCCACGCCCAAGCCCGCCGACTTCTACTTCGGCAAGCGCAAGCTCGGCATCGCCATGCGCGACGACTATGGCCGACTGCTCGACATCCATGCCGACGATCTCGGCAAGGTCCGCTCGGGCGGCGATTCAGGCGGCGCCGGCCTCGACGTCGTGCCGATCCACGTCGTCTCGCTGTTCAGCGGACCGGTGAAGCTCGACGACAAGGGCGACGCCAAGGTCACGCTCGACATCCCCGACTTCGAGGGCCAGCTGCGCCTGATGGCGGTGGCCTACGACCACACCAAGGTCGGGTCGAGCGACCAGCGTCTCTTCGTGCGCGACGCCGTCACCGCGGACGTGGTCCTGCCGCGCTTCCTGGCGCCGCAGGACGTGAGCCGCGTCGCCCTCTCGCTGCACAATGTCGACGGCGCGCCCGGCGACTATCAGATCAAGATGGAGGCGACGGGCGCCGTCTCGTTCGAGAAGCCGATCGTCGAGACACGCAAGCTCGCCGCCAACCAGCGGCAGCTCCTCACCTGGCCGATCCATGCCGGCGATGTCGGCTTCGGCAAGGTCGCCGTCGAGGTGTCGGGCCCGAACAACTTCAGCGTCCGCCGCGACTGGGACATCCAGGTGCGGTCGGCCCAGACGCCGAGCGCCATCGACACGGTGAGCCGACTCGATTCAGGCAAGGAGCTGTCGGTCGGCGCCGACGTCCTCACGAACTTCGCGCCGCACACGACCTCGGTCAGCGTGGCTTTGTCGCGCGTGCCCGGCATCGATGTCGCCGCGCTGCTCCGCGCGCTCGACAAGTATCCGCATGGCTGCATCGAGCAAACGACCAGCCGAGCCCTGCCGCTGCTCTACTACAACGACGTGGCGATGCTGGGCTATGGCCCGTCCGACCCCAAGATCACCGACCGCGTGCAGGAGGCGATCTACCGCATCTCCGACATGCAGATGAGCGACGGCTCGTTCGGCATGTGGAGCTCGATCTCCTATCCTGCCGCCGAATGGCTGCAGAGCTACGCGCTCGACTTCCTGGTGCGAGCGCGCGACCAGCAAATGGCGGTGCCAGCCGCCTCCCTGCAGCGCGGCCTCACCTGGCTGAACCGCACGGCCGACAAGCTGCAGCCCAACGCGCAGGCCTATGCCTGGTACGTGCTGGCCAAGGCGGGGCTCGCCGATCCGGGCCGTGTCCGCTACTTCCAGGACTCGCAGTCGGCCGAGATCAAGGGCGGGCTGGCCTGGATGCAGCTCGCCGCCGCGCTGAATCTGGTGGGCGAGCAGGGCCGCGCTCGGCTCGCCTTCGCCACCGCCCGCCGTCAGCTCGATGAGCGCGATGCCCACGACTACTACGGCTCGGCGTTGCGCGACCGCGCCGCCATGCTGGCGCTGGCCGGCGAGGCGGGCGGCACGAACGCCGTCGCCGATGTCATGGGCTCGGTGCGCGACAAGCTGGTCGGGCATATCGACGAGACGACGACCCAGGAGCAGGCCTGGCTGGTGTTGGCGGCCCATGCGCTGGGCAGCGGCGGCGCCGCGCTCGACTACTCCGTCGACGGCGACAAGAAGAGCACGACCAAGGATCCAGTCGTGATCAATCCCGATGACGCCGCTATCGCCAAAGGCCTCAAGGTCAGGAACGAGGGCGCCCAACCGGTGTGGCTGCAGGTGACGGCGCGCGGCGTGCCGAAGGAGCCGCTACCGCGCGCCAATGCCGGCCTCACCATCGTGCGCCAGTTCCTGACCTTCGACGGCAAGGACGCCGATCTCACGCGCGTCAGGCAGAACGACCGGCTGATCGTGTCGCTGTCGGGCTACAATGAAAATGGCGGCTATCATCAGGCCGCCCTGGTCGATCTGCTGCCCGCCGGCTTCGAGGTCGAGGCCGTGCTGAACGACGATACGGTGAAGTCGTTCCCCTTCATCGGCACGCTCACCAAGACGCGCATCACCGAAGGCCGCGACG
>DATJWN010000329.1:0-13680 GCA_035501235.1 Reyranella sp.
CAGTTTCTATTTCGTCGTCGTGAACAACGACCCCGACTCGCCGCAATACCGTCAATGGGCGTCCTTCACGCTGTCGGACACCAACCGGCTCCAGGTGCTGGTGCCGCCCAAGTTCGGCAACGGGCACCTCGTCATGAGCGAGCGCGCCATCTTCCATTACAAACAGACCACGGAATACGACCGAGCCGGCCAGTTCACCCTGCACTGGAACGACCCCAGCCTGAAAATCTGGTGGCCGATCCAGAGCCCGATCGTGTCAGAGCGCGATCAAGGCAAATAAAGGCAAGCGGCCGCCCCTCATTGCCGAGACGGCCGTGCGGAATATAATGCGCGCCCCTGCCCTCTCCTCTCACGGCTCAATGACCGCGCCGCTTATCCGCGCCCTCGCCGCGATCCTCCTCATACTCTGTCCCGCTCTCGCCTCGGCCCAGGCCGTGCGCGTGGTCGCGCGCGTGAACGGCGGCGCGATCACGGACTTCGATCTCAACGAGCGCATCGTCTTCGCCATCAAGAGCACCGGCCTTGCGGACACGCCGGAGATGCACCACCGGCTCGCCCCGCAGATCCTGCGGCAGATGATCGACGAGAAGCTGCAGATCCAGAATGCCGACGGCATGGGCCTGAGGACCTCCGATGCCGAGATCAACGGCCGCGTCGGCGAGATCGAGCGCGCAGGCGGCATGGCGCCGGGAACCTTCCGTGCCTACCTCAAGAGCATCGGCGTGCCGTTCGACATCGCCACCCAGCAGATCGAAGCCTCTCTCGCCTGGGGCAAGATCGTCCGACGCCGCGTGCGGCCGAAGGTCGACGTCTCCGACACCGAGATCGACGAGGCGCTGAACCGCATGAAGGCCAACATCGGCAAGACCGAATCCCGCGTGGCCGAGATCTTCATTCCCATCGACCGGCCCGATCAGGCCGAGGAAGCGCGCCGGGCAGCCGAGCGCGTCCTCGATCAGTTGAGGCGCGGCGCGCCCTTCGCCGGCCTCGCCCAGCAATTCTCGCAAGGGGCGGCGGCGCAGAATGGCGGTGACCTCGGCTGGATCTTGCCCGGCGCGCTCGATCCGACGCTCGATGCCGCGATCGAGAAGCTGCCGCTACGCCAGCCGTCCGACCTCATCCGCACGCCGGCCGGCTGGCACATTCTCTACGTGGTCGACCGCCGGCCCTTCGCCACGGCGCGGCCCGACGATGTTCGGCTCAATCTGGTGCAGATGACGCTCGCCCTCCCGGTGAATGCGTCACCCGACGAGGTCAATCGCGCCACCGCCGAAGCCCAGAAAGCCATGGCCGGCGTGCGTCAGTGCGCCGACCTGCACGTCCAGGCCCGCAAGCTCAAGGGCGCGACGTCGGGCGATCTGTCGGGCGTCCGCGTCGGCGATCTGGCCGCCAACCAGCAGATGTTCGGCGAGATCCCCAAGCTCTCGATCGGCGGCGTCGCGGGACCGTTCCGCGTCGCCGAGGGCCTCCAGGTCGTCTCCCTCTGTAGCAAGGAAGGCGCCGGCGGCCTGCCGTCGCGCGAGACCGTCCAGCAGCTCATCCTGTTGCAGAAGCTCGAGGCCGCGGCACGCCGCTACATGCGAGACATGCGCCGGGCTGCGACCATCGACATCATCAAGCAGCCATGACTGCCACCCTGCCGCTCGCCGTAACCATGGGCGAGCCGGCCGGCGTCGGCGGCGAGCTCAGCCTCAAGGCCTGGCAAGCGCGACAGTCGTCGACGCGTCCCTTCTTCGTCCTCGACGATCCCGTCCGTCTGGTCGCGCTGGCCCGCACGCTGCAGCTCGATGTGGCGATCCGGCAGATTGCGCATCCCGGCGAGGCGGCGGCCGCCTTCCCGTCGGCGCTGCCTGTGCTGCCGGTCCAGCTGCGCGTGCCCGTCCGTGCCGGTCATCCCGATCCTGCCAACGCGCCCGCCACGATCGAGGCCATAGAGCGCGCCGTGAAGCTCGCCCGGGCCGGCGAGATCGCGGGCCTGGCGACCAACCCCATCCAGAAGAAGACGCTGCAAGAGGCGGGTTTTCGCCATCCCGGGCACACCGAGTTCCTGGCCGAGCTGGCGGGCGGCGCCGACGTCGCGATGATGCTGGCCTGCCCCGAGCTGCGCGTCGTGCCGGTGACGATCCATCTGTCCCTCGCCCAAGCTGTGCGTGCCCTCGATCCGGAGGCCATCGTGCGCGCCGGCCGCATCACCGCCGAGGGCCTGCGCAAGCTCTTCGGCATCGCCGAGCCGCGCCTCGCCGTCGCCGCGCTCAATCCGCATGCCGGCGAGCAGGGTACGATGGGCGACGAGGAAGCGCGGACGATCGCACCCGCCATCGAGACCCTGAAGCGCGAGGGCATCCATGTACGGGGACCGGCGCCCGCCGACACGCTGTTCCATCCGGCCGCGCGCGCCACTTACGATGCAGCGCTCTGCATGTATCACGACCAGGCGCTCATCCCGATCAAGACCATCGACTTCTCGGGCGGGGTCAACGTCACGCTCGGCCTGCCCTTCGTTCGCACTTCGCCCGATCACGGCACGGCGCTCGACATTGCCGGCACGGGCCGCGCCGATCCGGCGAGCCTGATCGCGGCCCTCGCCATGGCCGATGACATGGCGCGCCGGCGCGGAACCTGACGATGGACGTAGCGGCCCTGCCGCCGCTGCGCGAGACGATCGCCAAGCACGGACTCGATGCCCGCAAGCGGCTGGGCCAGCACTTCCTCCTCGACCTCAACCTGACGCGCCGCATCGCGCGCGCCGCCGCACCGCTCGGCGAGGGCACGGTGATCGAGGTCGGTCCCGGCCCGGGCGGCCTCACGCGGGCGCTGCTGCTCGAGGGCGCGAGCCGCGTGGTCGCAGTCGAGGTCGATCCTCGCGCCATCACCGCCCTGCAGGAGCTGCAGGCAGTGTCCGACGGCCGCCTGGAGGTGATCGAGGCCGACGCGCTCGCAATCGACCTGCGCACTCTCGGCCCGCCGCCGCGCCGCATCGTCGCGAACCTTCCCTACAACGTCTCGACGGCCCTGCTGATCCGCTGGCTGCATGCGGCCGACGAGATCGCCGACATGGTGCTGATGTTCCAGAAGGAGGTCGTCGACCGTCTGATTGCCGTGCCCCGCACCAAGGACTATGGCCGCCTGTCGGTGCTCGCGCAGCATGTCTGCGAGGTGCGCCGCCTGTTCGATGTGCCGCCGTCGGCCTTCGTTCCGCCGCCCAAGGTGACGTCCTCCGTCGCGCGCCTCACGCCTCGCCCAAAGGCCGAGCGGCTGGCCGACCTTTCGAACCTGGAACGGCTGACCGCGGCCGCCTTCGGCCAACGGCGCAAGATGCTGCGGGGCAGTCTGGCGTCGCTGTTCGCCACGCCGGCTGATGTTCTGTCCGGGCAGGGCGTCCCGGCGACCGCGCGCGCCGAGGAACTTACGGTCCCCGACCTGGTGCGGCTTGCCAAGTTGCTCGAACCTCGGAATTCAAGCTAGAAGCCTCGCATTCCGATGGAAAAGTCCTCGCCGCTCTTCTCCGTCGTCCGGTGCGCTCAGGGCGGAGCGAAGTCGGCCGACCAGCAGCTCGCCGGCCTTCGTTCGCAGACCTGCCAGGACTTCGAGATCATCACCGCCGAGGGCGGCGGTGAGCAGCTACTGGCGGCGCTTCGGCGTTGTCGCGGCAGGTACGTCGCGGTCTGCCCTCCCGATGGGAATTTCCTGCCCGATGCGCTGGCCTTCGCCGCCGACGAGCTCGGCAAGCAGCGCGACATAGGCGGCCTGTGCTGCCGCGGCTTCTTCATCGATGCCGAGGGCGAGCCGATCGCCGATCCGGTCGACATCGTGTCGCTGCTGGTCTTCGGCCATCGCCTGCACCTGCCGTCGGGATTCTTCGTTCGCCAGGCACTGCTCGATTGCGGATTGGAGCGCGATATCTGGCACGTCGATGCGCTCGATCTCGATCTGTGGTCCCGCATCGCGACGGACTTCGGCATCCTCTCGGTCGAACGCTCGGCGACCGCGGGCGAGACCAATCGCTCCGTGCCGTCGCACGACATCGAGAAGACCATCGCGGCCAGGCTCGCGGTTCTCGACCGCCTTCTGTCCAGGGACGGCTTCTTCCAGAGCGCCAATTCGGCCCTGCTGCTCGAGGCCCGTCTCAACCACCTCGCGAGCCTCAGGAGCCAGACGACGGCGGAAGGTCCGCTCGCAGCCCATCTGCAGAGGATCGTCGACGACCTGATGGCCCTGCTGCCCACCGACCATCGGGTGCTGAGCACCTTGCATCGCCTGACGCTCAATCGCACGCACGCTTTGGGCTTGTTCGGATGGCCGGTCGCCGCCTGGTTGGATCTCATAGGCCGCGATCGAGCGAGCCGGCCGAACAACTGGAAATCGCCGCGCCTGCGCGCCCTGGTGCGCTGGCTGCGCGTGCGGCTGCCCATCCATGCCGGTTATACGACCTGGAATTTCCCCCGCCTCGGCGCCTGGCTGCGGCGGCGGATGTTCGTCGAGGCGATCCCCGCTTCCCGGCCGCGCGATGCGCAATTCCGCCTCGCCAAGTTCGCTGACGTCTATGCCCTTGCCGGCGAGATGTACGAAACGCGGGGCCAGATCGGCATGACGCTCGCCGTGTGGGATCGCGTGTGGCCTCGCAACATGCGCATCGACAGCCTGGTGTCCCAGGCCCTGCTCAAACTGCCCGGACTCAGCGAGAAGGCGCTCGGCGCGGCCCAGCGCGAGCGGATGGCGCCGCATGTCCGCCAATCGTCCCGACCCTTTGCCGGCAAGGCCCGCACGCAGGGGAAAATCCGCGTCGGCTATCATTGTGCCTTCATGAACCTCGACACGATCCGCTTCCAGCTGCGCAATTCGATCGCCGCCCGTGACCGCGACCGCTTCGAGATCTATGGCTACTCGCCGCAGAAATGGCTGGAGAGCCGGACACCGGACTTCGACAGGTTCCGCCACGTGCCGCCGCTCGACGAGCTGGTCGGCGATGCGCCCGAAGGCAGCGACCGGCGGCTCGACGACGATGCCTACGTGGACGTGGTCCGCAGCGACCGGCTCGACATCCTGGTGGAGCTGACCGGCTTCTCGCCGGGCAATCGCTTCGCCGCCATGGCCCAGCGTTGCGCGCCGATCCAGGTCAATTACGTCAACCATCTCGGCACCTGCGGGCTGCCCAACATCGACTACGTGATCGCTGACGAGGTCGCCGCCCCCTCGAGCGCCGACAGCCAGCGCCACTACTACTCCGAGCAGATCTACCGCCTGCCCGGCTGCTTCTTCTGCTTCGACTACCGGAACCTCAACGAGGTGCCTGTTGCCGAGCCGCCCTTCACCAATCGCGGCTACGTCACCTTCGGCTACTTCGGCACCGGTGCGAAGATAAACATCGAGGTGGTCGCCCTGTGGGCGAAGCTGCTGCACCGCGTGCCCAACGCAAAGCTGTACATGCGCAACATGCAGCTGATCCCGGCGGACAATAAGCGCTTCATGATCGACCGCTTCGGCCGCTACGGCATTCCGGCCGACCGGCTGATCATCGCCGACGGCGGGACACGACCGCAGATCGTGAAATCCTATGACGATGTCGACATCAGCCTCGATCCCACGCCCTATTGCGGCGGCAACACCATCGCGGAGTCCTGCTGGCAGGGCGTGCCGGCGATCACGCTGCGCGGCGACCGGTTCATCAGCGCCTACGGCTCGTCCCTGATGACCGCCGTCGGCTGCCCCGACCTCGCCGCCGGCAGCGCTGATGACTATGTCGAGATCGCCGCCCGGCTGGCGAACGATCCCGAACGGCTGCGCACGCTGCGATACGATCTGCGCCGCCGGTACACCGAGGGACGGTTGAACGACGCCGAAGGGCTCGAGCGGCGTCTCGAAGCAGCCTACACCGACATGGTCGGCCGCCTGGCCGGTTCATCGCGATGAAGCCCTTGGTCTCCGTCTTCATGTTCGTGCGCAACGGCGCGCCGTCGGTCCGGCGCGCGCTCGACAGCATGATGGCGCAGACCTACCCCAATATGGAATTCGTCATCCAGGATGCCGTCTCCACCGACGGCACGCTCGACATCCTGCGCGGCTACGGCGAGCGGTTGAAGATCGTGTCGGAGCCCGACAGCGGGCCGAGCGACGGCCTGCTGCGCGCCATGCGCCGCTGCTCGGGCGAGTTCATCGCCTCCTGCCTCGCCGACGAGGAGCTTCTGCCCGATGCCGTCGAGCGCGCGGTCGATATCTTCGCCCGCGAGCCCGGCTCCGGCGCCGTCACCGGCGATGCGATCATCACCGACCTTGGGGGCAAGCAGACCGGCCTGTGGACCAGCGGGCCGTTCAATCTCGTCGACTATCTCACCGCCGACTATACGCCCTACTACTGCGCGAGCCTCTTCCGGCGCGAGACGTTGCTCGCCGCGGGCCTGCAGCGCGACGACTGGACGATGGAGTGCGTCGAGTTCGAGACCTGGTGCCGCCTCGCCGCGCATGGCGCCATCACCTACGCACCCGGCATCATCGCCAAATACGCCTCCCATCCCGACCAGAGCAGCAACCGGCCGGCCGATGTCGTCAAGCACATGCGCGGCCGCCTGAAACTGATCGCGGGCATGTGCTCGAGCGACGGCCTGCTGGGAGACGCGCCGCTGTTGCACACGCTCTTCCTGTGGGGGCACGCCCGCCGCTTCTGCGAGCACGCTCTGCAGATCGGGCGTGCTGACCTGGCGACGGACCTCCACGCGCTGATCAGGGATCGGCTGGCAAGCTTGCCGCCCGTTGAGCTCGACGGTGTCCGCTACGATGAGAACTTCGGCCGGGCGGCCCCGGCAAAGCAAAGCTGGCTCGCCCAGATGCGAGGCCGGCCCGCAGCGCCAGAACCGCTGCTGCGCATTCCCGCGGCGCCGGACAAACAGCTCAAGGGCCGCATGTATGCGCTCCTGGCCGAAAGATACGCCGCATTGGGGCGCCCGGCGGAGGCGCTCCGGGTCTGGCGGGATGTCGCCGTCCTGAACGGTCTCCTGCCCGGCCCGGATTACCCGCCTGTCGGCTATACGCAGGTGACCGAAGGGTCTTGACAAATGAGTGATCGCTCACTTAATTCCTGCCCATGATCCGGTCCTGGGCCTTCAACCTCTATTTCTACGCCCTCACCCTGCTGGCGGCGCTGATCGGCATCCTGCTGGTGCCAATCCCGACGCCCGTCGTCCTGCGTGGCCTGCTGCACCGTTGGGCCCGCGCCGTCGTCTGGGGCATGCGCTGGATCGGCGGCATGAAGATCGAGGTACGAGGCCGCGAGCACCTGCCCAAGGCCGGCCCGGCCCTGCTGGCCAGCAAGCACCAGAGCGAATGCGACGGCATCCTGCTGGCGGCGGAGATCCCGGGCATCGCCTTCGTGGCGATGCAGGAGTTGTTCCGCCTGCCGGTGATCGGCGCCATCCTCTATCGCCTGCAGATGATCCGCGTCGATGCCTGTGGCGGCGGCCGGGAGCGCGAGAACCTCGCCCGCTTTGCCCGTCGCGCCTACGAGAGCCGTCGCTACATCTCTATCTACCCCGAAGGCCACCTGATGGCGCCGGGAGAGCGCGAGCGCTATCGCTCCGGCATCTTCTATTTGTCGCGCGACCTCGACCTGCCGGTGACGCCGGTCGCCACCTGCGTCGGCCTGCGCTGGAACCGCCGCGACTGGCGCAAGCTGCCCGGCCGCGCCGCGATCGAGTTCCTGCCGCCGCTCCCGGCCGCGCGCGACAAGCACGACTTCATGCAACGCCTCGAGGATACGATCGAGACCGCCAGCGACCGTCTGATTGCCGAATACTCGGGCCGTCCCGTCACGCCCTCGCAGCTCGTGCTGCGCTCCCAGGGCCAGACAGGAATCGCCCGGCCGTCTTCAACGTCCCTCGCGTAGGGCCTTCACGAAGTTCGACAGGCCGACCTGCCGCTCGCGCTTGAGGCGCTCGGCCGTGAGGATCGACTTCAGTTCCATCAAGCTGGTGGCGATGTCGCGATTGATGATCGTGTAGTCGTACTCGGCGTAGTGGCTCATCTCGTCGGAGGCCTTGTCCATGCGCTTGGCCACGACCTCGGGCGTGTCCTGCGCGCGCGTCTTCAGGCGCTTCTCGAGGTCGCGGGTCGAGGGCGGCAGGATGAACACCGTCACCAGGTCGTCGCGGCCCTTCTCCTGGAGCTGCTGCGTACCCTGCCAGTCGATGTCGAACAGCACGTCGCGGCCGCTCTTCAGCGCCGCATCGACCGGCGCGCGGGGCGTGCCGTAATAGTGATCGAACACGCGCGCATGCTCGAGGAACTCGCCGCGGTCGATCATGTCGCGGAAGGTGCCCGTGTCGACGAAACGGTAGTCGACGCCGTCCTTCTCGCTCGGCCGCCGCGCGCGCGTGGTGCAGGAGACGCTGAGCTGGATCTGCTTGTCGTTGTCGAGCAGCTGGCGCGACAGGGTCGTCTTGCCCGCGCCCGAGGGCGAGGACAGCACCAGCATCAGGCCGCGCCGCTGGATGGTGGGCGCGTCCGCATCATTCGACATTCTGCACCTGCTCCCGCATGCGCTCGATGGCGCCCTTCAGGTCGATCCCGATGCGCGTCAGCTCGATGTCGGCCGACTTCGAGCAGAGCGTGTTGGCCTCGCGATTGAACTCCTGGCAGAGGAAATCGAACTTGCGGCCGACCGGGTTGTCCGGCCGCGCCTCGGCCAGCAGCGCGCGCGCCTGGGCGATGTGGGCCGTGAGGCGGTCGAGTTCCTCGCGCACATCGGCCTTGCCGACCAGCAAAGCCACTTCCTGGGCGAACCGTTCCTCGGAAAGCTGCGGCGCGCGCTCGAGCAGGTCGCCGAGCTGGGTCTCGAAACGGCTACGGATGGTGCCGATCTGCGCCTGGGCCCGCTCGGCCGCGCGCCGGCACAGAGCTTCGATCTCGCCGACATGGCCGTCGATCACGCCGGCCAAGGCCTTGCCTTCGGCGGCGCGGGCCGCAATCAGGGCCTTCAGCGCCTCCTCGAGCGTCGCGCCGAGGCCCTTGTCGAGGATGGCCAGGGCCTCCTCGCCTTCCTCGCCCTCGCCTTCCTCCTCCTCGATCACGCCGCGCACGCGCAGCAGCCCGTCCGCCGCCGGCGGCGCAGCGCCCGTGCTGCGGCGGACTTCATCGACGAGGGAGCCCAATTCAGCGAGCAACACACGGTTGATGCGCAGCGGCTTGGTTGTCCGTTCACTGGCAATCGTGAGGGTGAGCGAGACGTTGCCGCGCTTCATCCGGGCGCCGACGGCCGTGCGGGCGGGATTCTCCAGGCGGTCGAAGCCCGCGGGCACGCGACAACGGATCTCGAGATTGCGCCCATTGACACTGCGCGCTTCCCAAACCCAGCGCCGGCGCCCATCCATCCCCTGCGCCCGCGCATATCCCGTCATGCTGGCAATCAAACGACTCGCTCCAAGCCCCGCTTCACTGGCCGCGTCGCGGCACCGCACTCTAGTCGCCGCCCCTGTCAGGCACAACGCAACGCGGATGAGGGTTATCCCATGAAGCGCCTCGTCTACTGGCCCTTCAGCAGGCGACGAAAGAAGCCGGGCCGGTCGCGTTGAAGCGGCTCTTCGAAGTACTGCTTCATGTAGGCCGCGTAACCGACGGCCTGTCCTGCAGTTCCCGACGCAAGCAAATCCAGCAAACGTTCCGAGCCCGCAATCGCATCGACCTGCGCGCGGCAGGCCAGCAGCAATTCGGCGGCACAGTCGTTCAGGGAGAAAATCTCGAGAAATGCGCACAGCTTCAGGATGTCGATCGTCTCGGCGCGCCTGCAAGTCGGATCGGCCGACGGCAGAAGCAGGTCCCGGAAATAGAGCGCATCGCCATCCTGCAATTGGCCGCGCGTCGTGTAGGCGTGATATCTTTCGCCTGTTGGCTTGCGATAGTCGCCGGCGGGCGGATAGGGCAACGCCGCCCGACTTTGATGATAGAATTGCAGATCGAACAGCCGGAAGCCCTGGCCCCTTGCGAAATCGTCAAGGGCCGCGAAGGGCGGCGACCCGTTGATTTCCTCGTGGAAGCGCAGTTCGCTCAAGATGCCCAGCGGCTTGCCATCCCTCAGGAATCGCCGAGCGCCCTGCAGGATGTCGAGTTCCGCTCCCTCGGCGTCGAGCTTGATGAAATCGACGGCCGACACGCCATACTCGGGCAGCACTTCGTCCAAGGGCACGACTTCGATGATCCGCTCGCCCACGACGGTTCCGTTGTCCCGATTGAGCATCCGACCGAAATAGTCCATGCGGGTCCTGTAGAGACCGCTGCTTAGGGCAGGATCGGTTTCGTACAAGATGGCATTGCCTCGACTCTTGCCGATCGCCCGCGGGATGTACGAGAGCCCGGGCGGCGCGGTCGCGCTCAACCGCTCGCATTCCCGAGCGTCGGCCTCGAAGGCGTAAACGCGCAACTGGTCCTCGAACGCGGCCCATTCCTTGCCGATGCCGCCCCGCGCGCCGATGTCGAGGATGACCACAGGACGATCGCGGAAAGCCTTCACCTCCTTCACCAGGTAGGAGGTCATGAGCGGCGATGTGTTGATCTGGAACGTGTTCATCGCGATCAGGCCTTGCCCTCATGAGGGGCGGCGGGCGGCGTGTAGACCAGGAGCAGCAATCCGCCGGGAAGGGCCGCGACGAACTGGGCTATCCCCGCGAGGAGCGAGCTTGCAACGGCTTCGGCCGGCGGCACGCCCAGGGCGCCGAGCGCGAAGACCAAAGCGCCTTCCCGCACGCCCCATCCCGCAATCGAGATTGGCAGCGCCGCGATCAGCAAGGCGAGAGTGACCGACAGGACACATTCCACGAACCCCACGGGCGTGCCGAATTGCCGCAGCGCGACGTAGATGAGCAGCGTCGATAGGAACTGCACCGCAATCGCAGGCCCCAGCGCCCAGATCCATGCGGCCGGCAGAACTAGGAGACGCACGCCATCCTCCAGGAGGGCGCCCATCGGATTGCCGAGCTTGGGCGGCAGCCATGCCAGCCAGCGCCGCCGCGACCGCAGGATCAGCAGGCCCACGACGATGGCCACCGCGCCCGCGACAAGCATCTCGCTTTCGAAGTATCCGAGACGGCGCGACGCAAAAGGCAGGCCGATCAACCCCGCTGCGACGATGCCAGCCACGCCGAAGGCGCGGTCGAACAGGACGCTACTGACCGAACTGCTCATCGGCACGCCGTTCTGCCATGCCTGCATGACGCGGACCGCATCGACGCCCACCGTGGCCGGGAGCGCCTGGCTGAAAAAAGAGCAGATCTCGACGAGACAGAAAGTGCGCCACAAAGCGAGTCTGCCTCCCAGATACCGAATGAGCCAATGCCACCGAACCGAGACGAGCGCCGTCTGCGCCACGCAGATGGCCAGCGCCGCAACAAGCCCCCAAGCGTCGAGGACACGCAGCCTTTCGAAGATGGGCTGCACACCCATGTGCCGAACGGCCAGGTACAGGGTCAGTGTCGAAAGGGCGCCCTTGGCGGCAAGATTGAACCATCGATTCTTGGCCAGGTCGCAGAGCACGATGCGCAGTTGCAGCCCCCAGGGGAATATCATCCGAAGCCGCTCGCTCACGCACCGGCGTCACACACGGCACTATACCAATCGGTCGCCATTTATGCGAAATCTTCTTGGCAACCGCCCGCCCCACCACCATGTCCGGCATGGATAAGCGCATCTACATAGACGTCGACAAGCTCGAGGATCAACTCGCCCGGCTGGATCGGGGGATTGTCGTCACGCGCGGCCATTATGAGACGTCGTCGCCGATCGATGTGCGCGATCTCGACTGGAACCACATGGATCCGCACCATCGGCCGTACATCCATCGGACGTACGGCAATGCGGTCCGGCTGTGCACCGGCTCCGACTTCCAGCTATCGCTGACGAAGTACGGCAGACTGCCCTTCCTCCTGCCCGTGGCCGATATCCGCATTCGCCCCGGGCTGTTCTATCAGTGCTTTTCCGTGTTCAGCGTAGTTTCGATCATCGCCGTGCTGCGCACCACGGCGCACGACGGCGGCGCGGACCAGCGCATCGACTGGTTCATCGTGTCGAAGCGGATCTGGAAGTGCCTGCATCCCTGGCTCAACGCCAAGATGGCGAAGCTCAACCGTGTGCAAAACGCCGAGGATGCGCCGGTGCGCCAGCGTCGTGCCGATCTGCGCAAACAGGGTTTCCGCTTCAAGTCGGATGAGCCCGACTACGTAATCTCCAGCATGCTGACCTGGCACACCCTGCCGCCTCAGCTGGATCGCCAATATGAGATCGAGCTGAAGCCTTCCGACGGCACGGAAACCCTGCAGACGTTCCAGGCCGGTCCGCTTTCCTTCCTGTACACGTTTGACAATGCGGGCGTCGCGCAGATCTGGCCGGAAGCCTGCCCGCACGAAGGTGGACCGCTCGCCCAATCGCTGACATCGCCGGCGAAGGGATGCCTGACCTGTCCCTGGCACGGCATCGAGATACGCGCCTTGCGCCTCTCGCAGCAGCAACCGCAAGGCCGCTGTCAGGGCGCCCTGCTGACCCTGGACGGACGGACGCTGCAAGTCGCCGCCAGGGCCATCGATACAACCGCGTCAACGGCGGACAGCGAGTTGGCGCCGTCGGCTTTCGTCCCCGGCAACGGCTGAACATGTTCGAGAAGACATTCGACACAAGGGCGCTAACGGCTGTTCGCCGCAGCTTGCCGTCCCACATGTGGGACGCTATCGCCGATGCGATCGTCAGCGACCGCCGCAAGCACGAAGCCCATCTCAAGGGAACGAATGGCGGCGCCGATCCGCAATCGGCGGATCTCCTAGAGATTCTGCGGTCGACCGGCATGGTCCAGCTGCCCTTCGTGCTGCCCGCCGACACGCTTGGCGCGATCCGCGCCCATCTCGATCTCCATCCCGTTCATCGCGGGCCGCACATTTTCAGCTTCAATGCCCCGCCGACGTCGCTCGCTGAAGCGCGGCTCGCCTTTCCCATGGCCGGATACCGGCCCGACCAGCTCCTGCGGGCGCCGGGCCTGGTCGACGCCTTGAACGACCCGCGCCTCATCAATCTCGTCGAAGCCTATCTCGGCTGCGTGCCGACGCTCTATTCGGTTAATGCCTGGCATTCCTTTCCCGCCAACCGGCCGGAGATGGTGAATGTGCAGCACTTCCATCGCGACGACGACGATTGGCGTTTCTGCGCCTTGTTCATCTATCTCACCGACGTCACCCAGGCCGAGGGTCCCCATCAGATCGTCGCGGGCTCCCATACGCTCGCCGGCATGGAGGCGCTGCTGCGAAAGGCGGCGAGCCAGGGGCACGATGTCTCGCACTTCGACGCCGCAAAGAGCTTCGTCGACTGCTTCGGCGAGACATTCTCCTCCGACTGCGAGCGTCTCTTCAATTCGTCCCTCAGAAGCGCGGTCGGTCCGGCGGGCTCGATGTTCCTCGTGAACACCATCGCCCTGCATCGCGGCCTCGTGCCGAGGAACAACGGCCGCCTGATGGTCTGGGCGAGGTTCGGCCTCGGCGCCAATACCAATTCCGCCGACCTGGAACAGGGGCCCTTGTCGCGGCGGCAGATCCTGACGAGCCTGCCGGATACGCCGCGCAATCGCTACATCAACCGGCTGCTCTTCGAATACGACCGCCAGCCGGACTACTGACTCAGCCGGCTTTCTGGGCCACGATCTCGATCGAGTACTCGGCC
>DATJWN010000330.1:0-5180 GCA_035501235.1 Reyranella sp.
TTATTTGCTATTTTTTCGCGGACAATCACGCAAACGCTTGAATCAAGATTGAGGAGTTCCGCATGGCAGTGAAATCCGCTCAAGACGAGCCGCAGTTGTCTCTCTCGCAGTTTTTTTCCGCATCTGCCGCTCGCGTCGACCGCTGGCGCACGCTGAATCGCCTCGCCAAAGCGCTCGCGGCGGGAGGCACCAATGCCGGCGAGTTGCGCGCCGAGGCGATTGCGGTGATGGCGGAGCTGGGCCCGATCGAGGATCTCAACGGCTATCCGGGCCCGCACTTGATGGCGAGGCTGCGGGAGCGGCTCGAGGAAGCCGACTGGCCCGCTCTGGCGCGGATGGTCATGCGGATCAGCGGCGCACTGCTCGCCGACAGCTATCGGGAAGCCGCCGATGCCTGGAATGCAGAAGAGGAGGGCGACGCGCACGTTCCCGACATCCTTCCGCCCGGCGTGAGCCGCGGCAAGGACCGCAAGCCCTACTTCGAGATCCTGATCGTGTCGCCAGCCGAGCGTTCGCTCTGGCCTGAGATCCGCGAGACCTTCCGCCGCCTGCGCCGCGACGAGGATCTGTTCGTTTACGAGCCGGTGGTCGTCGGCAGCTTCGAGGATGCGATCCTCGCGGCCATCTTCAACTACAACCTGCAATCGGTGGTGATCAGCGACGGTTTCGGCTTCGTTTCGCAGCATGCCGTGCCGGCGCTGAAGGAAATGATCGCCCGCAACCTGCCTGCCGGTTACGGCGCTGGCATGAACGACATGGGCACCGCGCTCGCGCGCCTGATTCACGACAAGCTGCGCCCCGAACTCGACCTGTTCCTCACCACCGATCGCGATGTCGCCCGGCTGGCCGGCTCCGACGAGGCCGCGCCGCTGCGCCGCGTTTTCTACGGCGTCGAGGAGCCGATGGAAATCCACCTGTCCATCCTCGACGGCATCAAGGACCGCTACGACACGCCTTTCTTCGACAACCTGAAGCATTACGCGGCCCGGCCGATCGGCACCTTCCACGCGCTGCCGGTGGCGCGCGGCAAGTCGATCTTCAAGTCGAACTGGATCCGCGACATGGGCGATTTCTACGGCGCCAACCTGTTCCTCGCGGAATCCTCGGCGACCACGGGCGGCCTGGACAGCCTGCTCGAGCCGACCGGCAACATCAAGCTGGCGCAGGAGAAGGCCGCGCGCGCGCTGGGCGGCGACCGCAGCTTCTTCGTCACCAACGGCACTTCCACTTCGAACAAGATCATCCACCAGGCGTTGCTGACGCCCGGCGACATCGTGCTGATCGACCGCGACTGCCACAAGTCGCACCACTACGGCATCGTGCTGGCGGGCGCGCAGCCGCTGTACATCGACGCCTACCCGATCACGAAATATTCGATGTACGGCAGCCTCGCGATCAAGCCGATCAAGGAGGCGCTGCTGCACCTGAAGGCGGAGGGCAAGCTCGACCGCGCGAAGATGCTGGTGTTGACCAACTGCACCTTCGACGGCCACGTCGCCAACGTCGAGCGCACCATGCTCGAGTGCCTGGCCATCAAGCCGGACCTGATCTTCCTGTTCGACGAAGCCTGGTTCGGTTACGCGCGCTTCTCGCCGTTCCTGCGCCAGCGAACCGCGATGGGCGGCGCGGCGGCGCTGCGCGCCATGATGCGCGACCCCGAGTACCGCAAGCGTTACGAGAAGTTCAAAGCCGAATCCGGCAAGCTCGACGCCAAGGGGATGCTGGAAAAATCGCTGCTGCCGGACCCGGACAAGGTGCGCGTCCGCGTCTACGAGTCGGACTCGGTGCACAAGTCCATGTCCGCCCTGCGCCAGGGCTCGATCATCGTGGTTGCCGACCAGGATTTCCACACCGTGGAGGCGCCGTTCAAGGAAGCCTTCTTCACCCACACCTCGACCTCGCCCAACCAGCAGATCATCGCCTCGCTGGACCTCGCCCGGCGCCAGATGGAGCTGGAGGGCTACGAGTTGGTGCAGCGCGCGATCCAGCTGTCGATCGAGATCCGCCGCGAGATCAACAATCATCCGCTGATCTCCAAGTACTTCCATGCCGCCACGCCGGCCGAGATGATCCCGGCGGAATACCGGCAAACGGGCTTCGCCGACTACGGCACACCGGGCAAGACCATGGCGGACACGGCGCGAGCATTGCGCGAGGACGAATTCTTCCTCGACTCGACGCGCATCACGTTGCTGTGCGGCAATGCCGGCTACGACGGCTCGCAGTTCAAGGGCCTGCTCGCCAGCGAGCACGACATCCAGATCAACAAGACCTCGCGCAACAGCGTGCTGGTGCAGATCAACATCAACAACACGCGCAGCGACATGGCGCACCTGATCAAGGCGCTGGCCGACATGTCGCGCGCCATCGACAAACGGCTCGCCGAGGGCGGCGACGAGGCGCGCGCGGCATTCAAGGCGCGCGTCAAGTCGCTGGTCGAGGACGTGCCCGACCTGCCGAACTTCAGCCATTTCCACGATGCGTTCCGCGACAACCCCAAGAGCAAGACCTCGGAGGGCCACATGCGCGCCGCCTACTACATGGCCTACGACGCGGCATCCTGCGAGTACATCAAGCTGAACGACAAGAAGATCGACGATCGGCTTAAGAACGGCCCCGAGCTGGTGTCGGCGAAGTTCGTCATTCCATACCCGCCGGGCTTCCCGATCATGGTGCCAGGCCAGGTGATCACGCAGGAGACGATCACCTTCATGCGCAAGCTGGACGTCAAGGAAATCCACGGATTCAACGCCACCAGGGGCCTGGAGCTGCTCAAGCCCGACGCGCTCGCCGCCCGCAAGGGCAAGGCGAGCGACCGCTAGCCAACGGAGGTCATCATGATTGAATGGTTCTTCGCCACACTGAAGCAATATCCCGAGATCGCGATCTTTCTCGCGCTCGCTCTCGGCTACTACTTCGGCAAGTTCACCTTCAAGGGGATCGGCCTGGGGTCGGTGACGGCCACCCTGATCGCGGGCGTCGTGATCGGGCAGATTGGCATCACGATCAACCAGCCCCTCAAGGCGTTTTCGTTCCTCATGTTCCTGTTCGCCGTCGGCTACGGCGTCGGGCCGCAGTTCGTGCGCGGCATCGCCCGGGACGGGTTGCCGCAGGCGCTGTTCTCCGTCGTGCAGTGCGTGTTCAGCCTTGCGGCTTGCGTCCTCATCGCGAAGCTCGCCGGCTATGACCTGGGCTACTCGGCCGGGTTCTACTCGGGATCGCAGACAATATCGGCCGCGATGGGCCTCTCGACCGACGCCATCAACCGGCTCGGCAAGAGCGCCGACGAGGTCAAAGCGTTGCTCGACGCGATGCCGGTCGCCTATGCCGTGACCTACATGTTCGGCACCATGGGTTCGGCCATCGTGATCGCCGTGCTCGGCCCGAAGCTGCTCGGCATCGACCTCGCCGCAGCCTGCAAGGACTACATGGAGAAGTTTGGCGGCGCCAAGAAGGAAGTGGGCGGCGAAGGCTATGCCTGGCACCGCTGGGTGCTGCGCGCCTACAAGGTGCGGCAAGGCGGCAAGGCAGTTGGCCTGCGCGCAGCGGAGGCCGAATCGATGGTGCCCGACGCGAGGTTGTTTGTTCAGCGCATCCGCCGCGATGGCCAGATCATAGACGCCACCGCCGATACGGTCCTGAAGGAGGGCGACGTGGTGGCAGTCGCCGGCGAGCGCTCGGTGCTGGTGCGCGTGCTGCAGGAGGCGGACGAGGTCGAGGACAAGGAGTTGCTGGCGGTACCAGTGGAGGGCGTGGACGTCCTGGTGACGAACAAGGAGGTCGACGGCAAGACGCTCGCCGAACTGGCGCAGCGCCCTTCCGCACGCGGTGTGTTCCTGCGCAAGATTACGCGCGGCGCGACTGCCACGGATATTCCCATCCTGCCGAGCACCGTGGTCAATCGCGGCGATCTGCTTACCCTCGTAGGCCGCACGCAGGACACTGCCGCTGCGACCAAAATGCTGGGCGTGGCGGACCGTCCGACCGACGTCACCGACATGGCGTTCGTCGGCGCGGCGATCGTGGTCGGCGCGCTCGTCGGCTCGGTTCTCTTCAAGGTATCCGGGGTGCCGCTCACGCTGTCTACCGCCGGCGGTGCGCTGATCGCCGGGATCATCGGCGGCTGGCTGCGCTCGGTGCGCCCAGCCTTCGGACGCATCCCGACGCCCACCGTCTGGTTCATGAACTCGGTGGGCTTGAACATCTTCATCGCCATCGTCGGCATCTCCGCCGGCCCGGGCTTCGTCAACGGCTTGAAGACGCAGGGCGTCGGTTTGTTCCTGTGGGGCGCCCTGGCGACGACGGCCCCGCTGGTGCTCGGCATGTATGTGGCGAAGTACGTGTTCCGCTTTCACGACGCGCTCACGCTCGGCATCGTTTCGGGGTCGCGCACGACGACGGCTTCGCTCGGGCTGGTCTGCGACCAGGCGCAAAGCCAGATTCCGGCGCTCGGCTACACCGTTACTTACGCGGTGGGCAACACGCTGCTCACGATCTGGGGCATGGTCGTCATCATGCTGCTCTCCTGAGTCCCTGAAGCATTGCGCCATGCGAGCTAGAAAAACCGCCATCGCGACAGGAATTCTGGGCGGCACGCTGGCGGCGGCCGGGATGCCGGCGTTCGCCATCGATCTCGGCGACGAGCCGCCGCCGCTGGCGCAGCCGTATGTGCGCGATCGATCATTGACCTTCCACCTGAGAACCTATTACCTCGACCGGGATAAGCCGGCGCCATCGTCCGACTTGAACGCCTCCACGGCGGGCGGCTGGATCGGCTACGACTCGGGCTACTTTTTCGACCGGCTCAAGATCGGGCTGACCGGCTACACCTCGCAAAAACTCGATGGGCCGGCCGACCAGGACGGCACGCTGCTGCTCAAGCCCGGGCAGCAGAGCTACGGCTCGCTCGGCGAGTCGTACGCCAAGGTCAAGCTCTGGGACACGCACGCCTTCTCCGCCTATCGGCAGCTCGTGAACCAGCCTGAGGTGAACCCCCAGGACAACCGCATGACGCCGAACACCTTCGAGGCGTACAACTTCACCGGCAAGGTCGAGGGCCTGGAGTATTTCGCGGGCTACGTCGACAAGATGAAGGCGCGCAACTCCACCGTGTTCGTCGACATGGCGACCATCGCGGGCGCCTCCGGCGGGAAGGAAGGCATGGCGCTCGGCGGCCTGAG
>DATJWN010000331.1:0-12049 GCA_035501235.1 Reyranella sp.
TCGTCCCCACTCCAAATCCGGGGACAGCGCTAACCGTCCCCCTTGGCCACCTCCTCCGAGTAAACCCGGATGGCGCGCCACGCATTGTTGACGCCGGCGGCGAACCCCACGATCAGGCCCCCGATCAGTGCGTACGGGGCCCAACCGAACCAGCGATCGAGCCCGTAGCCGAGACCTCCCCCGACCAAAAGGCCCGCGATCATATCCACCATCACCCGGTAGGCAACGCCCGTCTGACGGTGCGATACCCCGCTGTTCACGCTGCTCGTCCTCGGCGGCTCGACGGCGTCGCGCAGCTTCTTGAGCTGTGCGTCCAACGCGTCGAGGCGCCTGCGGTCGGCCTCGGGATCGGCGGGCGGATGTCTAGGGGTTGGGTCGGACCCTGTCAAGGCAGCGATTTCCTTTACCAATCAGGTAGTTAAGCCCTCGCCTACGGCTTGAACACAGAGAAGCTGGCGTCGCCGTCACGCTTCACCTGCGGCACCAGATCGACCTCCCAGTCGAGGTACTGGCGCATGGCGGCCTCGACATCCTCCTTGAAGTCGTAGGGGCGGTACCAGACGTCGGTCGGCGGGTCGGCCATGCGGACGTGTCCCGTCTCGACCGCGAGCTTAGCGTCGCGCCACGCCTTCATGCCGCCTTCAAGAACGCGGACATCGATGGGCTGTTCCGCCACCGCCGCTTTTGCTTCGGCCGCGGCCAGGGCTGCGATCTCGCCGTCGGGCGAGACCAGCACGATGCCCGATACCTGGGGCTGCTTCTTCAGCATCTCGGGGATGGTCCTGGCCAGGTTGGCGCGCACGGCGAACCAGGCGCCGGGAATGTGGCCGTCGCGGTATTTCAGGCTGGTGTCGAGATCGATCACCAGGAACCGCGCGATGCCGCAGTCGTGAAGCACCTGGGGTCCGATGGTGTCGGGTGTCGGCAGCTTGAAGCCCGCGGGAAAGCGCGGCTCCGCCTCGGTCGTGAGCTCGGAAGCGGTGGGCTCGTGGTCGAGCACATAGGTGTTCGCCCAGCTCATCTGCATCAGCCAGTGCGCGGTCATCGTGGCGCGGACGCCGTCATTGTCGTGCAGCACGATGGTCGAGCCGCGCGCGCCGACATATTGATCGGTCGCCTGCACGAGCTGGCCGCCCGCGGCATGCCGGAAGCCCCTGATGTGGCCCTGCGCGTATTCCGCGGGATCGCGCACATCGAGCTTGTGCAATGGGCCTCCTTTGGCCTCCAACGCCTTGAGACCCGCTATGTCGATCTTCTTGATCTTCATGCGGCTCGCGATGTTGGCCGCCGCGGCCCGCGCGAACTTCGCCGCCTCGGGTCCCTGCGGGCCGAAGCTCTTCGTCTCGCCGCGCGCGACCTTCAGCCCCGCGAGATGCCAGCCCATCGTGCCGTTCTTCAGCGCCATCACCTTGTTGGGCAGGCCGGCATTGATCAGCGATTGCGCGCCGATGATCGAGCGCGTGCGGCCGGCGCAGTTCACGACCACCAGCGTCTCGGGCCGCGGCGCGAAGTCCTTCACGCGATAGACCAGCTCGGCGCCGGGGCAGTCGATGCCGCCGGGGATCGACATGTTGTTGAACTCCGGCATCGGCCGGGAATCCAGGATCACCATGTCGGTCTTGGCGTCGACCAGCTTCTGCAGGTCGGCCGCGTCGATGCGCGGCGTGTCGTTGTCGTGCTCGACGACCTCGCCGAACGCCTTCGATGGGACGTTCACGCCGGTGAAGACCTCGCATCCGGCCGCGGCCCACGCCTTCAGGCCGCCGGCCATGACGTCGACGTTGGTGTAGCCCATCTCGGCAAGCTTCGCGGCTGCCCGCGTCGCGCGGCTGTCGGCGTCGCCGCTGTCCATCATCACGATGTGGGTGTGCGGATCGGGCAAGAGGGCGAAGACCCGCGGCTCGAGCCGCGACAGCGGCAGGGGCGTCGCGAAAAGGGGATGACCCTTGGTCGAAAACTCGCCTTCCTCGCGCGCGTCGAAGAAGGCGAAGGTTTCGCCCGATTTCAGCATCGCCTTGACCTGCTGCACGGTTTTCTGGGGCATTTGGGGGGTCCTCCGTTTGTCGCAGTATAGCGCTGCGCCCTTGTCGTCACACAGCAACTCAAACTAGGTTGTCGCCATGAAGAGCCTCGTCTGGGTGGCCACGGTGGGAGTGGCGGCCGCCCTTGCAGCGCAATCTCTGGCACAGACCGCGACCAAGCCGCCGCCGCGGCCGGTGAAGTATGCCGCCAAGATCGGCGTGCATCCGGCGCCCGTGGTGCATCGGCCGGTCTATGTGCCGCCGCCGCCGGTCATCGAGCTCGACGAGATGGCGCCGCCGGCCGGCCTGCCGACGGTGCTCGATGCCGAGAACCTCGAACGCTACCGCCGCGTCTTCCAGCTCCAGGCCGCCAAGGAATGGGCGGCGGCCGACGCGGAGTTCCTCAAGATCACCGACAAGACGCTCGCGGGCTATGTCGGCGCCCAGCGCATCCTCAGCACCTTCCCCGCGACCTACGAGCAGCTCGCCTATTGGTTGCAGGAGTACAACGATCATCCTGACGCGCCGGCGATCTACAAGCTGGCCGTGGCCCGCCGCCCGCGCGGCGCGACGGGCGAGCTCACGCCGGCGAGCTTCCAGAGCCAGGCGCCGGTGTCGCCGTCCTTCGCCGCCGCCCGCACCGTGACCGGCGCCGATGCCCAGCGCGCCGCCGAGCTGCGCTCGCGGCTGCAGCAGATGGTCGACGATGGCGGCTTCAACGCGGCGTTCGCGCTGCTCGATCGCAAGTCGACGGTCGACCTGCTGGGACCGCAGGAGGCCGAGCTGTGGCGCGGCCGCATCCGCACGCGGGCGCTGGAGGCCGATTCGCAGCGTGGCGTGCAGGTGCCCGTCGATGTCAGCGCACCGCCCGACGCCAACTGGAGCGCGGGCCTGCAGTCGTTCATGTCCGGCAACATGGCGGAGGCCGCGCGCCGCTTCGAGATGGTGGCCGATGCGCCGCCCGATCAGGCCTCGTCGTGGACCCTGTCGGCCGGCGCCTTCTGGGCCGCGCGCGCCAATCTGCTGGCGGGCAATCCGCAGAAATTCGCGCCCTACCTCAAGCGCGCCGCGCTGCACAATCGCACCTTCCACGGCCTGATCGCCCAGCGCGTGCTCGGCATGAAGATCCTGGGCAATTTCGACGTGCCGAAGATCGACCGGAAGCTCGCCGATCTGTTGCGCAACGACCGTGCCGGCAAGCGGGCGCTGGCGCTGCTGCAGCTCGGTGCCGCGACCGCGGCCCAGCGCGAGCTGTTCGCGGCCTCGATCGACGCCGATCCGCAATTCGTCGAAGCGGTTCTTGCGCTCGCCAATACGGCCGTCATGCCGAGCCTCTCGGTGCGCATCGGCAATGCCGCCTGGGACAATCGCCACAAGATCGCGGGCTATGACGGCGCCATGTATCCGCTGCCGCCGTGGCAGCCCATGAACGGCTTCACGGTCGACAAGGCGCTGCTCTACGGCTTCATGCGCCAGGAGTCGGCGTTCAATCCCAAGGCGCGCTCGTATGTCGGCGCCATGGGCCTGCTGCAGCTCATGCCGCTCACCGCGCAGGTCGTCACGCGCAAGTTCGCGCCGGAGACCGCGGGCGGCAACCCGTGGGATCCCTCGGTCAACATGTCGCTCGGGCAGGCCTACATCGTCTCGCTGCTGGGCGATGTCGACAACAACCTCGTGCGCACGGTCGCGGCCTACAATGGCGGGCCGGGCAACGTCATGCGCTGGGACAACACGCTGAACGCCTCCGCCGATCCTCTGCTCTATGTCGCCTCGATCCCGCTCAACGAGACGCGCGACTTCGTGCAGAGGGTGCTCGCGAACTACTGGATGTACCAGGTGCGGCTCGGGCAGCCGACGCCGTCGCTCGACCAGATCGCGGCGCACGAATGGCCTCGGTACATCCCCCAGGACACGGGGCGCTAGGCGATGCTGCCTCTCGCCGGCGTGAAGGTGGTCGAGTTCTGCCAGGTGCTGGCGGGACCCTATTGCGGCGCGTTGCTTGCCGACTTGGGCGCCGAGGTCATCAAGGTCGAGCCGCCCGAGGGCGACATGATGCGGCAATGGCCGCCGATCACCGAGGGGCCCGAGGGCGCGTACAGCGAGAACTTCGCGTCCATCAACCGCAACAAGCGCTCGGTCGTGCTCGATCTCAAGAATCCCGAGCATCTGGCGACGGCGCGCCGGCTCGTGCTCTCGGCCGACGTGCTGCTGGAGAACAACCGGCCGGGCGTGATGGATCGGCTGGGCCTGGGCTACGACTCGTTCAGGGACGAGAAGCCCGGCCTGGTCTACTGCTCGATCTCGGCCTTCGGCCAGACCGGCCCGCGCGCCCGCGACGGCGGCTTCGACGTCACGGTGCAGGCGATGAGCGGCGTGATGAGCGTCACCGGCGAGCCGGACGGGCCTCCCGTCAAAAGCGGCGTGCCGGTGTCCGACGTCGGGACCGGCCTCTACGCCGCGCTGACCATCGTCTCAGTCCTGCGCCAGGTCGCGGGCGGCGGACCGGGCGCGCATATCGACGCCTCGATGCTGGGGGCGAGCCTCGGCATGGCGGCCCTGCAGACCAGCGAGCTGTTCGGCTCGGGCAGGGATCCCAGGCGCCTCGGCTCGGCCCATCCGCGCAATGCGCCCTACCAGGCCTTCAAGGCGAGCGACGGCTTCTTCGTCATTGCCGCCGGCAACAACAAGCTCTGGCAGAGCGTGACCGAGGTCGTGGCGCGCCCCGACCTGCTGGCCGACCAGCGTTTCCTGACCACGCAGCTCCGCGCGCAGAACCAGGCCGCGCTGAAGGAACTGCTCGAGATCGAGTTCGCCAGGCACGGCGTCGAGCACTGGATCGCCGCCTTCGAGAAAGCGGGCGTGCCCTACGGCCGCATCAACAGCTACAGCCAGATCCTGGCCGACCCGCAGGTCCAGCACATGGGCTGGGTCGAGGAGATGGTCCTGCCGTCGGGCGTGAAGACCAAGACCTTCGGCTTCCCGGTCAAGATCTCCGGCGCCGACCTGCGCAAGCGGCGCGAGCCGCCGGCGCTCGGCGCCGACAGCGACCTGATGTTCCGGACATGAACAATCTCGGCCGCCTGCGCCGCTTCATCGGCGACATGACCTCGCTGGTGAGCGGCGCCTGGCAGGACAAGGACGAGGCGGCGATCGTCGAGGTCGGCGCCAAGCTGTTGGCTGAGCTGGTGGGCACGGACGACTGGCTGCCCGACTCGATGGCCAAGTGTCCGCCGCACGGTTACGCGCAGAATCTCCTGTGGTGCGATCCCTTCGAGCGCTTCTCTGTCGTGAGCTTCTGCTGGGCGCCGGGCGCGCAGACGCCGGTGCACGATCATCAGATGTGGGGCCTCGTGGGCATGCTGCGCGGCTCGGAAAGCTCACAGGCTTATCAGCGCGATCCGGCGACGGGCGCCCTCTGCAAAGGCGGGCTTTCGATCCTGAAGCCGGGCGATGTCGAGCCGCTGCTGCCGTCGAAGGGCGACATCCATCAGGTGACGAACGTGCTGAAGGACGTGGGTTCGCTGAGCATCCACGTCTATGGCGGCAATATAGGTGCCGTGAAGCGCTACACGTTCGATCCCACGAGCGGCAAGCCCAACCTGTTCATCTCGGGCTACACCAACCAGATCGTGCCGAACCTCTGGGATCGGTCGGCCGAGGTTCGCGCTTCTGCATAGCGCTTATGTTCCTCTCCCTCTAGCGGGGGAGAGGAGGATGAAGTGTCTGGCCCTTAGTGCTTGTGCGGGTGAGGATGCGTCGGATCCACCCAGTACACCGTCTCGACCTTCTCCGCCGGCTCAATGTCGATATTGATCGCCACGGCCTCGTTGTCCGAACGGACGAGCACGCATTCGAGAGGCTCGGTGTCCGACGCGTTGATCTCCTGATGGGGAACATACGGCGGCACGTAGATGAAATCGCCGGGGCCGGCCTCGGCGGTGAACTGGAGCTGGTCGCCCCAGCGCATGCGCGCGCGGCCTTTCACGACGTAGATCACGCTCTCGAGATGGCCGTGATGATGCGCACCGGTCTTGGCATGGGCGTGGATGGTCACCGTGCCGGCCCACAGCTTCTGCGCGCCGACGCGGGCGAAATTGATGGCCGCGGCCCGGTTCATGCCGGGGGTCTGGGCGGTGTTGGTGTCGAGGGAGCCCGCGGGAATCACCCGCACGCCGTCATTCTTCCAATCGGTCATGGCTCCTGATCTAGGCCGGGCGGTGCGCCACGACAAGCGAGGGATCGTTGCCTCGCGCGAATGAGCAAATTTGATCGAAAGCGGCTCCATGATGGAAAAATTGATCTTCGTCCGCGGCACCCCGAAGGATGGATTTCCCGCTAGAATAGGCACATGAACCGCATCGACGAGACCAAGCCCTTCAAGCCGGTGAACATCGCCGTGCTCACGGTTTCCGACACGCGCACGATGGAGACGGACAAGTCGGGCGAGACCCTGGTCGAGCGGATCAAGCGCGACGGCCACACCCTGGTCGATCGCGCCATCGTGACGGACGACATCGACAAGATCCGCGCCCAGGTGAAGAAGTGGATCGACGATCCCGGGATCGAGGCCGTGATCACGACGGGCGGCACCGGCGTCACGGGGCGCGATGTCACGCCGGAGGCGCTCGAGGCGCTGTTCGAGAAGAAGATCGAGGGTTTCGGCGAGACCTTCCGCTGGATCAGCTTCCAGAAGATCGGCACCTCGACCATGCAGAGCCGCGCCATCGCGGGCGTGGCCAACGCGACCTATATCTTCGCGCTGCCCGGATCGACCGGCGCCTGCAAGGACGGCTGGGACGACATCTTGCGCCAGCAGCTCGACATCCGCTTCCGGCCCTGCAACTTCGCCGAGCTGATGCCGCGCCTCAACGAAGGCAAGATGCCGAGGAGCGGCTGAACGCTATTCTATGACCTGATCGGCGCGCAGCGAGATGACCTGCGGGATCTTCACGCCCAAAGCCGCGGCGGTCTTCATGTTGACGTAGAGCAGGATGCTCGAGGGCCGCTCGACCGGCAGCTCGGCGATGTTGGCGCCGGCCAGCACCTTGCCGACGATCTCGCCGCTCTGGCGGAAGAGGTCGCGCTGGTCGGTGCCGTAGGTGATGAGCGCGCCCTGCTCGGCGAACTCGGGGAACATGGTGATCATCGGCAGCCGGTACTTCAGCGCCAGGTCGGCGACCTGTCTGGGCAAGGTGCCGAAGACCGGCGAGGTCAGCACCAGGATCGCTTGCGCCTTCTTGTCGACCGCCGTCCTGAAGGCGGAGTCGAAGGCCGATGGCTGGTCGACCATGATGACGTCGAGCGTGACGCCGCGCTTGGCCGCCATCGCTTGCGCGGCATCGACCTGCACCGTGCCGCTCGACGGGTCCCACATCGCCGCCGCCCTCCGCAGGCCGGGCAGGATCTCGCCCATCAGCTCCAGCCACTTGCCGCTGAAGTCGGCGTAGTCGAAGAACAGGCCGGTGACGTTGCCGCCCGGCCGCGCCAGGCTCTGGACGAAGCCTGCGGCGACGGGATCGGATTCGAGATCGAGCGCCACGATGGCTTGTGTTTTGGTGCGCCGCTGGACCTCGCGCACGGCCAGCGGGCCGACCGTGAACAGCACCGCGGGCTTTCGGTTGACCAGCTCCTCCGCCTGTTGCGCGAGCTTCGCATTGTCGTAGCTCGCCGCGCGCACGACGACGGCGACGTTCTGGCCATCGATGAAGCCTTTGGTTCGCAGGCCCGTCCGGAAATCGGCCAGCCGCTGATTGTCGGCGCCGACATTGCCGGGATGAAGGAAGCCCACTTCGCGCGTGCCGGACTGCGCGAACGACCGCCCGGTCATCGCCGCCAGTCCCGAGCCGAGAAGAAATCGTCGCCGCAATCGCATCCATCGAGAATAGCACGCGTCCCGTAACACAAGGGCTAGTGGCTTGACTCGTTCTCTATTTGTTCTCAGAGTCGCCACGCCATGAAGAAGCCCGGCGAGCATCACTATCCAGACGACGAAATCCCGCTGCCGCAGCACAACGGGCGCGGCGCTCTCTCGAACGCGTCGAGTCGCTATGACGACGAGAAGAAGATCCGCACGACCGACGGCTGGGACATCGAGGACGACCTGCCGCCGCTGCGCACGGTGCTGACCAAGGATGCCACGCGCACGATCCTGGCGCGCAACACCTCGCCCGACGTGCCGTTCGACCGCTCGATCAATCCCTATCGCGGCTGCGAGCATGGCTGCATCTACTGCTTCGCGCGGCCGACGCACGCCTATCTCGGCCTGTCGCCGGGCCTCGACTTCGAGACCCGGATCCTGTTCAAGCCCGAGGCCGCGAAGCTGCTCGAAGCCGAGCTCGCCTCGCCCAAATATCGCTGCGACGTGGTGGCGATGGGCACCAACACCGATCCCTATCAGCCGGTCGAGCGCGACCTCAAGATCACGCGCTCGATCCTGAGGGTGCTCTCCGACTTCAACAATCCGGTCGGCATCGTCACCAAGAACCACAATGTCACGCGCGACATCGACATCCTGGCCGACATGGCCAAGCGCAACCTCGCCGAAGTGTTCCTGTCGGTGACGACCCTCGACAAGGAGCTGGCGCGGGACATGGAGCCGCGGGCGTCCGCACCGCATCGGCGGCTGGAGGCGATCAAGAAGCTCGCCGATGCCGGCGTGCCGGCGGGCGTGATGACGGCACCCATGATCCCGGGCCTGAACGATCACGAGATGGAGACGATCCTCGAGAAGGCGGCGGAAGCGGGCGCCACGCGCGCGGGCTTCACGGTCCTGCGCCTGCCGCTCGAGATCAAGGACCTGTTCGATGAATGGCTGCGCACCAACCGGCCCGATCGGGCCGAGCGTGTCCTGTCATTGATCCGTCAAATGCGCGGCGGCGCGCTCTATCAGGCCGAGTTCGGCACGCGCATGCGCGGCGAGGGCCCGATCGCGCAGCTTCTCGCCGCGCGCTTCCAGGCGGCGGTGAAGCGGCTCGGTCTCAACCGTATCCGTTATCGACTCGACACGCTGCGTTTCGCGGTCCCAGAGTCCGCGCGCACCGCGCTCACCGATGCCAAGCGCGACGCGCGGCAGATGCGGCTTCTCTAGCGTCAAGGGAGAGATCGATGGCTGACGAGCTCGTCTTCTACACCAACCCGCAATCGCGCGGCCTCACGACGCATTGGATGCTCGAGGAGATCGGCTGTCCCTATCGCATGGTGGTGAAGCAATACGGGCCCGAGATGAAGGCGCCCGACTATCTCGCCATCAATCCCATGGGCAAGGTGCCGGCGATCGTGCACGGCGACACCGTCGTGACCGAGACCGGCGCCATCCTCTGCTACCTCGCCGATGCCTTTCCCGAATCGAGGCTCGCCCCGCCGCCGGCCGAGCGCGGCGCCTACTATCGCTGGCTGTACTTCATCGCCGGCTGCGCCGAGCCCGCGATGAGCAACAAGTCGGTCGGCTGGAACACGGACGCCGAGACGCAGCGCCGCTTCGGCTACGGCACCTACGATCTCACCATGGACACGCTCGAGAAGGCCGTCGCCGGCAAGCCGTACATCGCGGCCGACCATTTCACCGCGGCCGACCTCTTCGTGTCGTCGTTCCTGAACTTCGGCATGATGTTCAAGGTGATCGAGAAGCGTCCGGCCTTCGAGGCCTATGTGAAGCCGCATGTCGCGCGGCCGGCGTGGCAGAAGGTGATGAAGCAGTCGGGGATGGGCGGCTAACCGTCTTCCGGACCGCGAGCCTCCGGCTCGCTCATGAATCCGAGCGAGCCAGAGGCTCGCGGTCCAAAAGAGTATGACGCCCGGCTACTCGACGAACCGCACCTTCGGCCACAGCTCGCGCCAGCCTTTGGCGGCGATGCGGCTTTCGTACTCGTCTCGGCGCGTGCGGCCGAAGTCGGTCGGCCGGCAGCATAGGTTGACCAGATCGTCGATGCCGACCGGCGCCACGACCGTGAGCGAGCCGTCGGCCTCCAGCCGCACGCCGACCGCCGTCACCGTTTCCAGCCAGTAGCACATCGAGTCCGACGTGCTCTTGTGCGGCGGCAGGCCCTTACGCACATGCATGCGCGCCTGGTTGCGCACCTGCCACGGCGCGCCGGGCTCGAGTTCGGCCAATCGCGCCTCGTACTCGGCCTCGCGCTCCTTCGAGACGTCGCTCGCATCGAAATAGATCACGTCGATGTCGGCCAGCTTCCGGCCGGGGGCGATGCCGTGCAGATGGTCCCACACGCGATTGCGCACGAAGCCTGCGGCGATGCACCAGTCGGGCAGGCCGAGCGTTCGCACGGCATGAAGCTGTTTCATGCCCACAGGGTCCTGCGCGATGATGCGGGCGACGAGGTTCACGCCTCGAGTCTAATCGCTGTGCCGGGGGATATGCCGAGTTTTCGCCACGAGTTGCGCTGCGAGACCGAAGCCGGCGCGCTGCGCGTCGCGGGCATCGACGAGGCGGGCCGCGGGCCGCTCGCGGGGCCGGTGGTCGCGGCCGTCGCCGTGATCGACCGCAGCGTGGCCAGGCGCAAGCTGCTGAAGCTGATCGACGATTCCAAGAAGCTGGCGCTGGGGGATCGCGAGGCAGCCTACGAGGCGATGGTCGCCTCGGGCATCGTGCAGTTCGCCGTGGCCGAGGCGACGGTCGAGGAGATCGACCGCATCAACATCCTGCAGGCGACTTTCCTCGCCATGCGCCGCGCGCTGCAGGCGTTGGCCGTGGCACCCGACCTGGTGCTGGTCGACGGCAACCAGGTGCCGCCGCAACTCGGCTGCCGGGCCGAGACCATCATCGGCGGCGATGCCGTCTCCTATTCCATCGCGGCCGCCTCGATCTTCGCCAAGGTCACGCGCGATCGCACCATGGCCAAGCTCGCCGAGGCTTTCCCCGGCTATGGCTGGGAAAGCAATCGCGGCTATGGCAGCGCGAGCCATCTCGCGGCCCTCAAACAACTCGGGCCGACCCCCCATCACCGTATGAGCTTCGCGCCGCTGAACCGGCTAGTGTGACCGGATGCTGAAGCTCTACTACACGCCCGACACCTGCTCGCTGGCCACGCACATCGTGCTGGAAGAGGTCGGCGCCGACTATTCGACAACGCGCATCGACTTTGCCAGCAGGCAGCAGCAGTCGACCGAGTATCTGAAGGTGAATCCCAAGGGCCGAGTGCCGGCACTGGTCACCGATCGCGGCATCCTGACCGAGACGCCGGCCATGCTGGTCTATGTCGCTCAGAGCTTTCCGAAGTCCGATCTCGCCCTGATGGGCGATCCCTTCGCCTTCGCCAAGGTGCAGGCCTTCAACGCCTATCTCTGCTCGCACCTGCATGTCGCGCACGCGCACCGCATGCGCGGCCATCGCTGGGTCGATGCCGACGACGCCCATTCCATCGCCGCCATGCAGCGCAAGGTGCCCCAATCGGTCGGCAGCGCCTACGAGGCGATCGAGCGCGACATGCTGAAGGGCCCCTGGGTGATGGGCGATCGCTACACGATCTGCGACGCCTATCTGTTCACCCTCGCGCAGTGGCTGGAGAAGGACGGCGTGGACCCCAATCGCATCCAGCGCGTTGTCGATCATCGCCAACGCATGTCAGAACGCGCCACCGTGAAGAAGGCGATCGCCCAGGAGCTTGCCCCATGACTGCTTCCCCCAATCCCCACGCCAAGCTGATCGAGGAGCTGCGCGCCGCCGCCGCGACATCGCGGGACAGCGTGCGCCGCGAGAGGCTGCTGACGCTGCTGCAAAAGCTCGAGCACAGCCACGGAACCGACTCCTTCGGCGGCCACGTCAAGGCGCTGATCGCCGAGGCCGAAGCCGATGCCGCCGAAATCGCGCCCTTCCTGTCGAGGCTGTCTAGCCTGCTGCCGTGAACCGTAGAATCGCTTTCTTCCCCATTCAGATGAGACCTCTGCGAAACCCATCCGCGGAGGATTTTGGAGCGGGAGAACGGGCAGGAGCCTGGGTGTTAGTTAGTTGTGTGTGAGAGGTGTGTCGATCTGCGGGCTTCAGGGGGTGAGGACGGCCGCGCGGCGCAGGTTCA
>DATJWN010000332.1:0-14992 GCA_035501235.1 Reyranella sp.
GAAGTCCCGGGCGACCCAATCGCCTTCCTTGGGCTTGGGATAGTCGGCGGCCAGGACCGGTGCCGCGGCGAGCGCGAGCCATGCCGCAAATGCAAGGGCGCAACGTGTCATTGAACTCCCCCGACGCTTGATCGACTGAACCTACCAGCTAGCATCTCGCCCAAGTCAAAAAATAAACGTGATCTGGAGGAAACCGATGTCTCAAGCGACGGGCCAGGCGAGCAGCCTGGAAACCTCGACCATGTGGCGCGTGTCGTGGCGACTGATGCCGTTTCTCGTCTTCGCCTACCTGCTTTGCTACATCGACCGCGTCAACGTCGGCTTCGCGTCGCTGCAGATGAACAAGGCGGTCGGCATCGATCCCAAGATATACGGTCTCGGTGCGGGCATCTTCTTCGTCGGCTATTTCTTCCTCGAGATTCCGAGCAACCTGGCGCTGGAGAGGTTCGGCGCGCGCAAATGGATCGCCCGCATCATGATCAGCTGGGGGCTGGTCTCGGCGGCCTGCGCGCTGATCTCGGGACCCGTCTCCTTCCTCGTGCTGCGATTTGTGCTGGGCATGGCCGAGGCGGGCTTTTTCCCCGGCGTCATCCTCTACGTCACTTATTGGTATCCGGCGGAATATCGCGCCAAGATCGTCGGCATCTTCATGGTGGCGATCCCGGCCGCGGGCATGATCGGCTCGCCGATATCGGGCGCCATCCTCGGCATGAACGGCGTCTGGGGCCTGGGCGGCTGGCAGTGGATCTTCATCCTCGAGGCGTTGCCCACCGTGCTGATGGGCATCTGGGCCTTCTCGTACCTGTCCGACAAGCCGGAAACGGCCACGTGGCTGACCGACGAGCAGAAGAGCTGGCTGAGCGCCAAGCTCGAAGGCGAGCGGCAGCGGGCCTCGCGCGTAAAGCACATGTCGGTGTGGCGGGTGATGGCCAACAAGTACGTGCTTATCATGGCGCTGGTCTATGCCGGCGCGGCCGGCGCCTCGACGTCGCTTGCCCTCTGGATGCCCCAGATGGTGAAGTCGTTCGGCCTCAACAACTTCCAGACCGGCCTGGTGAACTCCGTGCCCTTCGGCATCGCCGCGGTCTGGATGATCCTGTGGGGCCGCAGCTCCGACAGGAGCGGTGAGCGCGTCTGGCACAACGCCCTGCCGCTGATGTGGATGGTCGCTGCTTTGCTCGGTACCTTCTTCGTCGCGGGCCAGATGTGGCCCACGATCGCGCTCCTGACCCTGATCGCCTCCGGCACCTATGCCAGCAAGGGACCGTTCTGGGCGCTGTCGTCGGAATGGATCGGGCCGACCGTCGCCGCGGCCGGGCTGGCGCAGATCAATGCGCTGGGCAACCTGTCGGGCTTCTTCTTCAACTATGCGATCGGCTGGATCAAGGACGAGACCGGCAGCTTTCCGCTGGCCATGACGCCCATCGCCGTAGTCGCGGCTCTCGGCACCATCGCCCTGCTGGTGACGGCGGGCCGGCAGCCGCGTACCGAGCCGGTCAGGGTGTGATGCCTCGCCGCATGACATCGTTTCGTCATCTCGCCCTGCCCAAATTGGGATATCACAGCGATGGGGTTGCTGTGGACTCGATAGGGGATGGGCTGGGGGATGGTGCGTTGGGTGGCGTCTTTCGTGGGCGCTCTGGCCGCTATGGCGGCCGCGGCAGGAACGGCAGCCGGTCAGTCGCTGCTGGCCGTCGATCCATCGACCGTCGCAACTCTCGCCTTCCGGCCCGGCGCCCCGAACGAGGTCCTGCTCGCAGCTTACGACAACCAGCATCGCCTGCAGGCGCATCTTCTCCGCATCGCTGCTGACGGCCAGCTGTCGCTCCTCAGGACTCTTCCCGGCACTTTCACCGCGGCCGCCTGGCTCGACGATGGCCATATCGTCACCGCCAACGGCCAGAACATCCTGCAGAACTGGCCATCCACCGGCGAGCCGTCACAGATTGCCGCTGTCGCCGATCCCGTCGGGGGCATCGGTGTGGCCCCCAGGTCGCGCACCCTGGCGTTGCGGCTGCGACAGACGCTCCGCTTGTTGTCGGTCGATGGCCGTCCGAACGGCCCGACCCTTGCGCTGGGCCTGCCCGCCCGCGACGGCGAGACCTGCCCGCCGGACGGGATCGAAACGACGCCCGCTTTCGCCCCCGAAGAGCAATTGATCGCACTCAGCGGACTTTGCGGCGACCTGCGCGTGCTGGGCCGCGACGGCTCGCGGCTGATGCATGTCGAGGTTTCGCGTCCGTTCGTGAAGCGTCATGCCTTTTCGGCGGACGGCCACACGTTGCTGGTGATCTATGCCAGCGGCGGCGACCTGTGGCCGGTCACCGCGGGACGGCTCGGCCGTCCACGCGCGCTGGCCGATGCCGACATCGCCGACATCGCGGCCCTTCCTGATGGCGGCTTCGTCGTGTTGGCCGCCGATCGCGTCCGCTTTCTCGGTGCCGACGGCGCGCCGATGCGCCCCGAAGCGACGGTACCGGGCGCGCGCAAGGTTGCGGTATCGGCGGATGGCACCCGCATCGCCGTCGCGGGCAGCGAAGGCCTGGTGATCCTCGACGCCAACGGCCGTCGGGCCGTGCGCAAGCCCTTTGCCGACTTCGGCGCGCCGCTCGCGGCGGCGACGCTCGGTCCGCAGTTCGCCTCCGTCTCGCGCAACGGCCATCTCCATCTGTGGAATGCCGAAGGCGCCGAAGCGCAGGCCGCCGTCTCGGTCTGGGATGCCGGTGCGCTCGCGACGAGGGGGCCCGTGCGCCTCTTCACGTCGCCCAACGGCAAGCTGGTCGGCGTGCTCGCGCCGACGGGCCAGTTCGACATCTTCGACGGCGCCGGCAAGCCGGTCGGCCGGCCGCTGCGCTTTCCGGGCCCGACCGGCGGCGCGACGGCCCTGCTCGACGATCGCGTCCTGAGGCCCCTGCCGGACGGCTCGGGCTTCATCGCCTTCGGCCTCGATGGCCGCGTGCTGGCGCGGATCAACGCCTCGGCAACGCAGAAGCCGGCACCGGTCGCCCTTGCCGCCAATGCGCGCGCCATCGCGACCTACAGCGACAGCCAGCTCAAGCTCTGGACGATCGACGGGCAGCTCATCCGCAGCCACGCGCTGGACGGCGAGCCCGCCATGCCCGGCGCGACCATGGCGCTCGGCGCCGATGGCCGGACCGCCGTGCTCTATTCCGAATCGGGCGGCCTGCGCATCTGGCGGGTCGGCGACCGCGATTCGCTCGAAGCCCGCGCCGGCACCTTCGGCGCCCTGCTCGACGATGGCCGGCTGGTCTATTCGAGCAAGGGCCGGCTGCTGGTCGATCCGCCGGCGGGAGGACTGCCGCTGGATGTCGCGGGCGACGTCGATCGCGTCGAGGCGGTGACCCCCGACGGCGGCGCCGCACTGGTCAGCAAGAACGGCGTCACCCGCCTGGTGAAGATCGCCGACCGGCGTTGAGCGTCAGCCGCGAAAGACTTCCTTGAGGTCGCGGCTCGGCATCGTGTCGCGCATCCAGGTGAAACCGCCCTTCTCCTTGATCTCGCGCGCGCCCTTCATGAAGGCGGCGAGCGCCAGCCGCGACAGTGCACCGCCGACGCTGATCCGCTTGACGCCGACGGCCTCCATCTCCGCCGCCGCCAGCGCCGGATCGGCGGCGCTCATCACGACGTTGATCGGCTTGCCCACGGACGAGGCGACCAGCTTCATGGTCTTGAGGTCGCGCAAGCCCGGCGCGTAGAGCACGTCGGCGCCGGCCTTCTCGAAGGCCTGCAGGCGCTCGATCGTGTCGTCGAGATCCAGTCGCCCGCGGATCAGGTTCTCCGCCCGCGCCGTGAAGGTGAACGGCACCTTCAGCGACCGCACCATCTCGACTCCGGCCGCGACCCGTTCGACGGCATGGTTGAAGTCGTAGATCTTCTCCCCGCTCCAATCCTCGAGCGAGCCGCCCGAGATGCCGACCGCCGCCGCGTCGCGCAGGATGGTCGCCGCCTCCTTCGGATCGTCGGCATAGCCGTTCTCGAGATCGGCGTTGACCGGCAGGTCGGTCGCGTCGGCGATGACGCGGCAATTCTCGATCAGCTCCTCGCGACTGACCGACCCTTCGCCGTCCGGGCGCCCGAGCGCGTTGGACATGCCGAGGCTGGTCGTCGCCAGCGCCTCGAAGCCGAGCGAGGCCAGGAGCTTGGCCGTGCCGGCGTCCCAGGGATTGGGCAGGAGCAGGATGCGCGGCCCCTTGTGCAGCTCCTTGAAGCGTCGGGCCTTCTCGGCATGGCTCAGCATGACTTCCTCCGTTTTGCCGAGCGTATCGCCCCTTGACGGCGCTCGCATCTGAACATATCTATTTGGTTATATAACCAATTGGTTCTGCATGACCCTCGACACGACCTTCGCCGCCCTCTCCGACCCGACCCGCCGGGCGATCCTGGCGCGGCTCGCCCTGGGCGAGGCGACGGTGAACGAGCTCGCGAAGCCCTTCGACATGAGCCAGCCCGCCATCTCCAAGCATCTCAAGGTGCTGGAGCAGGCGGGGCTGATCTCGCGCGGCCGCGATGCCCAGCGCCGCCCCTGCCGGCTCGAGACCAGGCCGCTGGCCGACGCCAATGTCTGGCTCGAGCGCTATCGCGCCCTGTTCGAGGCGCGCTTCCAGAAGCTCGACAGCCTGCTCGAAGAGATGAAAGCCGAGCGCGCCAAACGCAAACCCAGTCCCCGAGGAGCCCGCAAATGAGCGACATGACGCTGAAACCCCAGGGCGACCGCGAGATCGTCGTCGTCCGCGCCTTCAATGCGCCGCGCGATCTGGTGTTCGACGCCTTCACCAAGCCCGAGCTGGTGCAGCGCTGGATGCTGGGCACCGACGGCTGGTCGATGCCGGTCTGCCGCATCGACTTCAAGGTCGGCGGCAAGGGCCGCTACGAATGGAAGAGTCCCGACGGAAAGCACGGCATGGCCCTCTCGGCCGAGTTCGTCGAGATCGAGCGGCCGGCGCGCATCGTCCACAAGGAAATATTCGACGGCACGCCGAAGCCGATCGCGAGCCACATCACCTCGACCTTCGTCGAGGAGGATGGCCGAACGACGCTGACCATGGTGATCCGCTATCCGACGCCCGAGGTGCGCGACTTCATGCTGAAGTCCGGCATGGAGAAAGGCATGGCCCTCTCCTTCACGCGCCTGGAAAAGATGGTCTCCTAACGCGAGAAGGTCATCGCCTCGTCGCGCAGGCGGCCGAAGCGGAGGCTCAGCAGGTCCAGCGCGTAATTCTGATAGAGCTTCCACGGCCGGCGCGAGCCCTGCTTGGGCTGGTGCGCCAGCGCGCGCTGGATGTAGCCCGAGGAGAAGTTGACCCACGGCTCCTCGCCGAGCGTGGGGTCGCTGTTGACCGGCGTGCACTGGCGATAGCCGCCGCGATCCATGCGATTGAGCAGCCGGCAGACATATTCGCAGACCAGGTCGGCCTTCAGCGTCCACGAGGCGTTGGTGTAGCCGAACACCGAGGCAAGGTTGGGCACGCCGGAGTACATCATGCCCTTGTAGATGAACGTGTCCTTGGGCGTGATCGTTCGGCCATCGACCGTGAGCTTCATGCCGCCGAGCGGCACCAGCACGAGGCCCGTCGCGGTCACGACCAGGTCGGCGGCGAGTTCCCGGCCCGATTTCAGCTTGAGGCCCGTCTCGGTGAAGGTCTCGATCTGGTCGGTCACGACCTCGACCTGGCCGCGGCGGATGGCACGGAAGAAATCGGCATCCGGCACGAGACACAGGCGCTGGTCCCACGGCTTGTAGCGCGGCGTGAAGTGGGTCGCGATGTCGTAGTCCGCACCCAGCACGCGGCGCACGCCGCCCAGCAGCAGCGCCTTCACCTTGTCGGGCTGACGCTTGCACATCTGGTAGAAATACATGCCGAGCAGCACGTTCTTCCAGCGCGTGAGCATGTAGGCGAGCTTGAGCGGCAGGTGGCGGCGGAGCTTGTTGGCGATCGGATCCTGCGAGGGCCGCATCGCCATGTAGGTCGGCGAGCGCTGCAACATGGTGACGTGCGCGGCACCCGAATCGGCCATCGCCGGCACCAGTGTGACGGCCGTGGCGCCGCTGCCGATCACCACGACCTTCCTGCCGGCATAGTCGATGTCGTCGGTCCATTTCTGCGGATGGGCGATGCGGCCCTTGAAGCGGTCCATGCCGGGGAAGTCGGGCAGGTAGCCCGACTCGGTGCGGTAATAGCCGCTGCACATCCAGAGGAAGTTGCAGGTGAAGAAGCGCCGCTCGCGCTCCGGCCCGACTTCGACCTCGACCGTCCATTGCGCGTCGGGCGTCGACCAGGAGGCGGCGACGACGCGATGCTGGTAGCGGATCCTGGCGTCGATGCCGTGGTCGCTCGCCACCTCGCGGATGTACTTCAGGATCGACGGGCCGTCGGCAATGGCCTTGGGGTCCTTCCACGGCCGGAAGCGGTAGCCCAGGGTGAACATGTCGGAGTCCGAGCGGACGCCGGGATAGCGGAAGAGATCCCACGTGCCGCCGCTCGCCTCGCGGCCTTCGAGGATGGTGTAGCTCTTCTTCCGGCACTTCTTCTGCAGGTGCCAGGCGGCGCCGATGCCGGACAGGCCGGCGCCGACGATCAGGACATCGAAATGCCCGACCGTGTCGCGGGCGTGGGCTGCGGGGGTAGCAAGGGTATCCATCCGGCGGTCATGGCCGAGACCGCCGGCCGGCGCAACTCGCGTTCTAGTCCTTCATCATGGCGCCGAGGTCGGCTGTCGAGATGACCCTGTCGACATAGCCGAAAGTACCGCTGTTTTTCGCCTCTTTAGCCGCCTCCATCAGGCCGGTCATGGCCGCCTTGTAGAGCGAGGTGGCAAGGCTGATCCGCTTTACGCCGGCCGCCTCAAGCTCGGATTTCGAGAAGGACCGCTTGGGGATGCCGACCATGAAATTGAACGGCTTCTTGAGCGAACCGGTGACTTTCTTCACCGCCGCGAGGTCGGGCAGGCCCGGTGCCATCAGCACGTCGGCGCCCGCTTCCTCGAACGCCTTGAGCCGCGCGATCACGTCGTCAAGGTCGGGCTTGCCGCGCAGGAAGCCCTCGGCGCGCGCTGTCAGGACGAACGGAAATCCCAGCGCCTTGGCCGCCTGGGACGCCGCCCTCACCCGCGCCACTTGCGTGGCGAGATCGAACAGCGGCGCGTCCTTGTTGCCGGTCGCATCCTCGATCGAGCCGCCGACCAGCCCGGCCGCGGCGCCCTGACGGATCGTCTCGGCGGCATCAGCGGGCGTATCGCCAAAGCCCTTCTCCAGGTCGCCGATCACCGGAATATCGACGGCACCCGCGATCAGGCGCGCATTGGCGATCGACTCCTCGCGCGTCACCTTGCCGTCGCGCTTGCCGAGCACGCCAGCCTTGGCGCCGCTCGACGTCGCCAGCGCCTCGAAGCCCAGCGCCTCGAGCATGCGCGCGGAGCCGGCATCCCACGGATTGGGAATGATGAAAGCGCCGGGCGCTTCGTGAAGGGCGCGCAGCTTCTTTGCTTTGTCGGCCTGACTGGTGCTCATGTTTCCTCCGCGTGCTCGAGCGTCGACCCTAGCACGCAAGGGAGCTAGGGCTCAGGCGACCAAATTTAGGGCTAGGTCGAAGGCGTCGAAGTTGCGCCAGCGACGGTCTTCGAGCGGCGCGGCGGGTGGGCGATTGCAGATCAGCGGGACTTGTCGCTCGGAGATGCCGCCATGGCTGCGCAGCGGCTCGGTCAATCCTGACAGATCATGCCGCGAGGCCGACGTTCCCAGCACCTTGTGCTGGGTCGAGACGACGATGAGATCGCCGAGCCGGTCCGCCGGCAGCTCGAACCGCGCGGCCGCCTCCTCCCGAGTGAGCACGGCCTCGATGCCGGGCATCGCCCTGAGCTTCGCGGCCGCATCGCCCGGCGAATAGACGACGGCGAACGAGCCCAGCGCGCCGTGATGCACGACGTAAGGATCCGTGATCGGCAGGATCACCCGCGCGCGATCCTTGCCCAGCCAGCCGTCGAACAGATCCTGCAGGTAGATGACGTCGGGACGTCCGGAGGCGTCGTGCTTGGCGTTCATGCCGTGATCGGCGGTCAGCACGATGGTGCAGCCGAGCGCATCGAGGCGCGACAGGTAGCCATCCATCATGGCGTAGAAGTCGTTGGCGACCGGCGTGCCGGGCGCATGCTTGTGCTGGATGTAGTCGGTGGTGGAGAGATACATGATCTCCGGCCGGTCGCGCTCCATCAGCTTGACGCCCGCGGCGAAGATGAACTCCGACAGCTCGGCGCTGTAGACGTCGGGCGTGTCCCGACCGATCAACTCCTTGATCTCACCGGGCGCCTTTTCCGCCGAGAAGGAGGTGGCCCGGTCGAGGTCGAGCCCTTTGCCCAGCAAGCCGCGCAGCTTGTCCTTGGCCGTGACGACGGCGATGCCGCAGCCCGCGCGCTGGAGCGCTGCAAACAGCGTCTCGACCCGCAGGAACTTCGGGTCGTTCATCATCACCTCTTTCCCGCTCTCGGGATCGAGGAAATAGTTGCCGCAAATGCCGTGCACGTCGGGCGGCCGGCCGGTGACGATGGAGAGATTGTTGGGATTGGTGAACGACGGCACGACGCAGTCGACCATCAGGTTCGTGCCCTCTTTCAGCACCTTCGCGAACCACGGCGTGCGGCCAGCGCCGATCGCGCATTCGATGTATCCCGGCTCCGAACCGTCGATGCAGACCACCACGGTCGGCCGCCGCGGCAGGCGATAGCGCCGTCCGTTGACCGTGACTTCGCCGTCCAGGACCTTCTGACCGTCGGGCATCTCGCCACCTCAGCCTTTGATGCGGTTGCCGGCGGGATCAAAGGGCGCACGCAAGCCGACCTTCGCCTTGAGCCGGACGCCGGCAAGATCGACCTCGAAGCGGCCAGAGTCCAGCCAGGCCTGGTCGATCGCCTGACCGTCGTCGCGCCGCGCATAGCCCAGCGCCACGGCCGCGCCGAGCGTGTGACCGTAGGCGGCCGAGGAGAGATCGCCGACCGGCTTGCCGTCTCGCAGCAACGCCTCGCCGCCCCAGAGCAGCGGCTCGCCGTCTTCCAGCACAATAGAAAGCAGCCGACGCGACAAAGGCTTGTTCTTCGCCGCCAGCAGCGCGTCGCGGCCGATGAAGTCAGGCTTGTCGAGCTTCACCGCCCAACCGAGCCCCGCCTGCCACGGCGTGTCGTCGGGCGTGAGCTCGCGGCCCCAGGCGCGATAGGCCTTCTCGAGGCGCAAGCCCTCGATCGCGTAGTAGCCCATGTCGCGCAGGCCGACCTCGGCCCCCGCGCCGTGCAAGGTCTCGAATACGGTGACCGCGAACTCGACGGGCACGTAAAGCTCCCAGCCCAGCTCGCCCATGTAGGTGCGGCGCGAGGCGTAGACGGTCGCGTAGCCAACGCCGATCTCGCGGATGGTGGCGAAGGGAAAGGCCTCGTTCGAGAAGTCGGCGCGGCTCACCTTCCGCAGCAGGTCTCGGCTCTTCGGGCCCATCACCGACAGCACGGTCCACGCGCCGGTCACGTCGGTCAGGGTGAAGTGCGCGTCCTCGGCGACGTTCTTGGCGATCCAGTCGGCATCGCGCGTCACCTGCGCCGAGCCGGTGATGATCATGAATTTGTCGCGGGCCAGCCGGGCGATGGTGAGATCGCTCTCGAACGTGCCGCGCTGGTTCAGCAGGCCCGTATAGACCGTTCGGCCGACCGGCACGGCGATGTCGTTGGCGCAAAGCTTCTGCAGCGACGCCTCGGCATCACGGCCCTGCACCAGGAACTTGCCGAACGAGGTTTCGTCCGCGACGGTCACCGCCTCGCGCGTCGCCTTGTGCTCGCCCGCAACCGCATCGAACCAGGCACCGCGGCCCCAGCCATATTGCATGTCGGGAGTCTTGCCGATGCCGGCAAACCAGTTCGGACGGTCCCAACCCATCTTGTTGCCGAACCAGGCGCCGCGCGCCTTCAGGCGATCGTAGAGCGGCGAGCGGCGGAACGGCCGTCCGCTCTCCGCCTCGCGCTGCGGCCACGGCATCTTGTAGTGCAGGCCCAAGGTCTCGCCGACGCGATCGCGCAGCCAGGCGTCGTTGCCGTGGAAGTTGGCGAAGCGGCGGATGTCGACCGGCCAGAGATCGAGCGTCGGCTCGCCCGCGATGATCCACTCGGCGAGCGCCATGCCCGCGCCGCCGGAACTCGCGATGCCCATCGAGTTGAAGCCGGCGCCGACGAAGAAGTTCTTGAGCTGCGGCGCCTCGCCCAGGATGTAGTTGAGATCGGGCGTGAAGCTCTCCGGACCGTTCATGAAGGTCTTGATGCCGGTCTTCTCGAGCTGCGGCACGCGGATCAGCGCATTGTCCATCAGGATCTGGAACTGCTCCCAATCGTCGGGAAGCATGCCGAACTCGAAATCGTCGGGAATGACATCCTTGTTCCACGGCTTGGCGTCGGGCTCGAAGCCGCCCATCAACAGGCCACCGACCTCTTCCTTGAAGTAGATATAGCCGTCGGGATCGCGCATCACCGGCAGGTCGCGCGGCACGCCCTCCATCTTTTCCGTCACGATGTACATGTGCTCGCAGGAATAGAGCGGCACCGTCACACCGACCATGCGCCCAACCTGGCGCGCCCATTGGCCGGCGCAGTTCACGACGATCTCCGCCTTGATGGCGCCTTCCGTCGTCTGCACGCCCGTCGCACGGCCGTCCTTGGTGTCGATGGCCGTCACGCGCACCTTCTCGAAGATTCGCACACCGTTGTTGCGCGCGCCCTTGGCCAGCGCCTGGGTGATGTCGGCCGGATTGGCCTTGCCATCGCCCGGCAACCACACCGCGCCCACCAGATCGTCGGTGCGCATGATGGGATACTTCTCCCCGGCCTGTTGGGGCGTCAGCTCCTCGCACACGACATTCTGCGCATTGGCCATCGCCGCATTGCGTCGGAGATAGGTCATGCGCTCGGGCGTGCGCGCAACCGAAAGCGAGCCGCATTGCTTCCAGCCGGTCGCCAGGCCGGTCTCGGCCTCGAGCCTGGCGTAGAGCTCCGTGCTGTAGCGGATCAGCCGCGTCAGGTTCTGATAGCCGCGCAGCTGGCCCACGAGTCCCGCCGCATGCCACGTCGTCCCACCCGTGAGCCGTCCCTGCTCCAGCAGGACCACGTCCTTCCAGCCGTTCCTGGCCAGATGATAGGCCGTCGAGCAACCCATGATGCCGCCGCCGATGATGACGACACGGGCCTGCGTGGGAAAATTCATCAAATGATTTCCATGTAACGGTCGAGTTCCCATTCCGTGATGGCTTTGCGGAACTCCCGCTCTTCCCACTCGCGTGTTGCAGAATAATGATCGACGAAGGCGTCGCCGAACAAAGACCGCGCCGCCTTCGATGCCTTCAGTCGCCCCGCCGCCTCCATCAGGGTGCGCGGCAGCTGGGCCTTGGCGGGGTGCTTGCGGTCGTAGGAATTGCCGCTCACCGGCTCGCCCGGATCGATCTTGTTCTCGATGCCCCACAGGCCCGAGGCGACCGCCGCGGCCAGCGCGATATAGGGATTGGCGTCGGCGGCGGCGACCCGGTACTCGACCCGCGTCGACTTGGGCGATCCCGGGATGACCCGGAGCGCCGTGGTGCGGTTCTCCACACCCCAGCTCGCCGCCGTCGGCGCCCAGAAGCCCGGGATCAGGCGGCGGTAGGAATTCACCGTCGGCGCGATCATGGCCAGCATCTCCGGCATCAGCGCCTGCTGGCCGCCGACGAACTGACGCATGGTCCGGCTCATGCGATGCGGCGCCTTCTCGTCGAAGAAGGCGGGCCGGCCGTCCTTCCACAGCGACATGTGCATGTGGCCGCCACAACCCGGCCAGTCCTTCGACCACTTGGCCATGAAGGTGGCGAGCCAATCGCGCTTCTGTGCCAGCACCTTGGTGAAGAGCTTGAACAGGGCCGCCTTGTCGGCCGCCTCCAGCCCGTCGGCGACACGGAGCGCGGCTTCGAGCACGCCCGCGCCGGTCTCGGTGTGCAGGCCCTCGATGCCCATGTCCATCGCCTCGCACATCGCGAGGAGGTCCTTGTACCAGTCGCTCAGCACCGAGTTGCGCAGGACCGAATAGCCGAAGAAACCGGGCGAGATGGGCTTGAGGTTCTTGTAGCCCTTCTCCCGGATCGATTGGGCCGTCTCGGCGAAGACGAAGAACTCGTATTCGAAGCCGACCTTGACCTCGAAGCCCATCTGCTTCGCCCGGTCGAGCACGCGTCGCAGCAGGCCGCGCGGGCAGAGCACCTCGGCTGGGCCTGAGAACTCGGCCAGGAACAGGAGATTGCCGGGCTCCGTCGCGATCTCGCGGCAGGTCGCGGGCAACAGCCGGACATTGGCATCGGGATAGCCGGTGTGCCAGCCGGTGAAGGAGACATTGTCGTAGAGCTGGTCGTAGCTGTCCCAGCCCAGCACCACGTCGCAGAAGCCCATGCCGCCCTCGAGCGCGGAGTGGAACTTGTCGACATGCAGGTACTTGCCGCGCAGCACGCCGTCGAGGTCATGGACGCCGACCTTGACGTGGCTGAGCCCGCGCTGCTTGACGATCTTTCGCGCATCCGCCGCCGTCCTGACCTGCCGCGGTTCCATCGCCCCTCCCGGTCTGCCGGCCGAGACTAACGGCTGGGCCGCGGCGGAGGCCAGAGGACAACCCTGTCGAAACTCACTTGCGTTGCAAATCGCGATCCGACCGGCCTATGGTGCCGACGGTGTCATCGTCTTCGTCGATCCGCGCGCATACTCACGCGATCCTCAGGCATCTCGACAACAGCCCGGGCGGTCGGCGCTGGCGCTTGTTCCATCTCGGCGTGCTGGGCACGGGGCTGCTCGCCGTGGCCCTGTCCACGATCGACAACCTGCCGCGCGCCCTCGACAGGGGCCTGACACTCCTGATCGTCCTGGTCGCCGGGGTCTTTCTCGCCGAGTACATCGTGCGCCTCTGGTCCGCTCCCGAGACGCCGCGCTATGCCGGCATGTCCGAGAGGCGGGCCCGCTGGAACTGGGCCACCTCCCTGACCGGTCTGGTCGGCCTGCTGGCGGTGCTTCCCGCCTTCGCCATCACGACACGGGCGGTCAAGGCCGACAGCGACATGGCCGCGATCTTCTGCGTCCTCTGGGTGCTGAAGCTCGGCGTCCATGCGCCGGCGATGGGCACGCTCGTGCGGGTGATCTCCAACGAGCGCGCGACGCTGGCCTCGGTGTTCATCATCTTCATGATCGTGCTGATCGGATCGGCGACGGCCACGCACATCTTCGAGCGCGACCTGCAGCCCGACAAGTTCGGCAGCATTCCGGACGCCCTCTGGTGGTCGGTGGTGACACTCACGACAACCGGCTACGGCGACGTCGTCCCTCACACCGTGGGCGGCAAGATCATCGGGTCGGTCGTCATGGTGAGCGGCATCGTCGTGCTGGCGCTCATGACCGGCATCCTCGCCGCCCGCTTCGCCGAGGAGGAGCGCCGCGGTGAATATCTGCGCGTCTGGGACCAGGTGACGAAGGTGCCGATGTTCGCCGAGCTGGGCACGGTCACCCTGTCCGAGATCGTGAGCAAGCTCCGGGTGCGCCACTACCCGCCGCGCATCGTCGTCGTCCGCCGCGACGAGCCCGGAGACGCGATGTTCTTCATCGCCGAGGGCGAGGTCGAGGTGCGGCTGCCGCACGGTCCGGTCCGGCTCGGCCAGGGGGGGTTCTTCGGCGAGATGGCGCTCCTCGATCGACGGCCGCGCAGCGCCAGCATCGTGACCACCAAGCCCGTGACTCTCCTGGTCCTGTATGCCAGCGACTTCTACGGCATCGCCGCCCGGATCCCCACCCTGGTGGCCGCGGTCGAGACCGAGGCCCGGCGGCGGCGCCTGGAAAACGAGGGGGCGGCGGCCGGAAACGGCGGGGCGTGAGGCAAGTCGGGCCATTGGCCCGGCCGGCGCCTTCGGCTATATCGCCGCCCCATGTCGTCGATCATACCCGTCATCCTCGTTGGAGGCTCAGGCAAGCGCCTGTGGCCGCTGTCACGCGAAAGCATGCCCAAGCAGTTCGTGCCGTTGCTCGGCAAGCAGTCGACCTTCCAGCAGACGCTGGAGCGAGTGGCCGACCGCAGCCTGTTCGGCAAGCCGGTCATCGCCACCAACGACGCCTACCGCTTCATGGCCGAGCAGCAGGCCAAGGACGTCGGCATGGAAATCGACATCCTGGTCGAGCCATCGCGCCGCGACTCCGGGCCGGCCATGGCCGCCGCCGCCGCCTATTGCAGGAACCAGGGCGCCAAGGCCGTGTTGGCGCTCGCCTCCGACCATCTGGTGATCGGTGACGCGGAGTTTCACGCCGCTTGTCGCGAGGGTCTCGCGGCGGTGCAAAAGGGCGGCATCGTCACCTTCGGCATTCCGCCGACGGAGCCCAAGACCGACTATGGCTACATCCGGCCGGGCAGCGAAAGCATTGGCCCCGTGCAGAAAGTCGCGGCCTTCGTCGAGAAGCCAAACGCGCAGACAGCGCTGCGTTACATCGCCGAGGGACTGCTGTGGAACAGCGGAAATTTCCTGTTTCCGCCCGCACTGCTCCTGTCGGAGATGGCGCGCTTCGAACCCGCCATGGCGGCCGCAGCCGAGGAGGCGGTCACCAAGGCCAGGCGCAACGGCACGACGGTGTTCCTCGATGCCGACGCCTTCGCCAAGGCGCCGGCTAAGTCGATCGACTATGCGGTCATGGAGCGCACCGACAAATGCTGGGTCGTGCCGGCCCGCTTCCGCTGGTCTGATCTCGGCACCTGGGATGCCTTGCTCGATGTCGGCGCGGCCGACAGCGAAGGCAATGTCACCGAAGGCCCGGTCGAGATCGACCACGTGCGCAATTCGTATGTGCGCTCCGACGGTCCGCTGACCGCAGTGATCGGCGTCGAGGAGGTCGTGGTCGTGGCCATGAACGACGCGGTGCTGGTTGGCCATCGCTCCAACCTGCCGCGGCTCAAGGACGTGGT
>DATJWN010000333.1:0-9601 GCA_035501235.1 Reyranella sp.
GCGCATGATCTCGGGCCTCGCCGAGGTCACCGCCGGCCGCATCGGCTGGCCCAAGCGGGACGAGAGCACCGACCAGGCCCTGCATGACGTGGGCTTCGTCTTCCAGGAAGCAACCCTGATGCCCTGGGCCACCGCGCTGCAGAACGTCGTGCTGCCGATGAAGCTGAGGCACCTGCCGGCGCGCGAGGCGACGGAGCGGGCCGATCTGGCCCTTTCCGCCGTCGGCCTGGAAGGCTTCCGCAACGCCTATCCGCGCGAGCTGTCGGGCGGCATGAAGATGCGCGTGTCGATTGCCCGCGCGCTCGTCACGCAGCCCAGGATCCTGCTGATGGACGAGCCCTTCGCCGCGCTGGATGAGATCACGCGCCACAAGCTGAACGACGACCTGTTGGCGCTCTGGGCGAGCACGGGCTTCACGGTCGTGTTCGTGACGCACTCGGTCTTCGAATCGGCCTATCTCTCGCAACGCATCGCCGTCATGGCGGCACGGCCGGGACGGATCATCGCCGACCTGGGCAGCCCCGCCGCCTTCCCGCGTCCGGCGGCCTATCGTACCTCGGCGGCATATGCCGAGCTCTGTCGCACCGTCTCGGCGAAGCTCGAGGAGGCGATCGCGGCATGACCGGCAAAAAAGCGCGGGCCATGGACTGGCAGCAGATCGCGGCGCCCTTGGCGATCGGCGTGCTGGTGCTCGGCCTTTGGGAATGGATCGTGTGGGCGCTCGCGATCCCGCCCTACCTCCTGCCGGGTCCATGGCGCATCGTGCGGACGCTCTTGGAGAACTGGGGGACGCTCTCGGTCTCGCTCGGGATCACCCTCGAGATCACGGGCCTCGCGCTGCTGGCCGCCGTGGTCGTGGGCGGCCTGCTCGCCATCCTGTTCACGCAGTTCAAGTGGCTCGAGATGTCGCTGCTGCCCTACGCCATCGTCCTGCAGGTGACACCCATCGTGGCGATCGCGCCCTTGATCATCGTGTGGGTGAACAACACGCTCGCTTCGCTCCTGATCTGCGCGTGGATCGTCGCCTTCTTCCCGATCCTGTCGAACACGATCCTCGGCCTCAATTCGGCCGACCACAATCTGATCAATCTGTTCCAGCTCTACGGCGCGACGCGTTGGCAGATGCTTCAGTACCTGCGCTTGCCGGCTGCATTGCCGTACTTCCTGGGCGGCTTGCGCATCTCGGGCGGTCTCGCGCTGATCGGCGCCGTGGTGGCCGAGTTCGTCGCCGGGTCCGGCGGCACGGCCTCGGGTCTCGCCTTCCGCATCCTCGAGGCGAGCTACCAGCTCAAGATCCCGCTGATGTTCGCGGCCCTGGCGCTCGTTTCGGCGTCAGGCATCGTGATCTTCCTGCTGCTGAGCCTGGTCTCGCATCTCCTGCTGCGGCGCTGGCACGAAAGCGCCCTGCGCCAGGAGAACTAGAGCCTGTTCCGTTCGGCTGGAATCAGCCGAACGGAATATGCCGACGGTCGAGTCGCACCAGGGTCTGGACCGGCGCTTTTTCGTCTTTTGTGGATTTTCAACCACTTGGCGATGGGGGTGGGTGAGACTCTGAGACTCGGGGGCCAAAAGCCTTATGCCATGGGCATCGGACCAGTCTCAGGCGCGTGAGACTCGAGGCCGAGGGGCGTGAGACTGGTCCACCGAGGCGGCGTGGGCCTCCTAGCGTGCCACCACGTTGCTCAACGCGCCGCCGGTCGCGGTGCGGCCGCCATCGACGACGTACTGGCCGCCGGTCGTGTTGCCCGAGAGGTCCGAACAGAGGAACAGCACCATGTTGGCGATCTCCTCGACCGTCGTGTAGCGGCCGGTCGGTTGCGCCGACTGGTAGCGCTCCTGGATGGTCGAGGCCTTGCCCGGCGCGAGCTGCTCCTCGATCGAATGGATCATGCGCGTATCGACAGGGCCGGGGCAGACGGCGTTCACGCGAATGCCCTGGCGCGCGACCTCGCCCGAGGCGGTCTTGGTGAGGCCGATCACGGCGTGCTTGGAGGCGACATAGGCCGGCATGCCGGGCGTCCCGACCAGGCCCGCGACCGAGGCGGTGTTCACGACCGCGCCGCTCTTCTGGCGGATCATCTCCGGCAGCACGTACTTCATGCCGAGGAACACGCCCTTCACGTTGACGCCGATCACGGAGTCGAACATCGCCTCGTCGCATTCGGCGATGGGCGCGAGCTTGCCCTCGATGCCGGCATTGTTGAAGAAGCAGTCGATGCGGCCAAACGTGTCGATGGCGGCCTTCACATAGGCCTTCACCTCGGCCGACCTGGTGACATCGGCCGTGATGGCGAGCGCCTCGCCGCCCGCCTGGCGGATGATTCCGGCGGTCGCCTCCGCCGCCGCGCCGTCGCGATCGACCGCCACGACCTTGGCGCCGTGTTTCGCGAAGGCGATGCAAGCGGCACGGCCGATGCCATTGCCGCCGCCCGTGACCAGGGCGACCTTGCCGGTGAAATCCATGTTTCCGTCCCCCTACCGCGCCCTCTTGGCCGATTATGGGCGGAAGTCTACCATCCAACTCCATGGCCATCACCGTCACGGCTCGCCATCCGGCTCTCGGTGCGGAAATCCGCGGTGTCGACATGCGCCGTCCTCTCGACGATGGGACGAAGCGTGCGGTGCACGATGCCTGGATGAAGCACCTGGTCGTGGTGTTCCCCGACCAGCCCGTCACCGACCAGGAGCACGTGGCCTTCACGCGCCACTTCGGCGAACCCGAGATCTTCCACCAGACCTCGCTCCACCTGCGCTCCGATCGCGTGCGCGAGATCTTCCTGGTCTCCAATGTCGACGAGAACGACAAATTGCTGAAGCCGTCGGAGCCGTCGCAGAAGCAACTCTCCTCGTCGCGCCAGTGGCATACGGATTCGAGCTACCGCCCGACCCCGAGCGTGGGCTCGCTGCTGCACGGCATCGAGATCAGCCGCACCGGCGGCATCACGCAGTTCATCAACATGTACGAAGTCTACGACGACCTGCCCGAGAGCCTGCGTCGCCAGGTCGAGGGTCGCAGGGCGCGGCATGACTTCGGCATGCTGGCGCGCCTGGTCGGCAACCCGCCGCCGCCCGAATCGGAGCGCAAGGCGATGCCGCCCGTGTGGCATCCCATGGTGCGGCGCCATCCGGTGACGGGGCGCAAGTCGCTCTACATCAGCTCGATCTACAACGATCAGATCGAGGGTATGGACGACGCGCCGGCGCGCCGGCTGATCGAGGAACTGAGCGAGTTCGCGGCCCAGCCGCAATACATGTACCGTCATGTCTGGGAGCCGCACGACGTGCTGATGTGGGACAATCGCTGCACCGTGCACGCGGTCACGCCGCACGATCCCGAGGAGCGCCGCGTGATGCATCGCACGACCATCGTCGGCACCGAACCGGTGATCGCCGCCTGACGCTCGCCGCCGGGCGCGGGGGTCATGGCTTGCGATAGAACTCCATGTCCTTGTCCGCGAAGTCCGAATCTTCGACATGCCTGCGGCACACGGCATGTGTGTCGTCGATGCGCCGGCAGGTGAAGGTGCCGGCCAGCATGATCTGATCCTGCGGCTGGCAAGCCGCCTGCGGTCGGGTGGCGACGAGGCTTCTGTCGTCGCCGAAGCTTGCCTGCACCGGCGCCGAGCAGCGGGCGGTGCCGGAGATCGGACAGGTCGTCACCTGCTCATACTGGCCGTGGCCCCTGTCGTCGAAGCAGAGCTGCGCGGATTTCTGAACGCAGTTGGTCTCGCGGTTGGCGGCGCCGATGTTGCCGCGTTCGACGATGACCTCGCGCCCGAGCAGCCAGCAGCCCTGGAGGAGGGTGAGGTCCTTCCTGTTCCAGCGATTTTCCGGCAGGGGTTGGGGCTGGGGTGGCGTGGGCGGCTTGAGGGCGGCGGTCTGCTGCGGTTGAGGCGGTCCGGCCTCCCTGGGCAGTTCGAGCGGCGGCAGGGGAGGCGCAGGGACGACGGCGCAGGCGAGGTGCTTGTCGCCGAGCTCCTTCTCGAGGGTGGCGATCGTGCGGCGCAGATGGTCGGCCTCGGCGGTATCGGCCCGCAAAGCCGGCGGTTCGGCGGGACAGAAGTTCCAGCCCAGGGTCCGCGGCACGGCGGGCATGGACAATCCGCAGGCCGGCAGCAGGACGGCGCCGGCGGCGAGGATCAGCAGCGCGAAGGCCGGCCACAGCAGATAAGGCAGCCGTGATGGACGCGCGCTCACCGCGCCTCACTTGCCGGTCTTGGGGCGGAACTCGTGTTCGAAGTTGTCGCCGTCGCGGCAGAGCGCGCCGCCTTCGTCGACGCGTTTGCAGATCAGCGCATTGGGCTTGCTGTGCCAGGTGATGGTCTGCGGGTTGCACTTGGTCTCGGGCTGCTCGGTCGCGAGCGCGCCCTCGTCGGTGAAGTGCGCCTTCACGCCTGCCTTGCACACCGAGAAGCGCGTGGTGCCGCAGTCCGTGGTCTGCTCGCGCGTGCCGGTGCCGTCCTTGCCGAAGCAGATCGTGCCGGCGTGGACCGTGCAGGTCTGCTGCCGGCCGGTATCGTCGACCACGATGCTCTGGGTGTCGTGGCCGAGCGTCCAGCAGCCGGCGAGCACCGACAGGTCCTTGTCGTTCCATCGGTCCTTGGGCAGCGGCGGCGGCCGGTTCGCGAGGCACGTCGTCTGGCCCTGGATCAGCTTCATCTCGAGCTGATGGGCCTGGGCGTCGAGATCGCGGCCGCGTTCGACTTCGCTTGCGAGCGCTTCGCTGCCGGGGCGGCAATAAAGGAAGCCGTGATCGAGGTCGCCGGGCCAGGCGATGCCGCAGCCGCGCAGCAGCAGCCAGCCGACGGCGATCAGCAGGGCGGCCAGCACCGGCCAAAGCGTCAACCACCAGAAGGAGCTGCGCTTCTCGACGATCTTCACGATCGGCGCGACTGCGGGCTCTTCGGCGGGATCGGGAATGAAGGGCGGTGCGAGAGGGGCAGCCTTCATGGCCTGGGGCAGGGCGCCCGTGGCCCGCGGCGTGTCGTCGGTATAGCCCCAGCAGACGAGCACCGGCGTCTCGCCCTCGCCGAGGACATGGAGATAGCGCGCGAGAGGAGCGGGCGTCTCGCTGGCGGCGATCAGTACCGGGCCCAGCGGATCGCCGATGCCGTTGAGGCGCTCGCCTTCCTGGCGGATCGCGGCAAGCTGCTGGGTGATGCGGTCGACGAGCTCGGTCTGCTTCGCCGCGTCGAGCGAGTCGACCGGCAGCGCGCGGCGGTCGCCCTCGACATACCAGTCGACCTGGCTGCCGTCGCGCGACGGCACGGGTTCGGCGAACAGCGCCCCGACATCCGGGCCGAGCTCGGGATGGCCGGCGAGATAGGCGACCAGCTGGGCATGGTTGCGTTCGCCCAGCCGGCCGATCGGCCTCAGGCCGTCGAGCGAGGTCGAGACGAGGCGCCTACTCTCCACGATGCCGCTCCCCGCGCGTGGTGCCCGTCACTTCGTGCTCGGTTCGGGCGGCGGCGGTGGCGCCTGATCGACCGGCGAGGGCGTAGGCGCACCGGCCGGTGCATTGCCGCCCGCCGGCGGGCTGGCTGCCGGCGGGGCCGCCGGCGGTGCTGCCGGTGGTGCGGCAGGAGTGGCCGGTGCGGCAGGTCCGGCGCCGGTCGGACTCTGGGCGGTGCAGGACGCCTCGTTGAGCTGGCGCTTCAACTCCTCGATGCGTGTCTCCAGCGTGCGGTTGTTCTGCCGCACCTTGTCGAGCTCGTCCGCCGAGGCCGAGCTCTGGTCGGGATAGATCAGGACGCCGGGGATCAGCAGGACGAGGAGGACGATCAGCGCCACCGCCGTCGCGATCGCGATCGGGATCCACGAGCGGTCGCGCCGGATCACCTCCGTCGTGACGACCGCCGGTGCAACCGCCGCCGCGGCCGCGGTGGCCGCCGCCGGTGCGGCCGCGCGCAGCGGAGCGGCCGCTGCCGCCGCGGCGGCGATCGGCGGGGGCGATGCAACCCTGCCGGCGTTGAAGGCGGGTACCGAGACGCCCGGCAGGAATTGGCCGAGCGTGCTGCGAAAATGCGCCTCGCGCTGGGACGGCGACGCGGCGACGGCTTCGGGCAGGAAACCCCAGTTCACGATCACCGGCCGGCCGCCCACGACCATGACGTCGGCCATCGACGGGATCTGGACCATCGGCCCAATCTGAGGAGCGGTCTGCGGATCGCGCAGCAGCGGCTCCAATCGCGCCAGTACGGAGGTGAGGTGCGCCGCCGTGGCGCCTCGGGCGCTGGCGTCCAGGGCGGAATAGCTGACGGCGGGTCCGTCGGCCTCCGAATACCAGCGGGCGATCGACTCGGAGGCGCCGTTGGAGCGCGAGATCGTCGGCTCGGCGAAAAGCTGCGCAACGTCGCTGCCGCAGCGCTCGCCGATCAGCGAGGATATCTCTTTCCAGCGGTCGGTAATGGGGGTCGAGGCGGCCTCGGCCTCAACCAAGCCGCGCAGTGCATTCGTTCGGATAAGCTTCATCGTCCCCGCTCCAGGCCGCCCGTACAGCATCGCATTTTAGGCCGCCTTAAAGGCAAAATATCTTGGGTAGAAGCGCGCGTCGCCGTCAAGGAGGCCGGCCGACACAACCGAGAATCGACGGCCTGTCTGGCGTATGCCAGACTATTGACGCAGAGGGGCGGTAAGTCTCGAGTGGAAAACGTACGGATTGCATCGACACGTCTGGCCGGGTTGCGGCCAGTGGGTCCGGCGGCGGCGCGCGACTTCGATCGCCTCGTCGGCGGCTTGTCGTTGCCTTCCGGCGCGTCCGCCGATCTGGCCAGGCTTTTCTCCGAGCCCGTTCCGTCCCGGGACCGCAATTCGACCGACTGGTACGGCCCGGGCGACAAAATCTACACGGCCCTGACGTCGTTGCCCGAGGAGCAGCGCACGGAGGTGCTGGCCCGGGTCGACGAGTCGCTGGCGGCGCTGCAGGGCGAAAGCGAGCGATTGAAAGGCGCGGGTGACCCTCAGGGCGAGTTGCTTGCCTCGGCCATCACGGTGCCTTCGCCGCGCGCCGACTATATCTATGTGGCGCGCGACAAGGCCGATCCGGCCCGCTGGTATCCGGTGCTGGTCGGCTGGGGCCACGCGAACGACGCTCCCTCGCGTGCCGGCGCCTTGCCCAAGGCCATGGTGCGCGAGCGGCCGGCCGAACTGCCGCCCGCCTTTGTGCGTGAGGCCGTCGCGCCGGTCTTCGCGAGCGCGCCGGCAATGGTCCTGACCGACCAGCGCCGCAGCCGCTGGTGGCTGTTGCTGTGGCTCGCCTTGACCTTGTTGCTGCTGCTTATTGCCTGGATGCTGCTGCGTGCGTGCGGCATGGGCCTGCCCGGGTACGGCATCTTCCATCACATCGGCGAGGCCTTCTGTCCGGGAACGGCGGTCGCGGCGACGACGGGCGATCTGGACCGGTCGCGCGAGCTGGGCAACGAGCTGCGCCGGCTGCAACTCGAGATCCTGAAGAAGCAGATCGCCTGCGCCAACGAGACCCGGCAGGCGGAGGCGTCTCGGCCGCCGGGCAATCAGCCCTCGAGCGCGCCCGGCTCCGATCGATCCGGCTCCGGCCCGTCGGCCTCCGATATCGACCGGCGCCTGAAGGAGGCGAAGGCGGCCACCGGCGACTTCCAGATCTCCCTTGCCTGGGACGGCAATGCCGACCTCGATCTGCGCGTCTTCTGTCCCGACGGCGAGGAGATTTCCTACTCGCGCCGGAGCGGCTGCGGCGGCACGCTCGACATCGACATGAACGGACCCAAGAACCAGTCGACGACGCCGGTCGAGAACGTCTTCTGGCCGGAAGGCCAGGTGCCGAAGGGGAAATTCAGGATCGCGGTCGTGTTGTATGAGCGGAAGGGCGACACCCGCCCGACCATTCCCTTCCAGATACGAATCAAGGATGGAGCGAACGTGCGGACAGTGTCGGGGAGCGTCAGCCAGGAGCGCAAGCTGGTCGATGTCACGGAGGTCGTGAGATGAGTCCTGCCGCGGATACATCCCGTCCCGCCGATTCGAGCGAGCTGCCGGAGACCCTGGTCCTGGTGCCGAACTCGGGCGTCCAGTTCGTCGAATACGGCTTTCATCTCGACCGGGTGCCGCGCTTCCAGCGGCCCTTCATCGAACGCGAGTTTCCGCAGGAGCGCGATCAGCGGACGGGCGAGATCCCGGCGCGCCTGCTTGCCGGCTGGAACGAGGACTTCCCCGAGACCGGCGAGCCGCCGCCGCGCGACTATACCGACCGCGTCTACGAGCTGAGCCCGGTGCGGGCCCTGGAGCCGTTCCTCGGCAAGTGGGTGCCCGTCCCGTACGTGGCCCATCTGCGCGCCGATCCGTTCGGGCCGACGCCCGTCTATCGCAACGGACCGACCAACTGGGTGCGCGTGCGCGTCACCCACGAGGGCGGCGGCGAGGATGCGCCCATCACGCACAAGGTCGTGTTCGCCTTCGACACCGCGATCGACGATCAGGAACCGCCGCTCACCTTCACCACGCCCGCGGCGCAGCATACCGGCCCGAGCTGGGAGTTCAGCTACCTCAGCCGCTTCAAGGACCTGCACTGGTTCGTCCACAATCCCGATCCCGAGGGCACGGGGCAGGATTACGGCCTCTGGGTGCGCGACTGGGTCGAGCGCCTGTTCCAGGAATTCAAGTTCGTGCAGCGTCGCGGCCGCCCCCAGCGCGCGGACGAGGACCAGGGCCGGCTGGAAGCGCTGGCCCGCTATTTCGTCTTCCTCGAGACGCTCAACAAGGCGGTCGCGCCGCGCAAGGTGCGCTTCGTCGATCCCCAGAGCAGCAGCCAGCCGGTCGACGTCGACCTCGTCCTCGATATCGGCAACAGCCGCACCTACGGCATCCTGATCGAGCGCATTCCCAACAAGCTCAATGCCGACCTCAAGGATTCCTACACGCTCAAGCTGCGCGATCTGCAGGATCCGACACTTCTGTACAGCGGCGCCTTCGAGAGCCATGTCGAGCTGTTCTGCCCGTCGTTCGGCGACGAGGATCTGTCGCGCCGCTCGGGTCGGGCCCGCGCCTTCTTCTGGCCGAGCCCGGTCCGTGTCGGGCCGGAAGCGAGCCGCATCCGCGATCGCCAGGACGGCACCGAAGGCTATAGCGGGCTGTCGAGCCCCAAGCGCTATCTATGGGACCTGCGGCCCGTGCAGCAGGAATGGCGCTTCCCCAAGGACCAGTATATCGGCGAGGACGATCCCACTCTCGGCAAGCGGCTGCGCAACCTGCTGAACTCGAGCGGCGAGAATCTCAGCCAGCTCAGGCGCAACGCCGGCCTCTTCAAGCGCGTCTACGACGGCGGCCTGCCGCGCGATGCCTCGCAGGCGGCGCGGACGATGAACTTCTCGCGCTCGTCCATGTACGCGCTGATGGTCGCCGAGGTCATCTGGCAGGCGATGACCATGATCAACAATCCGGTGGGCCGCCTCGACCGGCCGCTGGCCGAGCTGCCGCGGCGGCTGTCGCGAATCATCCTGACCCTGCCCTCGGCCACGCCGGTGCGCGAGCAGCTTCTGGTGAAGCTGCGCTCGGAGGGCGCCATCCAGCTCCTGTGGGACCTCATGGGCTGGCCGCCCGGCGACCGACGCTTCCTGCAGCCCACCGT
>DATJWN010000334.1:0-6394 GCA_035501235.1 Reyranella sp.
CCCCGGCGAGGCATTGTCGCGCGCCATGGCTTCGATGCTCGACTGCAGGCGCGGAGCATGCGCGCCGCATTCGAGATCGCTTTCGCCGAGGCCGACTTTCTTCAGCCAGGCGCGCACCGTCTCGACGTGCCGCGTCTCGCCATTATGCGAGGCGCAGGACAGCGCCACGTGCTCGTTGCCCAAGCCGAATTTCTCGATGGCGCCGCTCTCGACGAAGGCCATGGCCTGGATCGGCTTGTTGGCCGAGCGTGGATAGATCGGCGCGTCGATGTCGCCCCACGCCGCGACGACCGTGCCGTCGGGCTTGACCACGGCGGCGATTCCCTCGTGCCGGCTTTCGACCAGAGGGCCGCGCGTGACTTCGATGACGACCGGCCCGCTCACTTGGCACGCTCCAGCTTGATCACGGTGATGTTGTCCTGATGAGGGCTGCCGACGGCGAGAACGGCGTCGATCAAGCTCTTCGCCGACCGCGACGCGGCGGCGATAGCGGCATGCTCGAGACTCTCGACGCCATCGCTGCAAAGCAGCAGCATCGCGCCGGCCTCGAGCTTGCGGCTGCCCTCGTCGATCAGGGTCAGCGGGTCGCCCATCACCGCCTCGCGCAGCGTGTGCCGGCCGGGATGGTTCGCCGCCTCCTCCGCGGAGATCATGCCGCGGGCGCGCAGCTCGTCGATTTGGGGCGCCATGGAATGGTCGGCGTTCAGGCGCGTGAGCTTGCCGCCCGACACCAGGTAGAACGGCGAGTCGCCGACGCTGATCCAGCGCACTTCATCGCCCTTGAGAAGGACCGCCACGGCGGTCGAGCCCATGCCGGAGAGGGCGGGTTTGCCGGCCACGCCCTTGCCGACCGCCGCATTGGCCTCCTGTAGTCCCTGCGCAAGATTGCGGCCGGCCGTGAGCGCGGCGACGAAGGCGTCGACCACCAGCTTCGAGGCGGTGGCGCCGCCGACATGGCCACCCATGCCGTCGGCCAGCACGGCAAGCAATGCTCCGTTGGCCAAGGGCTGCAAGGCCCAGCTGTCTTCCTGGTAGGGACGCGCGCCTTGATGCTGGCCGCCCTCGCCCCGCCACGTTCCCGCCATGGCCTAGTGCCACACGGCCGGCAGCTTGGTGAGGCCGCGCAGGGTGAAGTTCTGCCGCCAGGCCGGCTGATCCTTCTCCGGCAATTCGAGATTGGGCATACGTTCGATCAGAGCGGTGAAGACCAGCTCGCCTTCGAGCCGCGCGAGCTGCGCGCCGAGACAATGATGAATGCCGCCGCCGAACGACATCGGCCGCACATTCTGCCGGCCGACGTCGAGCGTCTCGGGATCGGTATATTGCGCGGGATCGCGATTGGCCGCGCCCAGAAGCGAGACGACATTCTCGTGCGCCGGGATGGTGACGCCGCCCACCTCGATGTCGGCGGTGGCGACGCGCGCCGTCATCTGCACCGACGAATCGTAGCGCAGCAGCTCCTCGATGGCGCCCGGGATGAGCGACGGGTCTTCCTTCAGGCGCCGCCATTGATCGGGCGCGCGATGCAGCGCGAGCAGGCCGTTGCCGATCAGGTTGGTCGTGGTCTCGTGGCCCGCGCCGAACAGCAGGCCGATATTGGCGTGCAGCTCCTCCGTCGACAGCCGGTCGCCCGCCTCCTCGGCGCGCACCAGCTCGGTCGTCAGGTCGTCCTGCGGCTCGCGGCGGCGCAGCTCGCAGAGCTGGTCGAAATACTGGTTGCCCATCTGCGTCGCCACGTTGGAGCGGTCGAGCTCCTCGCGGCTCATGGGCACGGGATCGAGGATGCGGGCACCGACAGTGCTCGCCATGAGGAAGGGCGCGCGATGCTCCTCGGGAATTCCCAGCATGTCGCAGATCACGATGACCGGCAGCCGGTGCGCGAGATCGCGGATCACGTCCATCACACCCTTGTCCGCCACACGATCGAGCTGCTCGCTCACGACCTTGGCGATGCGCGGACGCATCTCGGCGATCCGACGGGCGGTGAAGGCCTTGTTCACCAACCCACGCAGCCGCGTGTGATCCGGCGGATCGATGACCAGCATGGTCTTGGCGAGATTGGCGATCGTCGGCTCGTGCATCCGATCCTCGCCGTAGCGTCGGCGGATGGTGCCGGCATAATCCTTGCCGAACCGCTTGTCGCGCAGCGAGAAGGCCACGTCCTCGTAGCGGGTCAACAGCCACATACCCTGCCGCGCCTTGAAGACCGGAGCCTCCTCGCGCAGGCGCCGATAGAACGGATACGGATCGTTGATGAAGCCGGCGTCCAGCGGATCGAACTCCAACGGCGCCCGGGCGGACATGGAAGGTGACATCTCGTTCATATTGCCCCTTTAGCACGATCCCCCTTGCCGCGCGAAGGAGCGTCCCCCTAGCATGCTCCATGTTCGCCTTGACACAGGGGCTGCGCCGGGCGGTCCAGACGCGGCCGCGGGCGCCGGCCACGCGCTTCGCTGCGCGCCATCGCACCTGGAGCCAGTGTGTCGAACGTGTGGCACGCGTTGCCGGGGCGCTCAGCGCGCTCGGCATCCGGCGCGGCGACCGAGTCGCGATCCTGGCGCTGAACAGCGACCGGTATTTCGAGCTCATGTACGCCCTGCCCTGGATCGGCGCCGTCATGGTGCCGATCAACACGCGGCTCGCGACACCGGAAATCGAATACATCCTGTCGGATTCGGGCGCCGTCGCGCTCTTCATCGACGGCACGATGGCCCATCACCTCAAGGACCTCGACGACAAGACTCAGGCTGTGCGCGAGATCCTCTGGATCGACGACATCTCCTCGCCCGAAGGCATGTTGCACTATGAGGATCTCGCCGCCTACGAGCCTGTCGACGATGTGGGCGCGTCGGATGACGAGATCGCGGGCCTGTTCTACACCGGCGGAACGACCGGCCGGTCCAAGGGCGTCATGCTGAGCCACACCAATCTGGTGATGAACGCGCTGCATGCCGTGTCCGGCATCGGCTTCGACACGGAGACGGCCTACATCCATTCCGGCCCGATGTTCCATCTCGCCGACGGCGCCTCCACCTTCGGCGTCACCCTGGCCGGCGGACGCCACGCCTTCGTGCCACGCTTCGCCCCGGCCGAGGTGCTCGAGACCATCCAGTCCGAGCGGGTGACGCACGCGCAGTTCGTGCCGACCATGATCAACATGATCGTGAATCATCCGCGGTTCCCGGAGTTCGACATCTCGACCCTCTCCTGCATCCTCTACGGCGCCTCGCCGATGCCGGAAGGCGTGCTGCGCAAGGCGCTGCAGGTGATGCCGAGGGTGCGCTTCATCCACGCCTATGGCATGACCGAGGCAGCACCCATCGTGACCCTGCTCGATCCGCGCTACACGACGCTCGACGGTCCCTATGCGGGCCGCCTGAAATCCTGCGGCCAGGTGGCCTATGGCTGCGAGATCAAGGTCGTCGATGGCCAGCGCCGCGAAGTGCCCCATGGTACGACCGGCGAGCTCGCGATCCGCGGGCCCAACATCATGAAGGGCTACTGGAACAAGCCGGCGGAGACGGCCGCCGTGCTGGCGGACGGCTGGTATTATTCCGGCGACGGCGCCTACATGGACGAGGAAGGGTTCGTCTTCATCGTCGACCGGCTGAAGGACATGATCATCTCCGGCGGCGAGAACATCTATTCGGCCGAGGTCGAAAACGCGATCTCGCTGCTCGTGGGCGTCGGCGAGGTCGCGGTGATCGGCGTGCCGGACGAGCAATGGGGCGAGCGCGTGCATGCCATCGTCGTCCCCAAGGACGGCGCCAGCCTCACGGAAAAGCAGGTGATCGATCACAGCCATGGTCTGATCGCGGGCTACAAGTGCCCCAAGAGCGTGGAGTTCCGCGCTGCCGCCCTGCCGCTCTCCGGCGCCGGCAAGGTGCTGAAGCGCGAGCTGCGCGAACCGTACTGGAAAGGCTACGCCAAGGCCGTGAACTGAGATGCCCGGTATCCCACCCTACTACGACTGGATCGCCCACCATGCCGGCCGCCGGCCGAGACAGCTCGCCATCGACGATCTGCAGACGGCGCGGAAATTCACCTACGCCGATCTCGATCGCCGCACCGACCGGCTCGCCGCGGCGCTGGCTGCGATGGGCATCGGCAAGGGCGATCGCGTGGCCCTGCTCGCGCCGAACTGCGCGGAGTATTTCGAGATCCAGTTCGCCTGCGGACGGCTGGGCGCCATCATGCTGCCGCTCAACTGGCGGCTCACCGTGCCGGAGCTCGAATACATACTGGACGATTCGACGCCCAAGCTCCTGATCCACGACCGGAGCTTCGCTGCACAGGCGCGGGCCCTGTCCAAGACGCTGCTCGAGATCGAGCCTGGCGACGCGACCAGCACCTACGAGCAGGCGATCGCATCCGAAGCCAGGCCGGTCGCCGCGATCGAGGTCACGCACGACGACATCGCCATGGTGATGTACACCTCGGGCACCACGGGGCACCCGAAGGGCGCGATCATCACCCACGGCATGGTGTTCTGGAACGCGGTCAACCTCGGCATTCCCGCGCTGATCTCACCGCAGACCGTGCAGCTCGTGATCCTGCCGCTGTTCCACACCGGCGGGCTGAACTGTTACGCCAATCCCGTCCTGCACGCCGGCGGTACGATCCTGATCATGCGCGCCTTCGAGCCTGGCCTCGCGCTCGACTACCTTTCCGATCCCAAGCTCGGCGTGACGCACTTCTTCGGCGTGCCGGCGCCCTACCAGTTCATGATGCAGCATCCGAAGTTCCAGAGCGCCGACCTCTCACGGCTCAGGATCTCGGGCGTGGGCGGCGCGCCCTGCGCACTCGCCATCCTCGAAGGCTGGGCGGCGCGCGGCGTGGCGCTGGTCCAGGGCTGGGGCATGACCGAGACCAGCCCGGCCGGCACCATGCTCGATGCCGTGGACGCGATCCGCAAGGTCGGCTCGGCCGGCAAGGCCATGATGCACACCGCCATCCGCGTCGTCGACGATCAGGGCAAGGACGTGAAACAGGGCGAGATCGGCGAGCTCCTGATCAAGGGCCCCAACATCACGCCGGGCTACTGGAACAAGCCCGAGGCGACGGCGGCCGCCTTCACCGACGGCTGGCTGCACACCGGCGACGCCTGCCGCATGGACGAGGAAGGCTTCGTCTACATCGTCGACCGCTGGAAGGACATGTACATCTCGGGCGGCGAGAACGTTTACCCGGCCGAGGTCGAGAACGTCCTGTTCCAGCTGCCGCAGGTCGCCGACGCCGCCATCATCGGCGTGCCCAACGAGCGCTGGGGCGAGGTCGGCATGGCGATCATCGTGCGCAAGGCCGACCAGACGCTGGAGGAAGGCGACGTCATCCGCCACTGCCTCGGCCGGCTCGCCAAGTTCAAGGTGCCGCAGTCAGTGACCTTCGTCGACGTCCTGCCTCGGAACGCCACGGGCAAGGTCCTGAAGCGCGAGCTTCGGACTCGGTTCGTCGGAACAGACAAGCCGGCGATCAGCTAGGGCGAGGCTGAGCCCTGGGTCTCAGTCGGACTGAGCCCCGAGTCTCAGGGGCGTGAGACTGGTTCGATGCCGATGGCATAAGGCTTTTAGCCGAGAGTCTCAGAGTCTCACCACCCCCTTTGCTAAGTGATTGAGAATCCACAAAAGACGAAACGAGCCGTTGTTGTGCTTCCTTCGGGGCCGAATTGAGTCAAATCCCTAGACCAGCGGGACGTAGTCGTACTCGCCGATGCCCTGCATGATCAGGAAGGTGAGCGAGGTCGTGCCGCCATTGGTCACCAGATGCGGCCGACCGGGCGCAGCCACGAAGGTCTCGCCGGGCTTCAGCCGCACTTCCTGCTTGGGATCCTGGAGGAAGAGCCGCATCTCGCCCTCCAGCACGTAGAATGTGTCGCTGATGTTGGTGTGGAAATGCCAAGGGACCTTCTGGGTCGGCGAGAGCTGAAGCTCGCTGATCCTGAAGCCCGGACGCGCGGCGTGCTGGGCGCGCCGCTCGACCTCGTAAAGATGGCTGGCGTCCTTCACTGGCGCCAATTTGCGAGTGGCTGTCATGCGCAAAGCCTAGTCTCCGATCGTGGCGCCAACAAGCCGGGGTCCTGGCGACCTTGCTGACAGGGGCGTCATCGTCACACGAAATGAAGGAGCATCCGGCGATCCTGTCGCGGTTCCCTCGCCTCTTCGCATGCATTAGGTTGGACAGGTCGACGATCGAATGGGGGCAAGGCCGGCGTGACGACCGGCCGTCAGTGCATGATCAACCTGGCTGAGTCGCCGGAACGGAGCATCGTGACCGTGCTCGTGGTCGACACTGTCGACTCGACGGGACACGTGGCTGCTGTCGACCCCGACGAAGGCCAGGAACTGCTCGACGACATCTTCGCCCGCCTGGACGGCACGGTGAAGGGCTGCGGCGG